>NZ_WPCF01000138.1 GCF_009741975.1 Halobacterium sp. CBA1126 | reverse complement strand
GCCGTCCACGCGCGGGTGGTCGACCTTGATGTCCAGATAACAGAGCGTGTGCAGGCCGCGCTCGCGGTTCGCCTCGACGGTCTCGATTACTGAACTCGGGACCCCGTCGGCGCCGTGCGCCCACTCGAACGGGAGCGTCGTCGCCTTCCCGAAGCGGTAGTTCTGGAGGCCCGTCAGGCTGGACGCCGCGGACTCCGCAGTGGGGGCGTGAACCACGCGCGTCTCGATGCCGCGCTCCGCGGCGCGCAGTCGGAGGTCGACGTGCGTCGTCGAAATCATCGTGTCGCCCGCGGTGAGGAAGACCGCGTCGCCGGACTCGGCGGCGGCGAGAATCGGCTCCGGGTCCTGTTCGACGCCCGCGCGGTCCCGGACCACGATTTCGGTGCCGTGGTAGGCTTCGAGGTCGGCGACGTCGGCGCCGACGAGCCTGCTGGTGTAGAACTCCGCGAACGCGCGGTCGGCGTCGGCGATGGCGTCGGCGCCCGCCACGGTGACCGAGCGCTCGTCGTAGAGGCCGAGCCCGACGAACGTGAGCATACGCCCCGTAGCCCGGCCAGCGCCCTATGGGTTTCGAGACGCAAGCGACACGGGTAAGGCCGCGCCCGCCCGACTCCCGGGCATGACTGTGCCGTGTGTCCGCGTCCCCACCGAGGACGGCGAAGCCACGCGCCGCCGGCTCGCGGACGCGGACCTCGTGGTCGACGAGTACGCCATCACGGCCAGCGACGGCGACCTCTACATCCCCGTCAGCGACCCGGACGCGGTCCCTGACGACCTCGACGTCGTGGCGTTCGACGCGCCCGAGCGCGAGACGCCGACGACGCCCGCCGAGATTCTGGGCTTCGAGCCGTCCTACGAGCGCCTCGGCGACGTCGTCATCCTCGACGAGGACGACCCCGAGCGCGCCCGCGAAATCGCCGACGCCGTGATGGAGTCGGACGTCCGCGCGGCGACGGTCGTCAACCGCGCGTCGAAGATCAAGGGCACCGAGCGCGTCCGCGACTGGGACGTCCTCGTCGGCGAGAGCACCGAGACCGTCCACACGGAGTACGGCTGCGAGTTCGAGCTCGACCTCGCCGAGGTGTACTTCTCGCCGCGGCTCGCGACCGAACGCCACCGCGTCGTCGAACAGGTGCAGGCGGACGAGCGCGCCTTCGACATGTTCGCGGGCGTCGGGCCGTACGCGGTCCCGATGGCGAACGCCGGCGCGGCGGTCGTCGCCACCGACATCAACGAGACCGCAATCGAGTACCTCCGGAAGAACGCCGAGCGCAACGGCGTCAGCGAGCGCGTCACGGCCATCGCGGGAGACGTGAGAGAGGCTGCCGAGGAGTACGAGGACTGGGCCGACCGCGTCGTGATGAACCTCCCGCACACGGCCGACGAGTTCCTCGACACCGCGGTCGCGCTCGCCGCCGACGACTGCGTGGTTCACTTCTACGACATCCAGCACGAGGACGACCCGTTCGGCCCCGGCATCGCGGCCATCCGCGAGGCCGCCGAACCCGAGTACGAGGTCGAGGTGGAGACCGAGCGCACCGTGCGGTCGTACGCGCCCCACGAGTACAACGTCGTCGTGGACGCCCGACTGACCCGCCGGTGATTCGCAAGGCTTATTTCTCGAATCCGGCTACGGAGAGGTACGCAGGTCGCGCCGGTGTCCCGCCGAACGAAGTGAGGCGGGGTTCGGCACACGAGTGAAACGACGTGTGCCGGTATAGCTCAGACTGGTAGAGCGATTCCTTCGTAAGGAATAGGCCGAGGGTTCAAATCCCTCTACCGGCTCTTCTCCCTTCGTCCTCGACCGACAGCGACTGTGTCGCCGTTCGCCCGAGGAGGCCACCACGCTCTAAGGCGCCGCGTCCCGAGTGGCGTCCATGTCCGTCGCAGCGTTCTTGGGTTCGGTCGAGGAGGCGCTCGCGCCGGCCCGCGACGTCGTCCGGCCGGTGCTCTCGGACCACCGCGTGCTCGCGGCGTGGGCGGTGCTGGTCGCGGCGTCCGTGGGCGTGCTCTGGTGGGACCTCCGCCGGCACAACGAGGCGATTCCGTCGCTGATGCGGGGCGTCTGGACGCTCGTCGCGGTGTACTCGGGGCCGGCGGGGCTGGCGCTGTACTGGTACGCGGGCCGCACGCAGATAGCCAGAGACTCGCTGTGGCGGCGGGGCGTGCGGTCGACCGCGCACTGCTACTCGGGGTGTGGCGCCGGGGAAGTGACGGGCGTCGTCCTGCTCGTGGGCGTGCTCGCCATCGGCGACCAGCTCGTGACGACGCTCGGGACGTTCGCGTTCGCGTACGCGTTCGGGTACGCGCTGACCGTCGGCCCGCTCCTGCAGGAGGGGGAGGCGCTCGCCACCGCGCTCGCGGACGCGCTCTACACGGAAACGCCCTCTATCACCGTGATGGAGGTGACCGCCATCGGCACCGACGTGCTGCTGGCGGGCGAGGCGACCATCGGCGAGCCGCTGTTCTGGGGCGCGCTCGCGTTCTCGCTTTCCGTCGGGTTCGTCGCCGCGTATCCGGTGAACGTCGCGCTCGTCCGCGTCGGCGTCAAGGAGGGGATGGCGGACCCGACGGAGCTGGCCGACGCGAGCTAATCCTCCCGCACCTCGTCCCCGACGCGCAGCGTCTGCCCGCGGCTCGCTTCGGGCACGCGAGCGACGAGCATGAGCGTGTAGAAGTGGTCGAAGGCGTCCCGGTCGGCGAACTCGGGGAACGTCTCGCGGCGTCGCCGGACGAACGTCTCGCGGAACTCCGGCGTGGGCTCGCCGGTGTCGGGGTCGCGGCTCGGGACGACGCAGCGCCCGCAGGGCGTGACGCCCTCGAAGCGCACGCCGCCGGCGTCGAAGCCGGGCGCGTCCTCGCCGACGAAGCGGTCCTCCCAGAACGCGGGAACGCCGGCTACTTCGACGTTCGCGCGGAGGCGCCGGCGCACGCCGTCGACGGTGAGGCCGTCGAACCACGACGCGACCTCGCGGAGGGTGGCGGTGCTGACGACGGACGGCCCCATCTCGCGGCGGTCGACGTAGCCGAGTTCGTCGTCGCGTTCGAGCGTCAGGTCCGCGTCGAAGAACTCGGAGAACCACGCTTCGGCGGCCCCGGGGTCGCCGTCGAGGTCGAAGCGCCGGGTCTCGCCGCCCCGCGTCTCCGCGACGAACTCACGGGTCTCGCGGTCGAAGTCGGTGGCGAGGTCGTGGACGCGAGCGGTGCGCTTGCCGTTGAGGACGTCACCGTCCCCGTCGAAGAACGCGTACGTGCGGTCGTCGGCGAGCGTGCCGCCCGGGGTCACGTCGGCGGCGTTCACTTCGATGCCGTCCAGCCCCTTCACGGGGTAGACGCGCAGACGGTCGACTCGTGCCATCACCGGAGGGACGCGCGGCGGACGCTTAGGTGTTCGTCCGAACGCCGGCCGAGCAGTTCGTCGCCGCGAGTTTCACGCGCTCGGTCGGGTCCGAGCCGTCCAGACGCACCTGCTGTTCGACGACGTAGAGCTCGACGGACCGGAGTTCCCGTTCGCCGTCCCACCGCGCGCAGAGGTAGTCGGCGAACGCGCCGGCCACCCGCGGTTCGCGGGCGCGGACGTTCGCGACGTACTTCCGCCAGCGCGAGCTCGGGTAGCTGTTCGCGACGTCGGGCGGTTCCGCCCACTCCACGGGCCCGCCGCGGAACGCGTCGACGCGCTCGCCCGACGCGAGCGTGCCGGGCGCGACCACCCAGAAGTCCGTGTCGACGGGCGTCGGCGCGAACATCGACCACCGCGGCTCCGGCTGGCCCTCGACCGGTGCGGCGTCGGGCACCCCGACGAGCCCGATGGTCGCGGCGTTCCAGACGAGCATCCCGACGAGCAACACCGTCAGCAGCGCCGGCACCGCTCGGTCCTTCCAGTACGCGACGCGGCTCGGGAGCGACGGCAGCGCGACCCGCGGGAGCGCTCGGTCCACGCTGGATGCGTACTCGGCGACCGGGAGACGGCGGACGCCGGGGACCGCGCGCCAGCCCGGCAGCCGGTCCCAGAACACCGGTGGGAGGAACGGGAGGAGCGCGGCAATCGAGACGAGCGGGAACACCGCGAGCTGCATCGAGACCAGCATGCCGGCGTGCATCGCGGCGAACAGCCCGGCGAACGCCGCGCGCAGCCAGCCGGTCAGCACCACGAGGAGGACCGACCCCGCGAGCAGGGCGAGCCAGAGCCGGTCGAACGCGGCGACGAGACCGGGGTACTCCGCGAGCACGTCGCCGAGCAGCACGGTGAACATGTCGAGCTCGAGGACGAGCCGGACGGCCTCCCCGGAGAGCCACTCGTCGCCGCGGAGCTTCAGGACGGCGTTCGTGGAGTACACCACGACGACCTGCAGGAGGACGCCCGCGGTGGCGACGCTCGTCACGCGGTCCCGGGCGTCGTCGCCCCTGCGGAGCGCGTCGACGGACCAGCGCTCGCCGAGCGGGAGGAAGACGCACCAGAGGAAGAGCACGCGGAGCAGGGTGTCGCCGCTGTTCAGCACGAGCGGGTTCCGGAAGTGCAGCGACCCGAGCAGGACGGCGGTCAGCACCGTCGCCAGCGTCGTGCGGTAGCCCGCGAGCAGCGCCAGCGCGGCGACCGCCGTCGCGACGAACAGCGCGGCCTGCACCCACGCCGCGCCGGAGAGCGCGTGCACGGAGAGGCGCGCGAGCGGGCCGTACTGCTCGAACAGCAGCGAGCGCGGGTAGACGCCGGCGTCCGTGTAGAACGCGCGGAGGAAGCGCGCGCGGAGCGCGAGGTCCGCGAGCACGACCGCCGCGAGCGCGACCCGCAGGGCGGCGAGTGCGCCCGCGTCGACGCCGAGGCGGCGCGCGACGGCGGCGCGGAGGCGTCCGGTCACGTTCGGGACTGCCGGCGCGCGGCGAATAAGCCTTGCTAGCTCGCGCAGGCCCAGAGGCCGGTGCCGTTCTCGCGCGCCCGCAGTTCGACGGCCGCGTAGTCGTCGCGCTCCGTGAACTCGCTGTCGTAGAGGCGCGCGTAGCCGTTCGCGAGGAGCGCGCGGTTGAACGACTCGTTCTCGACGATTACGTACGCGAGCAGCCGGTCGTAGCCGCCGCGGCGGTCGCTCTCCGCGTCGAACCGCACGGTCACGGACTCGCCGGCGAGCCGTTCGGTGGCGTACTCGCTGGCGCGCTCGCCCCACGACCGCAGACACGACCGCCCGGCCTCGCTGTCGGGGACGCCCTCGAACTCGCCGGGCGAGACGTCCACGTGGACTTCCGGCGTGTCGACGCCGAGCAGGCGGACGCGCTCCTCGGTGCCGTCGTCGAACAGGACGTCCACGGTGTCGCCGTCCACGACGCCGACGACCGTCGCGTCCCGGCTCTCCGCGGACTGCTGGCCGTCGGCGAGCGGGCCGAGACAGCCCGTGCTGACGGCGAGCGCGGCGACGGCGAGCGCGGCGAGTGCGCGTCGGTTCACGGGTGGCGTTCGCCCCGGGGGATGTTAACGGCTGCGCGCTCGCCCGAAAAAAGCGGGTCGTTACGTGCGGCGGGACGCGAGCAGCGCGGCGCCGAGCGCGGCGACGA
>NZ_WPCF01000065.1 GCF_009741975.1 Halobacterium sp. CBA1126 | reverse complement strand
GACGGCGACGACCTCGCCGCTGCGCTCGACGCGCTCGACGACCCCCGACCGGTCGTCCTCGACTGTCCCGCCGGCGCGAGCGAGGCCGCGGTCCGGCCGCTGCGCGCCGCCGACGCCTGCGTCGTCGTCGCGACCGACGGTCGGGAGGGCGTCGAGGACGCGGTGAAGACCGCCGCGATGGCGCGCGCCGTGGGGACGCCGGTCCGGGCCGTCGCCGTCACGCGGGCGGCCGACGTTCCGGCCGGGCTCGCGAACGCGGCGGCCGCCGACACGGTGCCGGTTCCCGGCGTCAGTTCGCCCCTCGACGCGCCCGAGACGGCCGCGGCGTACGCGACGCTCGCCGACTACGCCGAGCCAAATACTTAACCTGCGCCCGCCTCCTACAGAGGACGCATGCGCGAGCGGCTCTCCACCGGCGTGGACGTCCTCGACCGGGAGCTCGGCGGCGGCGTGCCGGCCGGCACGGTGGTCGCCTACGAGGCGCCACCGGCCAGTCAGGGAGAGCTGCTGCTGTACGAACTCACGCGCCCGCGGCCCACGCTGTACCTCACCACGAACCGCACCGAGCAGGCCGTCAGGGACGCCTTCGACGCGACGGACGCCCCGACGGGCGACCCCGAGGTCGGCTACATCCCGGGCGCGGACGCCATCGAGAACGCCCGCCGCGCGTTCCGCAGCGTCCCCCCGGAGTCGACGGTCATCATCGACCCCGCGGACGCCCTCGAGCGCGCGGACCGCGGGCGCTACGAGAACTTCCTCAACGAGCTCGGCAACCACATGCGGAACGTCGGCGGCATCGCCGTCCTGCACTGCCTGGACACCGACCACGCCCCCGAACTCCGCGGCACCACCGAGCACATGGCCGACGTCGTCTTCGAGCTGCGCGTCGAGGAGCACAACGACGAGGTCGAGACGCGGCTCACCGTCCCGAAGTTCCGCGGCGGCACCGCCCTGGACTCCTCGATCAAGCTGAACCTCGGCGAGCGCGTGCAGGTCGACACCAGCCGCGACATCGCCTGACCGCGCAGCTACCGGACGGAGTTCTCGCCGCGAAGAAAAACGGGCCGAGCGGCCGGAACCGACGACGTTAGGCTTCGTCTTCGACGTCGAGCTCGTCGACGATCTCGTCGGCGTCGACGTCGGCGTCCTCGAGGGCGTCCTCGACGTCGCCGAGGTCCTCGCCGCCCATGCCGCCCATGCCGCCCATCATGCCGGGCATGCCAGCGGGCTGGCCGTCGATAATCTCCTGGACGATGACGCGGTCGACGTCCAGCATGTCGATGATCTGGTTGAGGATCTGGTCCTTGCCCATCATCCACTGCTGGTTGAACTGGAGCTGCGGGGACTGCTCGATGTACAGCGTCTCCTTCTCGACGGTCTCCGTGGTGGTCTCCGTCTCGCCCTCGTCGTTCTCCTCGGTGACCTCCTCTTCGACCTCGTCGGTCTCGAGGTGCATGTCGAGGTCGGCGTCGAAGTACATCTTCAGGAGGCCGCGGGCCTTCTCGACGGTGCCCTCGACCTCGTCGAGAATCTCGTACTCGTACTCGACGTCCTCGCCGGCGAGCGGGTGGTTGAAGTCGACGCGGGCGCGGCCGCCGATGACGGCTTCGACGTGGCCGTGCTCGCCCTCGATGTCGACGTGCGCGCCGGGGTAGCGCTCGTCCTCGGGGAGCTTGTTCGCGGAGACCGTGCGGACTTCGTCCTCGTCGTACTCGCCGAACGCCTGCTCGACGACGACGCTACCGGTGTCGCCGACCTCCTTGCCCACGAGGTCGTCCTCGACGGCTTCGAAGATGTGACCCTCGCCGATGACGATGGTGCGCGGGGAGAAGTCCTGTTCCTCGGTGTCGACGCCCTCCTCCTCGGCGACCGCCTCGTCGGTCGTGTCGACGAGTTCGTCGCTGTCGACCGTTCGGGCGGTGTAGGAGAGCTCTACGAAGTCGCCCTCCTGGAGTCCGCCCTGTTCTGTCTCGGATTCGTCGGCCGTCTCGGCCTCAGTTTCGTCGCTCATACCAGTACGCACTCCCGTTCCACCCTTAAGAATCACGTTTCGCGGCCGCGAGCGCCGCCGCCGCCGCTGGCGCGGTCACCGGTTCTCGGTTAACGACACGAGGGCGTCGGCGTCCACCGAGACCCACGCGGTGAGTCGCCGGTCGGGGTCGACGTTCGGCCGTGTTCGCTCGGTGCCGGGTCGGTACGCGGAACGACCGACGCACCGCTCGACTCCCCCGAAGCGTCGTGTTTTTCCGCGGTGCTCGCGACCCCTCGTGCATGTACGAAGTGGAGGTGAAGGTGCCGGCGGACCACGACGCGGTCCGCGCGGCGCTGGCGGACGCGGGCGCGAGCGCGCCGGGACGGTGGCACAGGCGGACACGTACTTCGACGCCCCCCACCGCGACTTCGCGGAGACCGACGAGGCGCTGCGCGTGCGCCGGGTCGCGACCGCGAGCGAGGCGTTCGAGCGCGACGCCGTCGACGGCGGGCTCGCGGCGGCCATCGACGCGGTGCTCGACGGTGAACACCTCGCGGAGGGCGAGTCCCGGGTGACGTACAAGGGGCCGCTGCTGGAGGCCGAGTCGAAGTCACGCGAGGAGTTCGAGACGCTCGTCGGGAGCGGGGAGACCGCCCGCGAAATCTTCTCGCGGCTCGGTTTCGACCCCGCGGCGACGGTCCGCAAACTCCGCGAGACCCACCACGTCGACGGGTTCGAAGTTCTCCTGGACGCCGTGGAGGGCGTCGGCGAGTACGTCGAAGTGGAGACCGAGGTCGAGACCGACGGCGAGGTCGAAGCCGCCCGCGAGGACGCCTACGCGCTCCTCCGGCGACTCGGCCTCGACCCCGACGACCAGATTCGGACCTCCTACCTCGGGCTGTTGCTCGCCGACGACTGACTTGGTATGCGCGAGAGGAATATTATCGGGCGTCGTGCTTTTCGCAAGTTATAGGAGCGGAGGCCGGCAACGCTTGCGTAATGACCGAGCGGAACATCCAGGTTCAGTCTCTCGACCGCGGAGCGGTCGAGGACGAAGCGGTCGAGATTGTCGAACGAAAAGGCCTCGGCCACCCCGACTCCATCTGCGACGGCATCGCCGAACACGTCTGCGAGCGGCTCGCCCGCGAGTACATCGACCGCGTCGGCGAAGTCCTCCACTTCAACACCGACGAGACCCAGCTCGTCGCCGGCACCGCCGCGCCCGCGTTCGGCGGCGGCGAAGTCGTCGACCCCATCTACATCCTCGTCGTCGGCCGCGCCACCAGCCACTACGTCGACGACGACGGCACCGAGTACCACATCCCCGTCGAGTCCCTCGCGCTGGAAGCCGCCCGCGACTACCTCCGCGAGCACTTCCCCAACCTCGACCTCGAGACCGACGTCGTCGTCGACGTCAAACTCGGCGAAGGCTCCGGTGACCTCCAGGAAGTCTTCGTCGAAGACGGCCCCGCCGTCCCGATGGCCAACGACACCAGCTTCGGCGTCGGCCACGCACCCCTCACGGAGACCGAACGCATCGTCTACGAGACCGAACAGTCCCTCAACGGCCCCTACGGCGACGCCAACCCGGCCGTCGGCGAGGACGTCAAAGTCATGGGGAAACGCGAAGGCGACCACATCGACCTCACCGTCGCCGCCGCGCTCGTCGACGCCCACGTCGAGGACCTCGAAGCCTACAAGGCCGAAGTCGAGGCCGTCCGCGAGCACGTCCACGACCTCGCCGCCGACTACACCGACCGCCGCGTCACCGTCCACGTCAACACCGCCGACGACTACGACTCCGGCTCCATCTACCTCACTACCACGGGCACGAGCGCCGAACAGGGCGACGACGGCAGCGTCGGCCGCGGCAACCGCGCGAACGGCCTCATCACCCCGAACCGGTCGATGAGCATGGAAGCCACCTCCGGGAAGAACCCCGTCAACCACATCGGGAAGATCTACAACCTCGTCTCCACCGAGATCGCCGAGAGCGTCGTCGCCGACGTCGACGGCATCCGCGACCTCCGCGTCCGCCTGCTCTCCCAGATCGGTCGCCCTATTGACCAGCCCCACGTCGCCGACGTCCACGTCGTCACTGAAGACGGCCTCGACGTCTCGGATGTCGAAGCCGACGTCGAAGCCATCGTCGACGACGAACTCGCCGCCATCACCGACGTCACCCAGCGCGTCATCGACGGCGAACTGGATACGTTCTAAGCGACCTTTTGCGCTGCGCTCGCGGCGGCTCCGCCGCCGCTCGCTCGGCAAAAGCTCGGCCAAAAGCACTCCTCCTTCGGTTCGTTCGCTGCGCTCACTCCCCTCAGTCGTCGGCCTGCGCTCACGGCCCGCTGCTCACGGCTCGCTACGCTCACCGTTCGCACAAACCGTGGCGCTCGTCCCTCGCGCCTCGCGCCGTTCGCGCAGTGAACCGCGACCCTTCCGGGCTCTTCGAGCCACTCGGGTCGCGGATGCTCGCTGTTAGGATTCTCGGCTTGCAGACACGGCGTCGGCTGCGCAGGTTCAAGTAGGTGGCCGGGACCAACCCGTCGCGTGACGGGTTCAAGTAGGTGGCCGGGACCAACCCGTCGCGTGACGTAACCACTGGCGCGGGTCCGGTCGAGGCGGGAGCGTGGCGAGCCGGCCCGCGACGCGGCGCCACCTGCTCGAACCCACCCCGGTCTGCGAGTGTTCTGTCCGCCAGCAGGCGATAGGTGTTTACTGCCGGGTCGGCTTCCTCCTACCATGCTACCGCCCGGTGCGGACGCCGTCGTCGTCCGGCACGGCGACGTCGGCGTGAAGTCGAGTTCGGTGCAGTCCGACATGGAGCGTCGGCTCCGCGAGAACCTCCAAGCTATCCTCGACGACCGCGACGTCCCGGGCGACGTCGACCGCGAGTGGGGACGCCTGCTCGTCCGCACGTCCGACCCCGACGCCGCCGCCGACGCCGCCGCGGACACGTTCGGCGTCGTCTCCGCCAGCCCCGCGCTCTCCGTGCCAGCCGAACTCGACGCGATTCGCGGCGCGCTCGCGCTGACCGCCCGCGAGTGCTACGACGGCGGCGCGTACGCCGTCGACGCGCGCCGCGTCGGCGACCACGACTTCGACAGCCACGACGTCAACCGCGCGGGCGGGGACGCCGTCTGGCACGCCGTCGAGGACGAGCTCCGCCCCGAAGTCGACCTCGACGACCCCGACCTCACGTTCTTCGTCGAAGTCCGCCACGACGAGGCGTTCGTCTTCGTGGAGAAGCGCGACGGTCCCGGCGGGATGCCGCTGGGTAGCCAGAAGCCGCTCGTGGCGCTGGTCTCCGGCGGCATCGACTCGCCGGTCGCGGCGTGGGAGGCGATGAAGCGCGGGTCGCCCGTCGTACCGCTGTACCTCGACCTCGGGCCGTACGGCGGCCCCGACCACCGGGCTCGCGCCGAGGAGACGGCGCGACGGCTCGCCGCGTACGCGCCGAACTTCGACCTCCGGCTGCGCGTCGCGCCCGCCGGCGAGGCAGTCGAACGGCTCGGCGAGGAGGTCGGCCGGACGCGCATGCTCTCCTACCGCCGGTTCATGTACCGGCTCGCGGAACGGTTCGCCGAACGGGTCGGCGCCGTCGGCGTCGTCACCGGCGAGTCCCTCGGCCAGAAGTCCAGCCAGACCGCCGCGAACTTCGCGGTCGTCGACCGCGTCACCGACCTCCCGGTCCACCGGCCGCTGTTCGCGCTCGACAAACAGGAGATCATCGCTCGCGCCCGCGACATCGGCACGTACCGCGACTCCACGCTAGACGTCGGGTGTCAGCGACTCGCGCCCAGCCAGCCGCTGACCGCCGCGTCGATGGACAGTGTCCGCAAGGACGAACCCGACGACCTCTTCGAGTGGGCGCGGGAGGCCGCCGAGGGCGTCGAGGTCTCCGGAGGGATGCCGGCGTGACGCGCGTCTGCATCGTCGGTAGCGACGACGTCGACCTCCGCACGGAGCTGTTCGAGTACGAGACCGCGCGCCGGGCGCTGGCGACCTACGACGTCCGGTCGCCGTACGAGAACACGGTCGCCGTCGAGACCGTGAGCCTCGGCGCCGCGGTGTCGCTGTTGAACGACCTGAACTGGTATCTCGTCCGGCTCGCCGAGGAGGCGTTCGTCCTCGAGCCCTCGGTCGCCGACGACGAGTGGCTCTCCCGCGCTCTCGCCGCGGAGGTCAGGGACGGCGACGTGCGCGCGCCGGAGACGGACGCGCGGCTGAAAGTCTACGGCGTCGAGGACGGCGAGCTCGTCGAGCCGATGTACGTCACGCGCGTGCAGGGCGAGCGCCCCGACTACGACCTCCGGGACGTCGAGGAGACGGTCGTCGTGCGCGTGACCGAAGACGAGTTCGAAGCCTGACTACGCGTCGAAGACGCCCGCCGAGAGGTACCGCTCCCCGGAGTCCGGGAACACCGTGACGACAAGCGGGCAGTCGTCGTACTCGCTGCCGCCGTCCGCGAGCGCGTCCTCGTCGAGGCCGGCGTCCGCGAGGTCGCTGGCGTCGAAGGCGGCTTCCGGGCAGTTCAGCCCGGGTTCGGCGACGCGTTCGGCGACGCGTTCGGCGGCGACGTAGGCGGCGCCGCTGGACTGCCCGACGAGGATGCCGTGTTCGCGCGCGAGTTCGCGGGACCTCGCTTCGGCGTCCTCGACGGCGACCGTCTCGACGCTGTCGATGAGGTCGCGGTCGAGGAGGTCGCTGACGAACCCCGGGCCCATCCCCTGGAAGTCGTCGTCGCCGGACTCGCCGGTGGAGAGCACGGCGTTGTCCGCTGGTTCGACCGCGACGACCTCCATGTCGGGGTACTCCTCCTTCAGGCGGGTCGCAGTGCCTGTGATGGTCCCGCCGGTGCCGACGCCGGCGACGAACGCGTCGACCTCCCGGCCCTTGACCTGCTCGATGATCTCCTCGGCGGTCGTTCGGTAGTGCGCGCGGGGGTTCGCGGGGTTCTCGAACTGGGAGACGCGGAACCCGCCGTCCTCGGCGGCGAGCCGGTCGGCGCGTTCGTTCGCGGTCTCCATGTCACCTTCGACGAGTTCGAGGTCCGCGCCGTACGCGCGGAGGAGCCGCCGGCGCTCCTCGGACATCGACGCCGGCATGACGATGGTGAGGTCGTAGCCGCGGGCGGCCGCGACGACCGCGAGGCCGATGCCCGTGTTCCCGCTGGTGGCCTCCACGAGGCGGTCGCCGGGCGAGACGTGGCCCTCGCGCTCGGCGGCCAGCACCATCTCGCGGGCGGGTCGGTCTTTCGCCGACCGCCGGGGTTGAACGCCTCGAGTTTCGCCGCGACCGTCGCGCCCTCGGGAGCGGGGACGCGGACGAGCGGCGACCCGATGGCCTCGAGGATGCTGTCCTTCATTAGCCCCGTCTACGCAGTCCCCCACTAAACGTGTGACGGGCCGCGACAGTCCCTGCCGGATTCGACGCGACGCCACGCGACGGCGCGGAGAGCCGCCGACGGGGCTGGTCGGCCGACGAGTGGAGCGTCGCCGCGAGCGCGAGCCTTTTGCCCGCGTCGCGCCAACGACTGGGTATGAGCCTGAGCACGATGGAGCCGAACCCGGCGTGGGACGCGAAGTCCTACCCGGAGGTCGTGGACGCGTTCGAGAGCCTCGGCGACGACGTGACCGTCCGCGTCTGGGGCGCCGACTGGTGTGGGGACTGCCGCAGCCAGCTCCCGGACTTCGCGGCCGCGCTGGAGGCCGCGGGCGTCGAGAACGTCGAACACTACCCCGTCGAGCGCGAAGACGGCGAGAAGTACGGGCCGAAGGTCGAGGAGTACGGCATCGAACTCATCCCGACCATCGTCATCGAACGCGACGGCGAGGAGCTCGCGCGCTTCGTCGAGGAGGAGCGCGTCTCGCCGGCGGTCTACCTCGCCGACCAGCTCTAGACGCGGAACTCCGCGAGCCACTCGCTGATTGCTTCGGTCGTCGTCACGGGCGGCGAGCACGCGCGCCGGCAGACGTACGCCGCGGGCTCGCCGTCGACCGCGCCGCGCTCCGCCCAGATGGGCGGCGCCGAGTCCAGCTCGAGGTCGTCCAGCCACGCGTCGATTCCCGACTCAGTGGGCGGTCGCACGGTCAGCAGCCGGTGCGGGAGATAGGACGCTCCGATAGTCTCGCGCCACTCGTCCGGGAGCGCGTCCGCGGCGACGGTGACCTCCAGGAGGCCGTTCGCGTGAGTGTCCGTGGCGAGCGCGAGCGTCGCGTGGCTCGTCGGCGTCGTCTCCGCGCGGCCGCCGTAGCGTTCGAGCATCGCGCTCGCTGCGTCACCGTACCCAGCGTCGGGGTCGAAGGCGTCCAGCGCGAGCAACGTCTCGGCGGCGACCCCCACGGGGGACGGCGTCGGACCGTCCGCGACCTCTTGGGAGCGCACGTCGACGTCCTCGACCGATTCCGGGGTCTGGTAGAGCGCGCCCGTCTCCGCGTCGTAGCACTCCGCGAGCAGCGCGTCCGCGAGGTCGAGCGCGAACCCGAGGTGGTCGCGGCTGCCGGTCGCCTCGTAGGTCGCGAGCGCGCCCGCCGCGAGGTACGCGTAGTCCTCGGCGTAGCCGACGCCGGCGACGTCGCCGTCGATGACGCGCCGGGAGAGCCGGTCGCCGTTCCACAGCGTCTCGCGGACGTACTCGACTGCCTTGGTGGCGCGTTCGGCGTATTCGCTGTCGAGCGCGAGGCCGGCTTCCGCGTACGCCGTCGCCATCAGGCCGTTCCACCCGGCGAGCACCTTCTCGTCGCGCGCGGGCCGCGGGCGGTCCTCGCGGGCGACCCGTAGGCGCTCCTCCGCGGCGGCCAGCAGGTCCGCGGCCTCGCTCTCGCTCCGGTCGAACTCCGCGGCGAGTGCTTCGAGTGAGGCGGAGACGGTGAGCACCGTCTGGCCGTCCTCGAAGTTCCCCGCGGCGTCGACGCCGTAGCGCGCGCAGGCGAGGTCCGCGAGCACGTCGTCGGGCGCGTCGGCGGGTGCGTCCGCGGCGTACTCGCTCACTGCGTCGGCCACGTCCTCGGGCGTCCAGACGTAGAACGCGCCCTCCTCGTGGTCGCCCTCGGGGTGCTCCGGCGGCGCGCTCCGGGCGTCCAGCGTCGCGTAGAAGCCGCCGTCCGGGTGGCCGAGTTCGCGGTCGACGAACCCGAGCGTCTCGTCGACCACGTCCGCGTAGCGCTCTTCGCCGAACAGCCGGTAGCCGTCGACGTACAGCGCCGCGAGCGCGGCCTGATTGTACAGCATCTTCTCGAAGTGCGGGACCGTCCAGTCGGCGTCCGTGCAGTACCGGTGGAAGCCGCCGCCGAGGTGGTCGAAGAGGCCGCCGCCGGCCATCGCGTCGAGCGCGTTCCGGGCGGCGTCGCCGTACCGCGTGTCGGCCGCCGACTGCCGGTGGTGCGCGCGAAGGAGCGCGTTCACCCGGCTGGCCTGCGGGAACTTCGGCGCGCGCCCGAACCCGCCGTGGTCGGGGTCGGTCGCCCGCACGAGGTCGTCCGCGGCGTCCAGCAGCGGGCTCTCGTCGCCGACGTCGATGGGGTCCGGGAGCGATTCGAGTTCGCCCCGGGCGGTGCTCATCCACTGGTCGGCGCGCTCCTCGAGCTCCTCGCGGTTCTGCGTCCACTCGTTGGCGACGCGCTTCGCCAGCGGGAGGAAGCCCGGCTGGTTCCGCTCGGCCTCCTTCGGGAAGTACGTCCCGACGTAGAACGGCTCCTTCTCGGGCGTGAGGAACGCGGACAGCGGCCACCCGCCGCCGCCGCGGACGGCCTGACAGACGGTCATGTACAGCGAGTCGACGTCCGGGCGCTCCTCGCGGTCGACCTTGATGGGGACGAACTGCTCGTTCAGCACGTCGGCGACCTCGGGGTCGGAGAACGACTCCTCCTCCATGACGTGACACCAGTGACACGCCGAGTAGCCGATGGAGAGGAAGATGGGGACGTCGCGCTCGCGGGCGGCCTCGAAGGCCGCCTCGTCCCACGGCTGCCAGTTGACGGGGTTGTCGGCGTGCTGGCGGAGGTACGGGCTCGCCGCCTCGTCGAGGCGGTTCCGCGCGGTGGGGTCGGACATGGGTACGTCTCGGAGCCGCGGGCGGGTAAATCCCCGCTGCCTCACCGCGAGCCGATTTCGACGTCGACGGAGAGGCCGTGGCGGGCGGCGATCCACGCGAGCGCGAGCGGGACCGAGAGCGCGAGCCAGCCGACCGTGAGGTAGCCGGTGACGCCGAGCATGGCGTCCGGTCCGGTCGCCGCGAGGCGGACGAACGACGGGACGCCCGCGGCGCCACCGAGGTTGAAGCCGGCGTTGACGACGGCGTCGACCGCGAAGTGGAAGCCGACCGCGAACCCGAGCTGTCCCGTGAGCACGTACGCGAGCCCGGGGACGGAGCCGACGACGACCCAGAGGAGCACCGACGCCGGGGTCGGCGCCTGGTTCAGGTGGAGGGCGCCGAACACGACCGAAACGACGACCCACGCGACGACGACGGCGGTCCGCCGGCTCGCCCACCGCCGGAACCCCTCGGCGGCGTTCGTGAGGAACAGCGCGCGGAACGCCACCTCCTCCCAGACGGCGACGCCGGCGAACGCGACGACGTACGCCGCGACGGCGGGCACGAACGAGCCGTCCGGGTAGTGCGCGACCGCGGTCACGTCCAGCCAGCCGAGCGCGACGCCGGACGCGACGCTCCCGGCGACGACGGCACCGGCGACGAGCGCGCCGCCCGCGAGGTCGAGCAGCCAGTCCGCGTCGACTCGGACCCCGTACTTCCCGAGTTCGCGGTGGTCGACGTAGCGCGCCCACGCCGCGAGGAAGGCGACGGCGAGGCCGGCCTGTGTGACCTGTGCGGCGGCCAGCCCGTACGGCCGTCTGGTGCCACCGAGTGCCGTCGAGAGCGCGACAAAGGCGACCAGCAGGACGAGGACGGGGACGACGGCGCGTATCCCCGCTCGCAGGACGCCGTGGTTCGGTCGGCGGACGAGGCGCCGGGTGCGGGAGCTCAGCGACATGTCCGGGTCCACGGGAGCGACCGTGAAATACCTCTCCAGCACCGCGATACAGTAAGTAATTTGACTGTTCGGCCGGTGTGTGCCGCCATGGACGCCTTCGCGCTGCTCGCCGACGAGACGCGCGCCGGAATCCTGCGCGAACTCGCCGCGCACCGCCGACGGGACCCGGACGGGGGGCTGGCGTTCTCGGAGCTGCGCGAGCGCGTCGGCGTCCGCGACTCCGGGAACTTCAACCACCACCTCCGGAAGCTGACGGGGCGGTTCGTCGCGGACACGGCGGCGGGGTACCGGCTGACTCCCGCCGGCACGCGCCTCGCGGCGCTCGTCGCCGCGGGCTTCGAGTCCTCGGAGTCCGTGGACGCCGAGCGAATCGACGGCACCTGTCCGGGCTGCGGGTCGCCGCTCGCCGTCTCCTACGAGGACGGCGTCGTCACCGTGGCCTGCGAGAACGACCACCTGCTCCCGCAGTCGCTCGTGCAGCCGCCGGCCGCGGACCGCGACAGCGAGGGGCTCGCCGCGGTGGCGTCGCTCAGCGCGCTCCAGACCGCGGAGTGCGTCGCCGCGGGCGTCTGCACGGTCTGCGACGGCGTCGTCGAAACCGAGCTCTCCCGCACCGGCCACGAGGTGTTACCGTTCGCGTACGTCAGCACCTGTACGGTCTGCGATACGCCGGTGACGGTGCCGCCGGGGCTCGTGCTCGCACGGCACCCCGCGGTGGTCTCGTTCTGGTACGAGCGCGGCGTCGACGGCTTCGAGACGCCGGTGTGGGAGCTCCCCGTCTGGGACGCGGACGAGCGCGTCGTGGAGGAGGACCCGCTCGCGCTGGCCGTGACGCTCTCGCTCGACGGCGACGAACTAGAGATGCGCCTCGACGCCGACGCGAACGCCACGCCCCGCGAATAGCACGTTTCTGCATATCTATCGCCGAATGTAGCGTAACGTTTACACTCACGTGTACAGTCGTTCGGGGTATGACCGAACGAGTCCTGCTGGTCGGCGGCGGCGGCCGCGAGCACGCCATCGCCGAAGAACTCGCCGACGACTGCGAACTGTACGCCGCCGCGGGCAACCGCAACCCCGGCATCGCGTCGCTCGCGGACGGCTTCCGCGAGCTCGACACCGAAGACCCCGACGCGGTCGTCGACTACGCGCTCGACGTGGACGCGACGCTCGCGGTCGTCGGCCCGGAGGGCCCGCTCGCCGCCGGCGTCGTGGACGCCCTCGACGACGAGGGCGTGTACGCGTTCGGCCCGAAGCAGGCCGACGCCCGCATCGAGACGGACAAGACGTTCCAGCGGGAGTTCATGGCCGAACACGACGTCCCCGGGCAGGCGGCGTTCGAGACGTTCGAGGACTCCGACGCCGCGGCCGACTACGTCGAATCCGTCGACGGCCACGTCGCCGTCAAGCCCGCCGGCCTCACCGGCGGGAAGGGCGTCCGCGTCACCGGCGACCAGCTCTCCAAGCGGGAGGCCGCAGACTACGTGCGCTCCTCGGAGCACGACGAGTGGGTCGTCGAGGAGCGCCTCGTCGGCGAGGAAGTCACCGTACAGGCGTTCGTCGCGAACCGCGACGTCCGGCCGACGCCGGTCGCCCACGACCACGGCCGCGCGCTCGAAGGCGACGAGGGCGCGAACACGGGCGGCATGGGCAGCTACACCGGCCCCGACTGGACGCTCCCGTTCGTCACCGACGACGAGTACGAGGCGTGCGTGGAGACGCTGGAAGCCGTCGTCGACGCCCTCCCGAAGTACCGCGGCGTCCTCTACGGCCAGTTCATGCTCACCAGCGACGGCCCGAAGGTCGTGGAGTTCAACGCGCGCTTCGGCGACCCCGAGGCGCTGAACACGCTGCCGACGATGGAGACGCCGCTGCTCGACGTGCTCACCGCCGCCCGCGACGACGACCCGCTCCCGGACCCCGAGTTCGCGGACGTCGCCACGGTCTGCAAGTACGTCGTCCCCGACGGCTACCCGACGGACCCCGAGGGCGGCACGCGGGTCACCGTCGACGCCGACGACCTCGACGACGCCAGACTGTTCTACGCGAGCGTCGACGCCCGCGACGACGGCATCTACACGACGACCTCGCGGTCGTACGCCGTCGTCGGGTTCGGATCCTCGATTCCGGACGCCGAAGCCGAAGCCAGCGCCGCGCTCGGCGACCTCCCCGAGGGGCTGCGCGTGCGCCGCGACATCGGGACGCGAGCACTGCTGCAGGACCGCATCGACCACATGCACGACGTCCGCGGCGAGTAGCCGCCGCCGGCCACCTGGTTCTTTAAGACCCGACCGCGTAGTCGCCGGTATGTCAAGCGAGGAGGTCACGCGACTGCTGCGGAAGGCGTACGGCGACGAGATCGAGACCGTGATGAACTACATGACGAACTCCATCGTCCTCGACGGCGTGCGCGCCGAGGAGATCAAGGAGTCCCTGCAGGCGGACATCCAGGAGGAGCTCGGGCACGCCGAACAGCTCGGCGAGCGCCTCAAGCAGCTCGACGAGCAGCCGCCCGCGTCCGCGGAGTTCGAACCCCACCAGCACAGCCTCCAGCCCCCGGAGGACACGACGGACGTGCTGTCGGTCATCGACGGCGTGCTCGACGCCGAAGGGGACGCCATCGACACGTACCGCGACCTCATCAACGCCGCCGAGGACGCCGACGACCCCGTCACGGAGGACCTCGCGGTCACGATTCTCGCCGACGAGGAAGCCCACCGCACGGAGTTCCGCGGCTACCGCAAGGAGTACCGCTCGGACTAGCGGCTTCCGCGCCCCTTTTGCCGTCGCCGCCGCGTAGCCACGGCCATGAACGTCGCTTTCGTGGTCGCCGCGACGCTGACCGGCGTCGTCGTCGGCGCAGTGTTCGCGTCCCTCCGCATCCCGATTCCCGCGCCGCCGTCGCTGGCCGGCGTCATGGGCATCGTCGGCATCTGGCTCGGCTACCGGCTCGTGAAGCACTTCGACGTCGGCTTCGACCTGCTCGAAGCGCTCGGCGCGTAGCCGCCGTCAGCCGCGAAAAATCGTCGAAGCGGGGGACTCAGTACGAGCGCTCTTTCGGCTCGTAGGTCTGCTCGTCGCCCTCGAGGATGACCGGGCGGTACCAGAGCTCGGGCTCGCCGTCGTTCCACGAGACGAGCGTGTGCTTGAGGTACTCGTCGTCCTTGCGCTCCTGGTGTTCCTTCCGCCAGTGCGCGCCGCGGAACTCGTCGCGGGCGAGCGCGCCCATCGTGATGGCTTCCGCGACGTCCAGCAGGTTCCGGGTCTCGATGGTGTGCTGGAGGTCGGTGTTGAACGTCCGGGACTTGTCCGCGACGTAGACGTCCTTGTAGCGCTCGCGGGCGTCCTGGATGTCGCGGAGGTTCGCCGCCGACGCGAGCGTGAGGGTGCCCGTGATGTGGCTGCCGTCCTCGGCGACCCTGCCGGGATTTGGGGTTCTCGAACACGCCTCGACGGGGTCGTAGACGCCGTCGTCGTAGTTGCTGGCCGTACTCAAGTAGTGCGGGGGTTC
>NZ_WPCF01000125.1 GCF_009741975.1 Halobacterium sp. CBA1126 | reverse complement strand
GTCGAGGACGTTCTCGACGCCACCGAGCGGCTGCTCGCGGACGGCTGCATCAAGCGCGTGGGCTGCGTCGTCAACCACGTCGTCACGGGCTTCGACGCCAACTGCATGGTCGTCTGGGACGTCGCCCCGACGACGAACTCGACGAGCGCGGCGTCGAGGTCGGCGAACTCCCCTACGTCACCCTCTGTTACCACCGCCCGCGCCGCCCCGAGCAGGACTGGCCGTACAACCTCTTCACGATGATTCACGGCCGCGAGAGCGGCGCCGTCGACGAGAAGATCGACGAACTCGCAGCCGAGTACCTGCCGTTCGACCACGAACGGCTCTACTCGGAGGAGACGCTGAAACAGACCGGCGCGCGCTACGACGACCTCGTCGGCGAGTAATCCCGCCCCGGGTGCGCTGTCGCGGTCGCTGCTACTCGCGGGCCGTGGTGTACAGGATCGGCGCGACGACGAGCAACGCGACCCCGAGCATCCGGTACGTGAACGGGTCGCTGCCGAGCTGGGAGGCCGGCGACACGAAGAAGAGGACGCCGAACAGCGACGCGTTCAACGCCACGAGCTTCCGGGAGCCGAGGGGGATAGTGCCGACGATGGACAGCGCGAACAGAACGAGGAGCGCGTGCCCGACGTGGTAACTCAAGAGGAAGTCGTCGACGAGGGGCAGCGGTGTGAACGCCATTGCTGGCTGGATTTCGCCGCGAAATCCCCTTTAAGGTTCCGTTCCGCCGTCCGGGCCGCGCAAGTCGAGTGGGCGAATCCACCCGTACCACACCGCGACGACCATCGACGCGTAGCCGACGGCCCACACCGCCGCGCCCACCGTCGAGAAACCCGCCTGGTGGAGGAAGTAGTTCGCGACCCCGGGGAGCACGACCCCCGCGGCGATGACGAGTCCGAGCGCCACGCGTGAGTCCATACGCGGGCGTTCGCGCTGCGTCCGCGTCAAAGCCCCGGTTTCCGCGTCGGCGACGCGCCCGCCGCTGCGCTCGCAGTTTCGCGCAGGAAAGTGCTCGCCGCGCGAGCGCCGCGGTGCGCCAGCGGGGACACTGAAACCCGCGGCGTCGAGGCCGGGCCGAGGGGGCGTTCGGGGCAGGCGGCCTCGACGGCCAGCGGGGGAGGGGACCAACGGGCGCCGGTCGGGTCACGGCGCCCACTGCCTCGTTTTCCGCCGCCCCTACTCAAAGCGACGCGCAGTCGCAGCGCGTGCGAAAACCCAGTCAGTCCACGAGCTGGCGGGCGATCCACTCCTCGCTGGCCTGCCCGAGCATCGCCTCCCAGTGCGGGAACGCCGTCCGCGCCGCGACGTACTCGTCGAAGGCCGCCTCGTCGATGGCCGCGAAGTCCGACCGCGTCGCCACCTCCCACTCGCTGTCGTCGAGGAACCCGCGGAACGTCGCCGCGTCCGTGTGCCGCTCCATGAACCCCGGCGTGAACAGCTCGCCGAGCGCGCCGTCGTCCCGGCTCAACGCCGCCGCCCGCTCGTGGAGCTCGTCCACGAGCTCGCTCACCTCGTCGGTCATGGGTGGGTCGTGGCGCCGAGCGCGCAAAACGGTTCTGGAGGGAGATTCAGACTGGTGCTAAATCGGCTAAGACGCCGCTGAACGGTTGGTTTTCGAGAGAAAGATTTAATGGGCCAGTCCGGATTTGAACCGGAAGCCTCCACCTTATCAGAGTGGCGCTCTACCTAATTGAGCTACTGGCCCGAACGCATCCCGACGTTCGCCGCTGGTACAATTAAGGGTTTCCTTTCGACAGCGCCGTCCTGCGTTACTGGCGGTCGTCGCCGTCCTCGAATTCCACGTCGTAGGCGTCCTCGTCGAGATCGATGGTGTCGTCGTCGTCGGAACTGCTCGCGGAGCCGGCGCCGAACGGGCCGCTGCCGCCGCTGCCACCGCCGTCGCCGCCCGCGCCGGCGAACGGCCCGCCGCCGTCGTCGTCGTCACCGGGGAAGCCGAACGTGTAGACGTTGCCGGTGGCGAACCCGCCGGTCGACTGGTCGAGCTTGGGCTGGATGACCCACTCCTTGACGGCGTACCGGAACGGGTAGCGGGTCAGCGGGAAGACGAGCAGGAACCCGAGCGCGTCCGTGAGCAGGCCGGGCGTGAGGAGGAACGCGCCGGCGGCGATGAGCAGGCCGCCGTCGACGAGTTCGTCCGTGGGGGCCTTCCCGTCGGCGAGCGAGCGCTGGATGCGTCGCAGTGTGTGGCGGCCCTCCGCGCGCACGAACAGCGTGCCGAGCAGGGCGGTGAGCACGACGAGCGCCACCGTCACCTGCCAGCCGACCTGTCCCGCGACGAACACCAGGAAGAGGGCGTCCGCCAGCGGGACGACGAGCAGCGCGAGGAACAGCCACCGGAGTCGGGGCATACGCCGGGGTAGCCGACGGCGATTCATAGCCTTTCTGTTGGCGGTGCTCGCCCGTGTCGAAACGGTTTCCCGGGTTCGCCGCCCAGCGGACGTATGGACGAGTCCGCTGACGCGACGCGCGTGGAGTGGCGCGAGTGGGGCGAGGCGGCGTTCGCGGAGGCCGCCGAGCGCGACGTGCCGCTACTGGTGTCGCTGGTGGCGTCGTGGAGCGACTGGTGCCGGCAGATGGACGAGCGGACGTACGCGGAGCCGCGCATCGCCGCGAACGTCAACGACGACTTCGTGCCGGTGCGCGTGGACGCCGACCGCCACCCGCGCGTGCGGGAGCGGTACAACATGGGCGGGTTCCCGTCGACGGTGTTCGTGACGCCGGAGGGCGAGCACATCGCGGGGGCGACGTTCCTCGAACCCGAGGGGTTCCGGCAGGTCCTCCAGCGCGTCCGCGAGACGTACGACGAGAAGGGCGAGGACGCGGGCAGCATGCCGCGCGCGCTCGCCGGCGGCGAGCCGCCCGTGGGGCCCGTGGACGGCGACATCGAGCGGCTGCTCGCGGGCCAGCTCGGCGAGCAGTTCGACACCGAGCACGGCGGCTGGGGGACCGACGAGAAGTTCCCGCTGCCGTCGACCGTGGAGTTCGCGCTCAAGCGCGAGCGCGAGCAGGCGCTGCGGACGCTGGACGCCGTCCGGCGGAACCTCGCGGACGACGTGGACGGCGGGTTCTTCCGGTTCGCGCACGGCCGGGACTGGTCGGACCCCCAGCGCGAGAAGGTGCTCGCGGAGAACGCCAGCCTCCTGCGGGCGTTCGCGTCGGCGTACCTCCACACGGGCAGCGAGGACTACCGCGAGCCCGCCGAGCACACCATCGACTACGCGACGGGGACGCTGTGGACGGGCGAGGCGTTCGGCGGCAGTCAGGCGGCCGGCGAGTACTTCGAGCAGGCCGCCGACGAGCGCGCGAGCCACGACGAGCCGCCGGTCGACGAGACGGCGTACGCGGACGTGAACGCGCTCACGGCGGACGCGCTGCTCGCGTTCGCGGCGTACACCGACGACGACACCGCCACCCGGTACGCCGAGCGCACGCTCGACTACCTCCGGGAGGCGCTCGTGGACGGCGCGACCGTCCGGCACTTCGACGACCCGGACGCGCCGACGGGCCTGCTCGCAGACCGCGCCCGCGTCGTGCAGGCGTTCGCGACGGCCGCACAGGTCCTCGGCGGCGACTACCTCGACACCGCCGTCGAGATCGCGGACGCGACCATCGACGACCTACAGGACGCAACGGGCGCGTTCCGCGACGGCCCGCTGGAGGGCGCCGGCTTGCTCGACCAGCCGCTGCGCCCCATCGACGACACCGCCGTGATGGCGGACGCGCTCGTCGACCTCCACTACCTCACGCGGGACGCCCGCTACCACGAGGCCGCGTCGGACGCCGTCGGCGCGTTCGCGGGCGCCGCCGAGCGCATGGGCGCGCAGGTCGCGGCGTACAGCACCGCCGCGTCCCGCGTCGTCAGCGAACCGCTCGTCGTCGAGGTCGCGGACGAAGCGGGCAGCGACCTCCACCGCGCCGCGCTCCGCATGGCCGACCACGAGAAGGTCGTCGTGCCGAACGCCCGACGGCGAACCCGGGACCGCGTGGCTCGTCGGAGCCGACGGCACCAGCGAGGCCGTCGACTCCCCCGACGCGCTCGCGGACCTCGTCGCCCAGTCGACCGAGTAATCCGACTGCGGACAGCCCGTAAACTGTCACAGCGTTTTTCACGCCGCGCGTCGAACCGACGACGAGATGGCTGACTTGAGGGACCTCGGCCTCTCGGAGTACGAAGCCAGCGCGTACCGCGCGCTCCTCCGAACCGGGCCGGCAACCGCCAAGGAGTTGTCCGAGGAGAGCGGCGTCCCGATGGGACGGGTCTACGACGTGCTCGGGAGCATCGAGTCCCAGCACCTCGTGCGCAGTCAGGCCGCCAGCCGCCCGAAGAAGTACGTCGCCGTCGAACCCGAGACCGCCCTCGACCGCCTGCTGGAGGACCGCAAGCGCGAACTCCGCGAGAAGGCCGACCAGTACGAGGCCGTCGTCGACGAGCTCGAGAGCGACCTCCAGACGCCCTCCGAGCCAGAGGAGGGGTTCTGGACGGCCGCGCTCGGCCCCGCGGACTCCCTGGACCTCCTGCTCGAGCGCATCGACACCGCCGACGACTCCGTCCGGCTGCTCGCGGGCTTCGAGTCCACGAGCTTCGACGTCGCTGACACCACCAGCCGCATCGTCGACCACCTCGAGGACGCGCTCGAGCGCGGCGTCGACGTCTCCGTGCTCATCTCCCAGGACCTCTCCTCGAACATCCCCGAGGAGGTCAACGAGCGCTACGTCGCCGTGCTCGCCGAACACCCCGGCTACGAGGTCCGCATCGGCCCCGTCGTCGAGGGCAACGTCACCATCGTCGACGACGCCGAGGTCTGTTTGGAAGTGACGAACCCGGTCGCCCCCGACGAGTCGTTCGCGATGATCGACCTCCACGACTCGACGTTCGCCGCGGACGTCTACGAGGTGTTCGCGGAGACGTGGACCGACGCCGCGACCCTGGACTGACTACTCGCCGCCGACTTCCTCGCGGAGCGTCCCGAACTCCGCGACGCGCTCGGCGTGGGCGTTGTGCTGGTGGATGGACTCGTCGTTGGACTGCTTCATCGTCACCACCGCGCCGTCGTCGAGGTGGTCGAACTCCGCGACGACGCCCTCGGCCATCGACCGCACGCAGTCCTCGACGAACTTCGCGTTCGCGTGGGCGGCGTAGGTCATGTGGTCCTCGTCCGGGCGCTTCGCGAGGTTGTAGATGCGTGCGCTCATCGAGTCCCGCGCGACGTCCACGAGGTCCATCAGGTCCACGTCCGGGTCGCCCGACGTCTCCACGGTGAGCGTCGCGTGCCCGCGCTGGCTGTGGCCCGCCTGCGGCACCTCCTGGAGGAACTCCCGGACGTCGTCCTCGCCGACGCCGAGGTCCGCGAGCTTCTCGCGGGCGTGCTGGCTCATCATCTGCTGGCTGCACGGACAGACGGTCATGCCGACGACGCGCGCGCCGATCTCCTCGCGGGTCGGCTCGCCCTCCTCGGCGGTCGCGGACGCGATGATGTCGACGGTGCCCTGCGTCTGGCGCTCGCTGGCGGGCGTCTCGTCCCGGATCATCAGCTCCGCCTCCATCTCGACGGTCGCCGTCGTCGTGTAGTCGTGCTTGTCGAGGAGGCGCTCGGCGGTCTCCCCGCACATCTCCTCGACCCGGTAGACGGGCTCGGAGACGGCGTCCTCGAGGGTCTCGTCGATGACCTCCATGTTCCGGCTCATGTCGATGCCCTTCCGGCCCTGCGGGAGGTCGACGTACACCTCGAACTCCGCGGTCAACACGATGGGGCGCTTGTCCTCGCGGGCGATCTTCACGAGCTTCTCGACGCCCGTCACCCCGACCTGACTCAACCCGACTGCAACCTCCGGCTCCGTCGCCTGTACGTCCGGCAGCTGCTGGCTCATTACCCCGTCGTTGGGCTGGTAGCTCACTAACCCTTTCCGTTCCGGCGACCGCCTCCCGTTCGCGGACCCCTACTTCAGCTTGTTCAGCGCCTGGAAGAAGTCCGAGTCCGGGCCCGCGACCCGCGCGGGTTCGTCGGCCGCCTCGACGGTGACGACCTCCGGGGTCTTCACGCGCTGGCGGTTCGACCCGTCGCTGGAGACGACCGCGTGCTCCGGCCCGTCGACCCGCACGGTCACCTCGCCGTCGACCGGCGTCAACAGCGGCGGCATCGCCTCGTCCGCGCACATCCCGTTGACGACGAACGCGCCGACCCCCGGCTGCACGAGCGGGCCGCCCTCGCTGAGGTTGTACGCCGTGCTCCCGGTCGGCGTCGCCACCAGCACGCCGTCAGCGTGCGTCGCCTCGAACAGCGAGCCGTCGACGCGCACCTCCACGTCGACGCCGTGGCCGTGGCCGCGCTGCTCGCCCTGAATCACGACCTCGTTCAGCGCCGGCGTCAGCGACCACTCGCGCTCGCCGGACGCCGCCGCCCGCGGCACCTCGCGGTGGCGCACCTCGCCGGTCTCCCGGTAGCGCTCCAGCTCCCGGCGGACCG
>NZ_WPCF01000198.1 GCF_009741975.1 Halobacterium sp. CBA1126 | reverse complement strand
GTCTTGTCGTTGAATGTACGGTCGCAAATCCTTACAGAGATACCGCTGATACTCTCGATAGCTGCCGTGTTTGATCACTGACTCAGACTGGCAGCGCGGGCAAACAGAGGCCCTCGCGCCAGCAACCTGCTCCAGCAGGTTCGCGGCGCTCGTCTCCGAAACTCAGCAAATTCAAAATGGAAACATTGCGTTCGGGTGACGCGGACGCGTCGCCCTTGCCCGCTACGCTTTCACAGCGTCAGCTCTACCCGACCAAACAATCTGCTTCCGAAGAGCGTACGAGATGTCGTGGTGGGCAGCCGTGTCAAGTTGGGTTGCCAGCTGGTGCTGTGTGTCGAGGCCAGTATGGAATCGATTGATAAGCTCGGTTTGATGTTCCGGACAGGTGAGAATCGCGACAGCACCGTCTTCAACCGGCACTAGCGGCTGGTGTGGTGTATGTGCTGCGAGGCCGCAACTGGGACAGCTCACGCCGCCAGCAGGCCGGTGATTAAGGAGTTCAGCAGATGCCTCCGTCGTGTATCCACAGACCGAGGCGAATTGCTGTAGGTGGTCGTCACAGGCGATCAGCGGGGCTGTAAGCTGGTCGAGAAGCAGGAACGACAGCGTTTGTCGTTCTGGAGACTGAAGTGCTAACTCGCATGCGTCGCACTGCATCGGTGGAAGACCTTGGTTGCCATCTGAGTCGTGGTGCAGCGATTCTCCGAGGTCCATCTGAGGACGGGTTTCGGTTGCTACGCTAGACGGGTAAGTGATGGGGAGCACAAAGGCGTTAGATACCCACAGAAGGTTTAACCAACATCTGGTGTAGTTCGTTCAGTTTGTTGGTTAAGTCCGGTCCGGCTCAATAGCTTCAAATTACTCGTGGATTGCCCGTCGTGTGCACAGCAGAACTATCACAGCAATATGTTCCTGAAAGTAGGAGTTACGGCGCATCTCCGACCGAGCTACAAGATTGCTCGTTCACACGAAATTCGTGATTTCGTGTGTACATACCAAAATTCGCCGGCCACGACGCGCAACCCCGTGGAAAGATACATTCTGAGGGAATCTATAGCTGAGCGAAGATACTAATGTGCAAGCTTAATTATCTCAGATAGTGACAGAAGAAGAAAAAGAAGAACGAGATCTTCCGAGCGTGGATGGATGGCATATTGGGTGGAGCATAGTCGGGTTAGCTCTAATCGTCAGTCCATTCAATAACCTCCTCATCGGTCTGCTCTCCGCGATAGTCGCTTTTTTCGGCGCTATTTCATTCACGTACCTATTCATCCAACTTGATGGACGGATATTCCAAATCCAATCAAAAACTACAGACATCTACTGGTTGTTTTTCATTCCTCTGATTTTTCTCATGAGATTTTTCTCTGATTCTTCTGGCTCTGGTGAGGTTGTAATACGGATTCCTGAAGTGGCTGGTGGAGGAATTGAGCCGATTATTGCGGGAGTTTCCGTCTTAGGGGCGTTAGCCTCAATTGCTGGTCTCGCGCTACAATTTTTCGGGGGAGATTAGTAGAAGTAAATCCATCCGAGTAGCCGGTACAGGCCCCTGAGATTCTACAGCGCTGTGCTGAGGTGTGGGGAGTGTTTTGGATTGGTGGCCTTAGCCACACGTTCTTTGGTTCC
>NZ_WPCF01000096.1 GCF_009741975.1 Halobacterium sp. CBA1126 | reverse complement strand
CGACGACCTCGGGCTCGCGGTCGGGCGGCGTCCACCCGCAGGCGAGGTCGAGGAACTGCACGAGGATGCGGGCGGTCGCGCCCCAGACGGTGTAGCCGTCGACGTGGAAGAAGTGGACGATGCTTCGCCGTACGCGGGGTGGATGCGCTTCTCGACCTCGTAGTTCTCGGGGTCCGTGAGGGCCGCCAGCGGGAGCACGACGACCTCGTCGACCTCGCGTTCGTCCGGGACGAACTCGCGGTCGGGGACGCGCGCGACGAACGGCGTCACCGAGTACCCCGTCACGGTCGCGATGTCGTCGAGCTGGCCGACGTCCGAGAGCTCCTCGGGGAGCAGGCTGATCTCCTCGTAGGCCTCCCGGGCGGCCGTCTCGTGGAGGTCGTCGTCGCTGGGTTCGCGGCCGCCGCCCGGGAAGCTCATCTGGCCGGGGTGCTCGCCGAGGTGGTCGGCGCGCTTCGTGAACACCAGCGCCGGGCCGTCCTCGCGCTCGACGACGGGGACGAGCACCGCGGCGTCGCGGTCCTCGTCGGTGACCCGCTCCGGCCGGTGGGCGGCGACCCGCGACAGGTCCATACCCGGAGTCAGCACCGCGACACTCTTAACTCACGCGCAGTCCGGCTCACTCCGCGGTCAGCTCCTCGCGGACGTCCGCGAGGTCGACGGGCGCCCACGCCTCCGCGTCGTAGGTCACGTCCACGAGGTAGCGCGCCCGGTCGCCGGTGGCGTCGGCGGCGTCCGATTCGAGGCGCGCGCGCACCGCGTCGGCGAGCGTCTCGCGGTCGACCTCGCGGCGCTCGACGTCCAGAATGTGCGGGAGGTCGACGGCGTTCTCGGGGAGTTCCGGGAACGCCGCGGGGCCGGGCGCGAGCACGCTGTCGCCGTTCTCGCGTTCGACGCGCACGAGGTAGTACTCGCGGAGCGCCGCGACCACGTCGTCGTCCGCGTCGTCGGCGTCGAAGTCGTCGCCGCGCTTGAACGCCAGTTCTTCGAGCGCGTCGTGGAGCTCCCGCCGGGTGAGCGCGCCGAAGAGGTCCACGACGCCCGCGAGTTCGTCGCCGTTCACGGCTCCCCGTCGGTCGCGGAGTCGCTTGAATCCCCCGCCCCCGCGGCGGCCTCCTCCGCGTCGGCGGCGGCCGCGGCCGCCACGTCGTCGGCGTCGAGGGTCGTGTCCGCCCACGCCGGCAGCCGGTCGTCCGCGCCCGGGTCGGCGATGGCGTCGACGTACGTCCGGGTCTGCTCGCGCTCCTGTTCGGCGTCGTAGTCGAGGTCGTTGAACGCGGCGTCGGCGCCGTACGCCCGCACGAACCGGTCTGCTGCGTCCCGGTAGCGGGCCGCGAGCGCGTCGTAGTCGACGGCCACGCCCGCGTCCTCGACGGCGCGCAGGAGCGCCGCGCCGACCCCCTCGCTCATCTCCGAGAGGCCGGTCGGCCCGGAGACCGCGCGGTGGTCGTGCTCGTAGCGCCCGAGGTCCACCTGCGCGGCGCCGTCGGCGCCCGCGAGCCGGAACGCCTCGCCGAGCGTCCCGACCTCGAGCCCCCAGCGGCGCTGGACGCGCATGCCGCGCGCGAGGTCGCCGGTCATCGCGCACTCGCCGGCGAGCGCGTACCGGAACGCCCCGAGGAAGTCCACGACGTCGTGGTTGTGGGCGGCCGCGAGCGCGTCCACGAGCGGCTCGTAGAACAGCCGGAACAGCCGGCCGTACAGCCGGTCGTTCTCGACGCGGGCGTAGTACCCCTTCGCGAACTCGAAGCCCTCGCCGAGCGGGAAGAGGAGCTTCCGCACGTCGCGGGCCTCGTAGGTCGTGGTGTCGGCGTCGTGGACGACCACGTAGTCGTGGCGCGCGGCGACCCCGAGCGCGAGCCAGACGTCCCGGCCCTTCCCGCGCTCGCCCGCCAGCCCCGCCTCCTCGAGGAGCGCTTCGACGCGCGGGCCGTCGCACCAGAGCACGGTCAGCGGCACGTCGAAGTCGGCGAGCCACTCGCGGAACGCGGGGACGCGCTCGGCGGGCGCGCGCAGCGGCACGACGACCTCCGCGGGGTCGACGCGCTCGAGCTCGGAGAACACGCGCTCCGGGGCGAGGCCGGCGTACTCGCGGTCGGTCATCGGGACGACGACCGCCGCCCGCCCGGTGGGCGCGTCCGGGTCGGCGTCGCCGTAGTCGTGGAGCGTCGCCACGCGCTCCTGCGTGTAGTCCATACCCACGTTGGCGCGCCCGAGGGAACTAACTTGCGCCAGCGGGCAGCCGGCCGGCCCGGTAGAGCACGACCAGCGCGAGCAGGACGACGGCCAGCGAGACGCCAGCGACCCGGAAGACGCCGTCGTAGGGGAAGCCGGCGCCGACGAGCGTCCCGATGACGACGCTCCCCATCGCCTGCACGACCATCATCGACGCGCTGTAGCCGGCGTACGCGCTCGCGCGGTCGCTGTCCGGGAGGCTGTCCAGCAGGAACGTGTCGATGGCGGGGAAGAGGCTGTGGACGGCGTACCCGAGCACGACGGAGACGGCGGCGACGCCGACGACGCCGTCGACGACCGTCATCGCGAGCAGCGACGCGACGAACCCGCCGAGCACCGCGAGCATCAGCGGCACGTGGCGGAACCTGTCGGCGAGCCGGCCCGTGTACCAGAACGCGGGGACGCCCGCCGCGAACACCACCGTGAGCAGGGTCTCCGCGGTCGCGCTCGGAATCTGCTTCGTCTCGGTGAGGTACTTGATGTAGAAGTTGAAGAAGCCGTTCCAGACGAGGCCCGCGACGCCGACGATGACGACGCCGAGCACGACGACGCGGTACTGGCGCCGAATCGCGCCGAGGAGGTCGCGGTCGGCGGCGCCCGCCTCCGGCAGGTCCGTGCGGGCGGCGAGCACGTAGATGACGAGCGTGACGACGACCGCGGCCGCCGAGAGCAGGTAGAACGGCGCGCGCCACGAGTAGAACTCGAGGAGGACGCGGCCGACGAACACGGGCGCGAGCGCCGCCGCCAGCTGAGAGGCGGTGCCGTGGACGCCGATGACGCGGCCGACGCGCTCGGGGAACAGCTCGCTCACGAGGGGGTTCGCGGCGACGAAGTACGCGCCGGACGCGAGGCCGACGAGGAACGCGCCCGCCATCACGAACTCGATGGTGGCGCGAACGTCATCCCCGCCGAGGAGACCGCCAGCAGCGCGCCCGTTCCGAGGACGACGTGGTGGCGGTCGACGCGCGTGAGCAGCCAGCCGGTCGGCAGCCGCGGGAGCGCGCTCCCGAGCCACGCCAGCGTCGCCACAAGGCCGACCGCGGCGTCGGTCGCGAGGAAGTCGGCCTGCAGGGGGGCGACCAGCGGCGCGAACACGACGCGCCCGAAGTTCACGAGGAACACGAGCGCGCACAGCGAGCCGAACAGCCGGACGCGGCGCGCGTCACTGGCGGACGTACTGGACACGGGCGGAGTTGCGGCGCCGCGGGGTCAATTCTTGCGGTTCTACTCGAAGACCGCGTCGAAGGCGTCCGCGCCCAGCGGCTCGAACTCGCCGGCGGCGACGTTCTCGCGGACGTGCTCGGGGCTGGTCGTGCCGGCGAGCGCGGACGTGACGCCGGGCGCGCTGCGCGCGAAGTTCAGGCCCTGCTGGGCGAGCGTGTCGCCGTCGAGTTTCTCCTCGACGTCGTCGGGCAGCCCCTCCAGGACTTGCCCCTGCGCGAGGCTCGCCGACGTGAAGACGTTCAGGCCGGCCTCGTGAGCGTACCACAGCACGCTCTGGTCGCCCTCCGGCCCCTCCTGCGACTCGACGGTGAACGCGTCGGCCATGAAGACGTTGAACGGCACCTGAATCGCGCGCAGGTGCGTCGCGGTGTTCCCGACGGCCTTCGCGGCCGCCCGGGCCCGCGAGATGATTTCGCCGAGGTCGAGGAAGTGGTCGTGGCTACGGGGCACCCGGAACCCCTCCCACGTCGCCACGCCGTAGTGCTGGATGTCGCCCGCGGCCACGCGCTCCTCCAGCCGCTCGAAGGTCGCCTCCAGCTGGTCGTAGACGTCGCCGGCGAGCCGCGCGTCCAGCTGCGTCTCGGGGTTGTGGACGTAGTAGAGGTCGATGGTGTCCACGCCGAGGTTCCGCAGCGAGCGGTCGAGCTGGTCCTCGACGAACCCGGGCGCGATGGCGTGGCTGCCGTGCGCGAGGTCGTCGGCGTCCAGAATCCCGCTGTCGACGTACTCCTCGGCGACGAACTCCCCGGGGTCCTCGGGCCGGCTCTCGTCGAACGGCACGAACCCGCCCTTCGTCGCGAGGAACACTTCCTCGCGGTCCGCGTCGGCGTCCGCGAGCGCGCGCCCGACGACGCGCTCGCTGCGCTGGTGGCGGTAGTTGATGGCCGTGTCCACGACGTTGCAGCCGCCCTCGACGGCCGCCCGCACCGTCTCGTAGTAGGCGTCGTCGACGGCGTCGGTCGGCTCGCCGAGGTAGGTGCCGAGCCCGACGCTGGAGACGGCGCGGTCGCGGACGCTCCGGAAGTACGTCCGCGCCTTGTCCTCGCTGAACCGTTCCTTGTACTGGAACGTCCCGTCGGCAGTAGCCATACCGGCCCTTCGCCGCCGCGTTACTTGTACTCCCCGCGACGGAACGCGTCGACGGCCGCGCGGTAGCCCTCGCGGAACGTCGGATAGGCGAACTCGTAGCCGAGCTCGCGGAGGCGGTCGTTCGAGCAGCGCTTGCTCGTGCGGAGGCGGCGCTCGGCGGGCTCGGAGAGGTCGCCGGCGGCGAGGCGCTCCTCGACGGTCTGCTTCTCGGGGTGGTCGACGCCGGCCTCGTCCGCGAGCCAGTCCGCGAACGTCCACTTCGAGACCGGTTCGTCGTCGACCGCGAGCAGCACCTCGCGTCGGCGGCCGCGGCGTCGGCGAGCGCGAACCGCACGACGCCCGCGGCGTCGTCCCGGTGGACCATGTTCAGGTACCCCTCCGTGACGGGGCCCTCGAGGTAGCGCGTCAGGCGGTAGCGGTCCGGGCCGTACAGCCCCGCGAACCGCACGACGGTCGGGTCCATCCCGAACTCGGGCGCCAGCTCTCGGGTGACGCGTTCGGCCTCCACGAGCACCTCGGTCTTCTCCGTCGTCGGGTCCAGCGGCGTCTCCTCGTCCACCCAGTCGCCGTCGTGGTCGCCGTAGACGCCCGTGCTGGACGTGTAGACGAACTGCTCGGGCGGGTCGTCGCGGCCGCCGAACTGCTCGATTGCCGTCCGCAGTCCCTCGACGTACATCTCACGGGCTGCCTCGGCACCCCGGCCGCCGGAACTCGCGGCGAACACTGCGGCGTCCACGTCCGGAACCGCCGAGAGCGATTCGCCGTCCGTGACGTCCGCCTGCACGGCGTCGAAGCCCGCGTCCCGAATCGCCGCGAGGCCGTCCGCCGAGCGCCGGACGCCCACGGGGTCGTGGCCCGCGTCGGCGAGCTGGCGGCCGAGTTCGAGGCCGACGTAGCCGCAGCCCAGAATCGCGACGTCCATCAGTACGGGTTCTCAGCCGCTATGTGCCGGTAGATGCGGGCGTACTCGCCGAGCGTCATCGGCTGGCGGCCCTCGATCTTCTGCTGGAGCTCCTTCGCGTCGAAGTCGTCGTCGAGGCCGCTCGCGAGCGCGTCCACGTCCAGCACCGCGGAGCTCATCTGCAGCATGAGGTTGTCCCGGGCCTCCAGCAGGAGCCCCTCGGCGTCCGGCCAGTCGTCGCTGACCGCGAAGACGCCAGCGGCCTCCTCGAGCGTGAGTTCGACGGACTCGCCGTCGACGAGCGCCGCGAGCCGCTCCGCGTCGACCCCCGACGCCTCGGCGACGGCGTCGACGCCCTCCGATTCGACGACGCGCGCCAGCGCCGCCTCGTACTCCTCGCGCACGTCCCCGGCGGTCACCGCTTCGGCGTCCTGGATTTCGTCGGCTAGCACGCTCGCCCGTACGTGCTCGGCGTTCAAGGAGGCTACGCTTGCCGCGACTCACCACCCCGCCGACCCGCTCGTCGGCGTTCCCGTCCACGTCCCCCACGCCGCGCCGGGCCGGCGGGCACGACGACGCCGACCGCCGTCTCCACCTCGAACGCCACGCGCTCGTTCCGCCCGACGCGCTCGGCGGCGCCGTCGCCGTCCACGTCGAACGCGACGGGCGCGTCCTCCCGGACGTAGGCCGTGCCGTCAGCGGTGCTGACCGGCGACCCGCCGTCGGCGCGCACCGCGAACTGCGCGTACGACCCGCGGATGGACACCGACCACGCGTTCGCGGTCGCGTACCAGAACCCCGGCACCGCGCCAGCGGCAGCCCCGCCGGCACCGCGCCGAGGTCCGCCGCGCCGAGCCGCTTCGCCGCCTTCTCGGCCGCCACCGACCCCGTCTCGGAGAGCGCGCTCTCCGCGACCGAACGGCCGATGCGGTGGGCGACGTTCGCCGCGTCCCGCACGACGGGTCCCTCCACGCGGACCGCTTCGCCGTCGACGACGTCGGCGGAGGCGGCCCGGAACCGCGTCGCCAACCGGTCGCGCTCCCGCGGCGTCGCGTCGGCGATTCGCGCGGCCTCCACCGCGACTGCTGCCGCCGCCGACCCGTTCCCGACGGCCTTCCCGCGTGCGTGGACGCTGTCCCAGCGAGCGAGCGCCCGGCGCGTCGCCGCGTGGCGCTCGCGCTCCGCGAACGAGAGCGGGGACGCCGCGAGCACGCCGCGGTACTCCCGGCTCGCTGCCGACACGCTGTCCGCGACCGCGGACCGGAGCTCCGCGCGCTCGTCGTGGAGCGCCCGGTTCGGCGCGGCCGCGAGCGTGCCGTTCGCCGCCGACAGCGCCTGCGCGGCGGTGCCGACCCGGACCGACTGCGGGGGGGTCGGGCATCGCCGCGTCGACGACCGCCGACGCCGCGTCGCCGTGCGGAATCGTGAACCAGTTCACGTTTCGGGCGGCGAGCGGGTGGTAGCGCGCCTCGCTCTCCGGTACGGTCTCCGGTGTGACCTCGGCGAGCGGCAGGTACGCCGGCGCGCCCTCGACTGCCGCGACGGGGCCGTCCGCGGACGCGTCCGCGTGGTCGGTCGGCGGCACCTCGAGCCCGCGGCTGCCGAGCGCGTCGCCGATGGACGAGAGCGCGCCGTCCGCGCGCCGGTCGCCCAGCCGGCCGGCGACGCGCGCGAGGTACGTCTCCCGGACGGCGGCGACTGCGCGGTCGGTCGCCGTGTCGTAGCCGTCGCGGGCGTCGTGGAGCGCGAGGACGCGCTCGCGGAGTGCGTCGGTCGGGACGCGACCCCCGGCGAGCCCGCGCGTGGAGACGTCCGCGGAGACGTTCCGCGCTCGCGGCCGGAGGTCCGCGGCCGCCCGGTACGCGCGCTCCCGAACCGACTCCGAGAGGGAGGGACGGACGAGTGTCTCGCGGTCGGGTGCGTCGCCAGCGACTGCACGCCGAGCGACCGCGTCGACCCCACCCGCGTCGTCGACGAGCGCCCGTTCCGCGCTGGCCGCGATGCGCTCGTGAATGGCCGGCGTGACCGTCGAAGCGTCGACGTCGAGCACGCGCTCGGCGCGCTCTGCGGGGAGGGCTCGCGTGGGTGGCTGGAGCGCGTAGCTCACGCCCACGGAGACGCGGTACGTGGTCTCGGTCGTCTCCACGACGCGGTGACTCCGGTTGCCGGCGGCGTACCGGCGGGTCTCGCGCTCGGTGACGACCACGCGGCGGCCGGCCGTCTCAGCGGCGCGCTGGCCGGCCGGGAGGGCGTCGGCCGGTTCGACAGTGGCTTCGACGTCGACGTCCCGGTCGTCGGAGACGCGCACGAGCGTCCCGTTCTCGGGCGGCTTCCCGGTCTGCGACGTGCTCCGGTCGACGACCGTCGCGTCGACCGTGCGGCTGGCGCGCGAGGTGTACGCGGCCCGCAGCGTCCCGTCGAGGGAGGTCTCGCCGTCGCCAGAGGTGAACTCGAGGAACGCGCGGTCCGCGGTCGCGTTCACGCCGACCGGCACGGGCTGGCTTGACGAGCCCGCGGCGGCGAGCGCCGACGAGAGGCCGACCTTCCGCGGCGTCTGCGAGAGTTCGGGCGCACCGAGAACCTCGTTGGCACGGGCCTTCGCGTCGTCTTTCGCGACCGCGAGCACGTCGTCGAGGGCGACGCGAGCGAGCGCCCGCCGGTACGCGCCGCGGCCCGCGTCGTCCGCGCGACCGAACGCCGTCCGCTGGACGTCGAGGAGCGCGCGGTTCGCCATCACCTCCACGTGGCGGTTCGCGAGCACGTTCGAAATCGGGACGCCGGCGTACTGGAGCGGCCCGCGCAGCCAGACCACCCGGTGGAGGTAGTCGGTGAGCCGGCGGTCGAGGCCGGGCCCCTCGAACGCGCCGCGGTCGAGCAGGCGCTCGAAGCGCTGCACGCGGTCCCGGAGCGCGAGCGCGGGGCTGTGGACGGTCGCGGAGACGTTCGTCGTCGACCGCGAGACGGCGCGGCCGTCGCGTTCGACCGCGACCCGAACACCGGAGAGCGTGACGCGAATCGCCTCGTCGCCGACGCGTTCCATCGACACGCGGTCGATAGCGCGCTCGGCGGCCGCCGTGGTGTCGACGCGCGGTAGCGAGAGGGACGCCGACGCTGCGCCGGCGGTCGACACGTGGTCGCGGAGCGCGCGTTCCGTGCGAGCGTACACCCGCAGCGCGAGCGCGTCCCGGAACGCGCGCTCCCGGTCGATTGCCGCGCCGAAGGTCGTGTTCGCGCCTGCGACGACGGGGTGCCGAACCGCCTCTGCGGCCGCCGTGCGGGCGGCGCTGGCGAGCGCGGTGTCGGCGCTCGCCTCCGCGCGTTCGACGGCGCGGTCGGTGCGCGTCTCCGTCGGCACCGGAGACCGGCCGGCGAGCGTCGCCGCCGCGGTGACACTCGCGACGAGCAACACCACGCCGACCAGCGCGAACGGCACGCGGGCGCGGTCGTCCTCGGCGAGTCTCACGCCGACCACGTCCGGACGGTGATGGTGACAGTGTGGTTCTCGGCGACGGCGTCGTGAGCGACCGCCGCGACCGACGCGCTCGGCGGCGGGCGTTCGCCGACCCTGACGGTCCCGTCGCCCGCACTCGCGACGACCGCGACCCGGCCGTCCGCGTCCGCGAGCACGTCCGAGACCGCTCGTTCGACGGCGCTCGCGAACGGCGAGTGCGTCGACCGGTGCTCTGCGACGGCGGCGTGTGCGAGCAGCGTGTCGACGCGGCCAGTGACGGCACGCTTGGTCCCGTTCGCGGTCTGGTACTCCGCGGTCGTCGTGCTCGCGAGCACCGTGCGCGCGGCGGCGTCCGGGTCGGGCGGGCGCTGGTCGCCGCCGGGTATCGCGACGAGCGCGACGGCGGCCGCGCTGACGAGGAGGACGGCCAGCGACGCGTCGAGGACGGTGCTGACGGCGCGGCTCACGACCACACCTCCACCGCGAGCCGGCCGGGTCGCGTGCGGTCGTCGGCGAGCCGTACCGGCACGCGCTGGCTCGCACGTGCCGCCTCCGGCGGCGGTCGTTCGCCGACGGTCCACTCTCGATTTCCGGCCGTCAGCGTCACGTTCGCCTCGTAGCCAGCGGGGACGACCGACGCCGTGAGACGGGCGGGTTCGACGACCACGTCGTCCGGGGGCGACGCCGCGTCGACGGCGTCCGCCAGCACCTCCTCGGTGGGCGCGTCGCTAGCGGCGACGGGAAGCACGTCCGCGCGCACCGTCGCGAACGCGCCGACGGCGAGACAGACGACGGCCACGGCGACGAGCGCGGGCAGCGGCTCGACCTGCGCCCTACGCGCCGACGAGCGTGACATCCACACCCCGCCACGTGACGCGGCGGACGAACAGTCTGCTGCGGTCTCGGCGCCACGCGGCGTCCCGGTCGCGGGCGTCGGCGACGGCGCGGGCG
>NZ_WPCF01000045.1 GCF_009741975.1 Halobacterium sp. CBA1126 | reverse complement strand
CGCTCTGGTTGCGGTCGTGTTTGTCTGCGCCCGCGGAGCGGTGGAGGGCGCACGCTCGTCTCCACTGAACCATGTCTTCCCAGCAACTCAGCGCGGTTCCTGACACAGTGTACTCGCCGCGGCGGCGGCGGTTCGGCCCGACGAAGATGGAGAGCTGGAGCGCCGCTCGCGGCGCGAGAATCATCGCGAGTCCGAGCGCGGCGCCGAGCACGACCGCGAGGAGTTCGCGAATCCCGGCCATCTACGAGCGGAGGCGCTGGATGCGCTTCTCCGTCGGCGGGTGCGTGGAGACGAGCTTCTGGAGGAGCCCGCTGTTCGAGCCGAAGATGCAGAGCGCGTTGACGTTCTCGTCGATCTCGGAGTCGCGGGCATTCCGGTTGCCCTGCTGGATCTTCTCGAGGGCGCGGGCGAGCGGGTCGCCGCCGCCGATGATGCGCTTGGCGTCGGCGTCCGCGACGTACTCGCGGTACCTGGAGATGGCGAGCACGAACAGCATCACGAAGAACTGCACGAGGTTGCCGACGACGATGGCGAGGAAGAAGTCCGCGAGGTCGTTGTCGCCCGTGAACAGGACGATGTACTGGGCGACGATGCCGACGATGGAGGCGATGCCCTGCCCGAGCTGCATCGTGACGACGTCGCGGTTGTCGATGTGCGCGAGCTCGTGGGCGATGACGCCCTCGAGTTCGTCGCGGTCGAGCAGCTGGATGAGCTCGCGGGAGACGACGACCGTGCCGTTGCCGCGGCGGCCGACCGCGAAGGCGTTCGGGACGCCCATGCTCGCGATTTTCAGGTTGGGCTTCTTGAGGTCGCGCTCGCGGCAGACCTTCTCGACGAACTGGTGGATCTGCTGGTACTCCCGTTCGTCCATGTCCTCGGCGCCGACGCTCCTGAGCGCCGCCCACTTGCCGATCTTGTACTGGACGCCGACGAGCAGGACGCTGCCGAGGATGGCGAGCGCGAGGATGCTCTGGCTCTGCCCGAAGAAGAACCACGCGGCGGCCACTGCCACCGAGTAGAACGCGAAGAGGATGGCGCCGACGATGGCCATCCGTACTTTGAGGCCGATGTGTCGCATGGGAGAGAGTTGTTCGCTCACACGTATAAATCCACCTCAACGTGTCACGCGCCAGAGCCGCTGCTTTCCTGCGGTTTTGGCTGTGGCGCTACCGTCGCGGGGCCGCGGTCAGTCGACCTTCTCGTCGCCGTCCCACTCCGCGGAGTCGTCCCGCGGCTCGTAGCCCAGCACCGCCTTCGCACGCTCCAGCGAGTAGTACTTCCGCTCGTTGTCGGAGACACCGACAGGCTCGCTTCGCTCGCCTGTCGAGCCCTCGCTCGCTCCGCTCGCGAGGATGCCGTAGACGATTTCTAGCCGGTCGAGGAGAAACGGCCGAATTACTCCGCGCCGGCAACTTTCTCGTCGCCGTCCCACTCCGCGGAGTCGTCCCGCGGCTCGTAGCCCAGCACCGCCTTCGCACGCTCCAGCGAGTAGTACTTCCGCTCGTTGTCCGAGATGCCGTAGACGATCTCGTAGTCGTAGTCGGCGGTCAGACAGCAGTCAAAGAGGTGCGCGCAGTCGCGGTGGGAGAGCCACATCGCCTGGCCGCGCTCGTAGTCGATTGGGGGATGGCCCTCGGTGAGGTTGCCGATGCGGACGGCGACGAACGGGAGGTCGTGTTCGTCGTGGTAGTACCGGCCGAGGGTCTCGCCGGCGGCCTTCGAGACGCCGTAGAGGTTGCTGGGGCGCGGGAGCTCCGTGCCGTCGAGGCGGAACTCGTCGTCGGGGCGGTAGAGGTCGGGCTTGCGCTCGGTCTCGTAGTGGCCGACGGCGTGGTTCGAGGACGCGAACGCGAACTTCTCGACGTCCTCCTCGACGGCGACCTCGAGGATGGTCCGCGTGCCGTCGATGTTGTTCCGGAGGACGCTCTCCCACGGCGCTTCCGGGCGCGGGTCGCCCGCGAGGTGGACGACGGCGCCGACGCCGGCGACGGCTTCGCGGACCGCGTCCTCGTCGGTGACGTCCCCGACGACGACCTCGTGGTCGGTGTCACCGGTGGGGGGTTCGCGGTCGAACAGCCGCCAGTCGTAGTCGTCCCCGATGCCGTCGAGGATGGCCTGCCCGACGCGCCCCGAGGCACCCGTGAGGAGAACCGGCTCGTCCATTCGATTGAGAGTCTCGGCGACCACCGAAATGAAAGGTGCGGTTCGCCCGCCGAACGCCTCGAACTCTCGACAGCACGGAGGCGACAACGATTAGCCGCGGCCGGACGAGGAGCCGGTATGGCATCCGACGCCCAGCAGGCGTGTTTCGAGGCGGGCATCAAGTTCGGCGCGCTCTACCACCAGTTCGCGGGGACGCCCGTGAGCCCGGCGAGCGCGCCGAGTCTCGAGACCGCCATCGAGGAGTCCATCGAGAACCAGCCGTTCTGCGAGTCCGTGACCGTCGACATCCTCACGGAGAAACTGGACACCGACCACGGCTACACGGAGCTGACGGGCGAGTACATGGAGGTCGAAGTCGTCGTCGACTACGAGGGCCGCGAGGTCGTCGCGGAGATGGCGATGGCGGACGGCTACCCGCTGATGGAGCTCGCGCGCGTCGAGTGAGCGGCGAGTGAGCCGCGTTCACGTCCGCCACGGGGCGTGCTTTTAAATCGAATGCGGGCGAACCACGAGACATGAGCCAATCGTCGCTGGACGACGAGGAACTGTTCGGCGAAGCCGCCGAGGAGATGCGCGCGGACGTCGAGGAGCACCTCGACGCGGCCCGAGCGGAGCTGCCCGCGGCCGCCGACGTCTGGGAGGTCGACGCGGACAACACGCTCGGCGTGCTGAACGCGCTCCGCTCCGCGCTCGACGTCGAGGACGTCGAAGCCCACCTCCGGGACGCGAAGAAGGCGTTCGTCGTCGGGAAGCGCGCCGACGCCTTCGAGGACGCCGACGACCTCGAGGAGGAAATCGACGCCGTGGAGGCCGTGCTCGGGGACATCGAGACCGCCCGCGAGCAGGTCGGCGAGCTCGCCTCGACGGTCCCCGAGCTCCGCTCCGCGCTCGAGGAAGCCAACGCGGGCGGCGAGGACGGCGACGACGAGGACAGCGACGAGGACGCGGCGTAGCTACTTGTGCGGCGGCCGGCCGGGGTCGCGGTCCGCGACCGCGTCCAGCAGGTCGCAGAGTGAGTCGGCGGCCAGCGACAGCAGGTCCTCGCCGCGGTCGGCGTCGCCCTCCGTGGGGTCGCCGACGACGCCGTTCTCGGTGAACTCGGCGCTGTCGACCGCGAGGTTCGTCCCGGACTGCCACTCGCCCCAGCCGTCGCTGCGCCGTCGCGGGCGTCCTCGAGGCGGTCCTCGCGGACGAGCTTCGGGTGCGTGTGCCGGAGGAACGCGGTCTCGACGGGGCCGGCGTGGCCCATGTCGTCGGCGTGGTCGCCGACCGCGTCGAACCACGTGAACGGCACCGCGTACGCGTCGCCGTCGCGGGTGACTCGCTGGCAGCTTCGCCGAGCGCGGGGACGTTGCCGCCGTGGCCGTTCACGACGACGACGCGGTCCCAGCCGTGGCTCGCGAGGCTCGCGACGACCTCGCGGACGTTCGCGCGGAACGTCTCCGGGGAGACCCACAGCGTCCCCGTGAACTGGCGGTGCTCCTCGGAGACGCCGACGGTCAGCGGCGGCGCGACCACGACCTCGCGGTCGGCGTTCGACGCCGCGGCCTCGGCGACGGTCTCGGCGGTGACGTGGTCGGTGCCCAGCGGCGCGTGCGGGCCGTGCTGCTCCGTGCTCCCGACCGGGAGCACGGCGAGGTTCGTCTCGAGCGCGGCAGCGTCCGTCCAAGTCGCGTCCGCGAGTCGCATACGAGAGCCAACACGCGCCTCCGGTTTGTAGCCTGCCCCTCCGGCGAACGAGACGCGGCCGCCACAACCGGCTTCACTCCGGCCGTCCACGACGGACGTATGGGGAAGACGGTGACACTCGACGCACTGAAGGGCGAACTGCGCGAGGAAGCGTACCCGCTCGACCGGGAGGTCGTCGTGGAGGCGTACGGCGACTACGACCTCGACCTCCCGGGCGGCGGCGAGTCGCTGGCGGCCGTGCTCGACCGCGTCGCCGACGACAGCTTCCAGAGCCATACCGAACTCGTGGAAGCCATCGAGGGCCGCGTGGGCGGCGACGCCGTCGGGCGGCAGGACTACACGGACCGCGGCGCGTCGGCGGGCGACGACGACCAGGAGAGCTTCTGACCGGCCTCTAGCAGTGCGGCCGCGTCAGTCCTCGTCCTCCTCGACGTCGACGTCGGCGGTGCGCTCGGCCGCGCGCTCGACGAACTCGTCGGGGAGCTCGTCGATTTCGCCGGCCTGCACGCCCCAGAGGTTCGCGTAGAGGCCGTCCGCCGCGAGCAGTTCCTCGTGGGTGCCGCGCTCGACGATTTCGCCGTCCTCGAGGACGACGATGTTGTCCGCGTCCTTGATGGTCGAGAGGCGGTGGGCGATGGAGAACGTGGTGCGGTCCTCGGTGAGGCGGTCGAGGCTGCGCTGGATGAGCATCTCCGTCTCCGTGTCGACGTCGCTGGTGGCCTCGTCGAGGACGAGAATCTCGGGGTCCTTGAGGATGGCCCGCGCGATGTCGACGCGCTGGCGCTGGCCGCCCGAGAGCTTCACGCCGCGCTCGCCGACCTTCGTGTCGTAGCCCTCGGGGAGGTTCGTGATGAACTCGTGGGCCTCCGCGGCCTTCGCGGCTTCGACGACGTCCTCGCGGTCGGCGTCGAAGGTGCCGTACTGGATGTTCTCCATGACCGTGCCGTAGAACAGGAACGTGTCCTGGCTGACGTAGCCGACGTGCCGGCGCAGGCTCGGCAGCGTCACCTCGGAGATGTCCTGTCCGTCGACGCGGATTTCGCCGTCGTCGACGTCGTACATCCGCAGCAGGAGCTTGAGGACGGTGGACTTCCCGGCGCCCGTCGGCCCGACGAGCGCGAGCGTGTTCCCGCCCTCGACCTCGAAGTCGATGTCTTCGACGATGGGCTCGTCGTCGTAGCCGAACGTCACGTCGTCGTAGACGACCTCGCCGTCGTCGACGTCGAGTTCGGCGGCGTCGGGGTTCTCCTCGATGCGGGAGGGCTCGTCCATCAGCCCGAAGATGCGCTCGCTGGACGCCTTCGCGCGCTGGTACATGTTGATGATCTGGCCGAACTGCGCCATCGGCCAGACGAACTGCTGGCTGAGCTGGATGAACACGACGAACTCCCCCGCCGAGAGCGTCCCGGACATCAGCGGCGGCGGGCCGACGAGCACCCAGTAGCCGCCCGCGAGGAACGTCAGCACGAAGCCCGCGCCGGAGATGATGCGCAGCGCCGGGAAGAACTTGATGCGGATGGTGATGGCGCCCCAGTTCGCGTCGAAGTACTCCTGGGAGACGCCTTCGACGCGCTCGGACTCGTAGGACTCGGTGTTCGACGTCTTGATGACCTGGATGCCGCCGAGGTTGTTCTCCAGCCGCGAGTTCAGGTGGCCCACGGAGGATCGGACGTCGGCGTACTTCGGCTGGATGGCCTTCACGAACCGGTAGGTGAACCACGCGATGATGGGCACCGGCAGCATCGTGATGACCGCGAGCTGCCAGTTGTACGTGAACAGGACGACGCCGATGGCGACGACCATCACGGAGAGCCGGAACACGGAGTTCATCCCGTCGTTGAGGAACCGCTCGAGGCGGTTGACGTCGTTCGACAGGATGGACATCATCTCGCCGGTCTGCTTGGTGGCGAAGAAGTCCATGTTCAGCCGCTGCATCTTGTCGTAGGTGTCCGTGCGGACCGCGTGCTGGATGTGCTGGGAGAAGGCGTTCCACCCCCAGTTGCGCAGCCAGTGGAACGCCGCGCCGACGAGGAACGCGCCCGCGACGACGGCGACCGCGACGTACAGCTCCTGCGTCCGCGTCGCGGGCCGCATCGACGCCGGGACGAACGGGAGGAACGACTGCCCCTCGGTGAGCGCGTCGACGGCGTACCCGAGCATGATGGCGGGCAGGAGGTCGAGGACGCGCGCGAAGACGCTCGCGAGGATGCCGACGCCGGCCGCCAGCCAGTTGTCCCGCCCGTACTCGTCGAACAGGCGGTACATCGCGTCGTCGACCTCCTCGCGCTGCTCCTCGAAGGGGTCGTCGTCTTCGGTAGCCGTACTCATTCTCGTTGGCAGACGAGACGATTCGACAAAAGCACTTCCCTACGAATCGAAACACCCGCTCGCGGGCCCCGCGGCGGCCGCCGCTCAGTCCTCGATGCGCACGCGGTCGCCGACCTCCACGCCGCGCTCGGTCGTCCAGTTGTACGGCACCTCCAGCGCCCACTTCCCGACGCCCCGGTACCGCGTCAGGTCCTCGTTGTCGGCCTCGACGGGCGCGTGGTGAATGCGCGTGATGCGGCCGTTCGCGCCGACGTAGACGATGTCGATGGGGAAGTCCATCGAGCGCATCACGTACGCGTGACTGCCCTCGCGGTCGTAGACGAACAGCATTCCCTCGTTGGGCCCGAGCGACTCGTGCTCGCTGAGGCCCGTGTAGCGCTCGTCTCGCGTGTCCGCAACCTCGACGGTGACGTTCCCGAGTTCGGTGCCGTCCTCGTCCTCCACGAACACCTGTGTCGCGTTCCCCGCGTCGGTCGTAGCGGTGGGCGTGGAGGCGCCGCCAGGGAATCCCGCGCAGCCGGCGACGACGAGCAGACAGACGACCGCGAGCGTGCGCCCGAGCATACCGACGGCTACGACGCCCCGCGGTTTGGACGTTCCGCCGAAAGGAAACGGTTTAGGCCGCGGCGCGACTGCTTCGAAACGCGGGTTCGTGGTCTAGTTGGTCATGACGCGGCCTTTACAAGGCCGAGGTCGGTGGTTCGAATCCGCCCGAACCCACTCTCTGAACGCGACCGCGAGCGACCGCCGTGTCGCTCGCGTCGCAGGTAGTGTGCGGTGAGGGCGGATTCGAACTCTGGAAGACGAGTGGAGCGAGTCTTCCAACAGTGAGAATCCGCCCGAACCCTGCGAGACTCACCCCGTTCGTCTCGCGTCAGTGAGAATCCGCCCGAATCGACGTCCACGCGACTCATAGCCCGGTTCGAGCGAGCGCCACAACGCATATCTGATTGACGGCGATTAACGTCGGCTACGTTCATGGGTTTCTCGACGTCGAAGCTACAGGGTGGGGCGCTGTTCGCCGTCGCCGTGCTCGTGGTGGTCACTGCGGGCGGCGGCCAGTTCGGCGCGGCGCGGCCGGTCGTCGAGTACGGGCAGCAGTTGTTCAACACGGCCGACCACCCCCGGGAGGACGTTCCGGAAGGCATCGAGCGGGCGCCACCGGAGACCGAGGGCCTCGACGTGGAGTTCGACCGCCCGGAGCCCTCGAATCAGGTGTTCGAGTTCGAGAGCCACGACCCGATGTTGGTCGAGGAGAACGACACCCACTACCTGATTATCGGCACCGACACGGACCCGAACCTCTACCGGACGGAGACGCCGACGGAGGCCGACAGCTGGCGGCTGGTCGACGACAACTACCTCGCGGACCGCTTCGAGTTCGACTCGCTCGTGGAAGTCGGCGGCCGGTACGTCGTGTACGGCAACAGCAACGTCTACACCGCGGAGTCGCTGGCGGCCGACGACTGGACGGTCCGCAACGACAACACCGGGTTCAGCGACCTCGGCGCGTACCGCGACGAGGAGACCGGGATGGTCCACGTCTACTACGAGTACGGGGAGGCCGCCGGCTACTCCGGGAAGAAGATCGGGCACGCGGTCAGCCCGAACGGCGTCACGAACTGGACGGTCTACCCGCCCGTGTGGACCGCGCCCGAGGGCTACGGCGTCGGCGACTTCGACATCGTCGACCGCGAGGGGAAACTGTACGTGTTCGGCGACTACGACCCCCACCACCCGCGGTACAACGTCTCCGTGTGGGTCAACGACGACCCGTACTCGGAGTTCGTCCAGCTCGACGAGCCCGCGGTCGCGCCACACTCCGCGGCGCCGGGCGCCGCCGACGACTACGGCGTCGGCGACCCGACCGTCAAGCGACTCGAGAACGGCCGCTACCTGATGTTCGCGAACGGGCACGCGGCCGAAACCGGACCCGCGCGACTCCACTACTACCTCGGGACCATCGAGAACGAGTCGCGGGCCACGCCGCAGGCCGAGCCCAGCGAGAGCGCGTCCGCGGTGGCGTCGTAGCGAGCGCGCTGACGGGTGTCCCGGGCGAGCGATGCGAGCGTTCCCCCACCGCCGCGGAGCGATTCGAAACGCTTTTTCCTACAACTACCGTCGTCTCGACTGCGAGCCGCCTTAGCTCAGACTGGGAGAGCACTCGACTGAAGATCGAGCTGTCCCCCGTTCAAATCGGGGAGGCGGCATATTCTAAGACTCCGAGCGACAGCGAGAGTCGCAGAAACGACGCCGAGCCGATTTGAGCACGTGAGTCGCGCGCAGCGAAGCGAGCACGTCTCACGGCGTTCAAATCGGGGAGGCGGCTTACGCCCACTTTTCCTCCCCGGGTGTCCTCGTTCGCTTCGCTCGCTGCGGCCACCACTTGTCGCAAAAGCTTGGGGAAAACGTCCCGAACGCTCTCTTCGGTCGCGTCCGGGAAACCGTGGCTCGCCTTGTTCGCCGCGGTACGCTGGCACTCGGTTGCAGGTCGAGCGGTCCGTCTTCCTCCGGTTAAAGCTCGGTTGCGGCGTGTCCTGAGACTGCGAGCGGGACGAGTTATCAAATATAGAATTGGAAGATAATATTAACGATGATATAACGTATCAGTTCCTGTGTCCCAGATGAGTGGTAGCGAGTACCGCGATACGTGGCTCGAGGCAGCGGCGAGAGCCACCCGTGCCGATCGCCTCGGAAGTCGAATCAACGAGACTTTCGGCCCCGAACAGGGCGGCTGGCCGGACGTCGAAGTCGGCGCTTTCGTCCTAATGACTGCTGTGGTGGTGGTGTTCGGTTTGCTGCTTCCGTTCTACGGCTACTTCCAGACGGGGTCCTTCCTGCCGCTGGCCGAGCTGAACTACGTGCTACTGCTTCCGGGGTGGGAACTGGTGGTCTGGTCGACGTTCAGACTACGGCGGCTGTACGCCGATGCCGTAAATCGACTGCCCGGATCAGCCGACATCAAGAGCCGCGACGCAACGGAGGAGTTGGGGGACCTGTACCGCTCGCTGACAGTTCGGTTCGCGCCTGGCGAGTCGACCGGTGGACAGTTTTTCCCGATCTTCCCGCAGGAGGGCAAGGTCGCGTTACTGCTCGCTGGCGTGGGCTATCACTTTACCTGGCTGTTCACCGACCCAACCGCCGGTGCCGCCGTCAGAGCACACGCCGGCGAGTTCGTAATGTGGGTGCAGATGTATGTCCTGGTCCCGTTCGTGTTCTACCCGATCGGCGCGGAGTTGCTAGCGATGCTTCTGGGCGCCGCCTTCCTGCTACCGGTGCGAATCCGACGAGCGGAACTGATCAACTTCCAGGATCCAACCGGTTACGGCGAACTGAAACCCGTCGGGACGCTCAGCCGCGAGGCCTCGCTTCACTACCTGCTGGTGTTGTCGACGTTCTTCGCGTGGGTAGCCATCGGAGACGGGCAAAGCGTCTGGGACCCGGCGCAACTCCTTCTCCTTCTCTCCGGGATCGTCTTGGGCTTGGTCCTGTTCGTCTGGCCAATCGTTCAGGTGGGGTCCCACATGAAGCGGATGAAGGCACGGAAGTTAGCGGCGATCCACGAGACCATGGCGTCCATCGGACAGGACGACCAGCGGTTCCCAGACGCGCGGAGCACCTCGAGCGAGGAGATTACAAGATACCTCCAAGAGTACGCTCGGATGTCAACAGTTCGAGACATGCACGACTACCCAGTTGACGTGGCCGCGGTCCAATCGGTCATGCTGGCACTCCCGACTCCCTTGCTGGTCAATCTCTTTACCACCTACCTCACGAGCCGCGTCGTCACCCTATAGTAGAATTATTTCTAATCTTTCACTTTAGTTTCGTTCCGTCCGCTCGTCCGTCTCTTCGATTGCGCGGCGCTTGAGTTCAGACTGGGAGAGCACTCGACTGACACCGAGCTGGCACCGTTCAAATCGGGGAGGGAGTATACCGCTTCGCCGCGGCCGACGTGCGTGAGCGTCGACTGAAGACCGAGCCGTCCGGCATTCTCACGAGCGTGTTTCGCGTCGTTCGAGCCGGAGAGTGAGCTACTGTAACACCGACAGAGACGTTCCCTGAAGGCGTATTTTCCGACTTCACTCGAGCGGCGGTCGTCGACCCCGCCGACCGCGTCCGCGACGATGAAACGCTTATCTGTGTGAACGCCCAACCTACTGCCATGACTTACGACACCGTCGTGTTCGACAACGACGGCGTCCTCGTGGGCCGCACGCGGTACGACGTGCTGCAGGCGGCGACCGAGGACACGTTCGAGCAGTTCGGCGTCACCGACCCCGACCCCGACGACATCGAGGAGATGACCATCGGCGCGACGCCGAAGACCGTCAGCGACGTCTGCAGCCGCTACGGGCTGAAGCCCGGCGAGTTCTGGCCGACGCGCGACCAGACCGCCGCGGAGGCCCAGTACGAGGAAGTCCGCGAGGGCCGCAAGACCCTCTACGACGACCTCGACACGCTCCACGAGCTGGACGTCTCGATGGGCATCGTGAGTTCGAACCAGCAGGCGACCGTCGACTTCGTGCTCGACCACTTCGGCGTCGACGACCTGTTCGGCGCGGCGTACGGCCGCGAGCCGACCATCGAGAGCCTGCGCCGCCGGAAGCCGAACTCCCACTACATCGACCGCGCGCTCGCGGACCTCGACGCGGACTCGGCGCTGTTCGTGGGGGACAACGAGTCCGACGTGCGCGCGGCGGAGAACGCGGGCATCGACTCGGCGTTCATCCGGCGGCCCCACCGCCGCGACTGGGAGCTGAACGTCTGGCCGACGTGGGAGATCGAGGGGCTCGACGACCTCCACGACATCTGCAAGGCCTGAGGGCGGTAGCGCACCGCTCCAGCCGAGAGAATCGTTCGTTCTGCCGGCGGCTCGCGCCGGCGCCACCCGCAAAGGTTATCAATCAGCGGCGCGTCTCTACGGTCGCAATGGCAACCGGTACGGTTGACTTCTTCAACGACACTGGCGGTTACGGATTCATCGAGACTGAGGACGCGGACGAGGACGTGTTCTTCCACATGGAAGACATCGGCGGCCCGGACCTGGAGGAAGGTCAGGAAGTCGAGTTCGACATCGAGGAGGCCGACAAGGGCCCCCGCGCCACGAACCTCACCCGGCTGTAATTCGGTGATAGCCCGGCGTCTTTGACGCTGGACAGGAGGAATCGTTTTCAGACACTCACAGTTCGTAGCCGTGGCGCCGTCGCCACAAAGCGTACCAGTACGGACCGCGAACAGCGACGCGTGAGAACCTCCACCCTCGCGTTGGCGGTCGGCGCGTTCCTGTTCGTGCTCCCGATACCCGGCACGTTCGTGACCGGGGGGCTCCTGCTGGTCGTCGGCGCGATCGCGCGGTACCGCTGATTACTCCAGTCGCGCGCGGTCCTCGGCCGTGAGGTCGATGTGGCTCGCGGCGACGTTCGCCTCGAGGTGGTCGACGTTCGAGGTGCCGGGAATCGGGAGCGTCACGGGCGAGTGGTCGAGCAGCCACGCGAGCGCGACCTGCCGGACGGTCGCGTCGTGGTCGGCCGCGACGCTCTCGAGGTCGGTGCGCTTCTCGCCGAGGTCGCCGCCGCCCATCGGGAAGTACGGGATGAAGCCGACGTCGTAGTCCTCGCAGGCCTCGAGGACGTCCTCGTACTCGCGGTCGACGACGTTGTACGCGTTCTGGACGGTGGCGACGTCGACGATGTCGCGGGCGGTCTCCAGCTGGTCGACGGAGACGTTGCTGAGGCCGACGTGGTCGACGAGGCCGTCGTCTTTGAGCTCGGCGAACGCGTGGACGGCGGCCTCGAAGTCCGTGTCCGGGTCGGGGCGGTGGTACTGGTAGAGGTCGATGGAGTCGACGCCGAGCCGGTCGACCGAGGTCAGCGCCTGGTTCCGGATGTAGTCGGGGTCGCCGTGGGGAATCCAGTCGCCGGTCGCGTTCCGCAGGAGGCCGGCCTTCGTCGCGATCACGGCGTCGTCGGCGATGCCGGACTCGCGGATGAGGCGCTCGCTGACGCCGGGGCCGTAGGAGTCGGCGGTGTCCACGAAGTCGACGCCGAGGTCGACCGCGCGCCGCAGGACGTCGCGGGCGTCGGCTTCGTCCTCCGGGGACCCGATGACGTCCGGCCCGGTGACGCGCATCGCGCCGAATCCGAGCCGGTGGACTGTCAGTTCGCCGCCGATGTCGAAGGTGTCGCTCGCGTTCTCGGCTGCCATACGGGAGCGGTCAGCAGCCCGTCCCTTAGATGTTGGTCAACTGCCTCGGGGTCAAGCCCCGAGGCTTGTCAGTGGACTCCCGTTCTAACCGAGTAACTCGGCAGGCGTGTACTCGCCGTTCACGTTCAACGTCCCTGACTTGAGGGCTAGTTGACTGGTGGCCCATCCACCGCGAGACGTCTGCCCGCGATGGATATATCCACAGTATCGGGTCGCGATATTCTTCGCGGCGTTGTAATCCGCGTTCACCTCATACCCACAGTCCTGACACGCGAATTGTTTGTCGTCGCGGTTGTCCTTGTGGGTAAACCCACAGTGCGAGCAACGCTGGCTCGTGTACGCCGGGTTCACCGTGTCCACGAACAACGACGTGGATTCGACCTTGTACTCAACGAGGTCCACGAACTTCGCGTACGCCCACTGCTGGAACTTACTGTCGTTCGCAATATTCTCGCGGATGTGGTCAAGGTTCTCGAAAATAATGCCGTCTACATCCGTGTCTTTGGCTTCCGCGATGAGGTCGTTGGCGCGGTTGTGCAACCAGTCCAGCGACCAATCCGAGAAGCGACTGCCGATGGACTGCATCGTGAGGTGAGCTGACCGTGTACCCGTCTGTTGCAGTTTGGCGCGGCGTTGTTCGTACTGGTTGCGCTTGTGGGTGAGGTAGTCCGCACTGCCGATGAATTCTCCCGTGGAGGTGACGGCGAACGCGCCAGTCACGTTCAGGTCAACACCGAGAACCACTCCGTTCTCGCTGGGTTCATCATCGCGACTGGCTTCTTGGCGTTCTGTTCCGTCAACCACATAGTCCGGGTTCTTCAGCGTGACGTGCAGGTAGAACGTGTCGTCCTGCTCGTTGTACTGGAGCGTGGCGCTTGAGGCATCCCAGCCGTCGTTCTCGTAGTACCTGCCGAACGGCGTGTCTTCGCGTTCGTCCTCGGGCGGGAGGACGTACTCAGTGGTGACTCTGCCGTTCGGCGTGGAGAGGGTGGCGTGGTCGTCGTTGAACGACGCGGAACGTTTGTCGTAGACGACGCTCCACGAGTCGAACTCGGGCTGACTGGTCTGTTCGCCCTGTTTCAGCTTTTCGACGCCGCTCGTGACGGCTTCGATGGCGCGACGGATGCCTTTCTGGACGAGGTTGGCGGTGAGATCGGTTTCCTCACGCAACTCGCTGTAGAGGGCGTCTTCGGCTTTGCTCTTGCTGGTGACACAGTAGTCGTCGTAGCGCCACGCCCACTCGCTCGTTCGGTTGGCGCAGTGCAGGAATTGGGTTTTGGTTTGATGGAGGTCGCCACGGCGCTCTTCGGGGACGTCAAGTTTGATGGGGACGGTGCGTCGTGGCGCGTCGTCCATCTGTGATTCACATTTATGGCTGTTGCCTGGTAAAAGTTTATGTGTATAGTGGGGAGTCGGCCTCGCCATCGAGCGTGGTGAGTTTCATCGGGAGTCGGCTTCCTCCACGGGGTCAAGCCCCGTGGCATCCGCCTCGTACCGCCTGTGAAACGGCTCCGCCCGACGGGTCAGGGTTCCCACTGGTCGCGCAGCTCCGTCCGCGGCTTCGAGGGGTCGTCGTGTTCGACGAGCGCGCGCATCCGGTCGGCGTTGAACGCGTACGTGCGGTCGGTCCGCGTGACGAGGTCGCGGGTGCGGAGCTCCCGCAGCAGCGTGTGCGCGGCTTCGACGTCGACGCCCGCGGCGGCCGCGAGGTCGTGGGCGTCCGCGCCCGGGTTCGTCGCGAGTTCGGAGACGAGCTGCCACGCGGCGTCGTCGTTGCACTTCGAGTCCCGGCGCGCGGCGTTCACGCGCGTCACCACCGGCGCCGCCTGCAGGAGGTCGACGACCGTCTCCGGGGCCGGCCCGCTGGACTCCTCGGGGGTGGTATCCTCGCTGCCGTCTCGGAGCTGACTGCGCTCGCCGCGGCGCCGCAGTCGGGCCTGGACGGCGTCCACGAGCGCGTCCTTGGGGCCGTCGTCGTCGCTCTCCGCTGCGCTCGCGGACGCGCTCTCGGACGGCGCCTCGTCGGCCTCCGCTTCCGTGTCCGCATCTGCGTCCGCGTCCTCGTTCTCGTCCGCGTTCTCGTCGGCAGCCGCCTCCGCGTCGCTCTCGTCGATGCGGGCCTCGAGTTCGTCGATGCGCTCCTCGAGGCGGTCGATGTGCTCGTTCTTCGTCTGGAGGGTCGCCTGATACTCCTCGGGCGGCGCGCCGTCGCCGTGCGCGAGCGCGTTCGCCATCTTCCGCGCCGCCGCGGAGACGTCCCGCGCGGTCTCCAGTTCGGACTCGAGTTCCGCGATGCGCTGTTCGCGGTTCTCCAGTTTCGACTCGAGTTCCTCGATGCGGCTGCGCTCCTGTTCCTTCCGGTCGGAGATGTCGTCGAGGTCCTCCATCAGCGAGCCGCTGACGGACTTCAGGTCGGGGCGCTCGAAGTCGTCGAGGCCGGGCGTCGCGCCCGCGTCGAACGTGCGCTTGCGCTTGAACTGCACCCGCCGGACCATCTCGTCGCTCCAGTCCGTCTGGATGAACGCCTCGCCGTCCCCCAGGTCCACGACGTCGTCGGCGTAGTCGCTGCCGACGATGCGGCCGACGACCTTCGTATCGTTCTCCCACGTGAGCCGGTGCCACACCAGCCAGTTCGCCTGCGTGATGAAGTCCTTCTTCACGTCCGCGGGGCGCTGGCTGATGCCGACGACGCCGAGCCCGTGCTTGCGGCCGCGCTTCCCCACCTTGATGAGGAGGTTCCCGGTCTCGCCGACGCCGCCGCCCTCCGGGATGTACTCGTGGCACTCCTCGACGACGAGCAGGAACGGCTTCTTCAGCTTCTTCTCCTTCGCGAAGAGGTGCCGCACCGTCTCCCGGAGCAGGTCGTCGGCCTCCTCGTCGTCGAGGTAGCCGGAGACGTCGAGGATGATGGGGACGTTCTCCTCGAGGGCGAGGTGCGCGAGCTTCTCGGCGTGGTCGACGGTCACCTGGATGTCGCACTCCTCGTCGGCGCCCGCGTGCAGGAGCTCGTACTCCTCCTTGAGGCCGTAGTACTCGCCGTCCGTGTCCACGATGAGCACGGGGTAGCCGGCCTCGAGGAGCTCCTCGACGACGACGCTCGTGGAGTTCGAGTTGTGAACGAAGACACCGTTCGCGATGAAGTTGTCGTTGAGCGCGACGTCGAGGTCGTAGACGGTTCGAGTTCCGGAGACAGGGCTAACGTCGACGACGCGTTTCCACTGGATATCAGACTGTCCAAGGGCCGCAGTCCGCCCCTCAATATCGAGTTCATCGACGAGTCGGTTGAAGGTCTGTCGACCCGCCTTCTGTTGTCTCGTGAGGTGATGGACCGATGCTCCCGAGACCCGGTTATCACTATCTCGGAGTGTCCACCCCTGCTCTCGTGCAGCAACATTCAGTACGGGGCCGAACCCCGGAATCATGTCTTTTGAATTGTACGTCCCGCCATCCGCGATGCCAGCTGTAGCGGTTTCGAGTTGTTCAGATTTCTGAACCACCTCAAGATCGACAACCTCCGCGAATGTCGCGAGGCTGAACGAATCGACGGTCAGCCGTGTGTACTGTTGCTCCTCACCGTTGTACGTCGTAAATTTGTCCCGCAACGTCGTTGAGATCCCGAACTGTCGAAGGAGTTCTTTCATCCCGTCGATCAGCTCGGAGGATTTCGACAGTACAGACGCGCTATCGCCGTTAATTGTACCGTCGCCGTCGAAGTATCCGGAAATCACTCCCTTCCGGAATGCCGCAGGTGTATCGAAGATCCAAGCTGGCAGTGATTTGCCGCCAGCACCCACACCGAATTCGGACTGTAGGAACTTCGCGAACGGCTTGAATCCCTTGTTGCAAGTTCGCTCGTAGACGTTGAATCCCTGACCGTCGAGGAACGACCGAACACCGTCATCGATATTGGCGATCTGTAACGTATCCCGGGCGTCGAACGACCCTTCAGCGAGATACAGGCCGACCACTTTCCCGGTCTCGAGATCTAGGTCCAAATGCCGGTCGTCCGTTCTCGGACCGCTCTGAATTTCATCGTCCCGAATTGTGAGGTTGGCCGTTTCGGGGACATACTCCGCGAGATCGACCTCCGTTACGTCCTCCGCACTCGGTAACTCTCGGGCAAGCGGAAACCAGGTCCCCTCCTCGACATCGCTTCCCTGTACCGGAACGATTTCGAGGTCGTCAATAGTGAGAAAGCTGTGGTCCTCGGTTCCGATGATTTCAGTACCATCCTCAAGGGTGATCTGCAACAGGTCGTCAGCTTCGTGTTCAATAACAGCTTGAACGGGCTGGAACTCCTGTTCGTAGGTGCGCTTGTTGAGCGAAAGCACTTGTTCACCCTCGGAGACATCTTCGATTGGCTTCCGCCCGTTCTCAGTATGAACCGGCGTCCCTCCGAGGATACTCTTTCCTGACCCGCTCTTCCCGGTAATGAACGCGCGCCCTGTTAGCACTTCTACGGTAGGGAATTCCAACGGCTCACCGTCCCCCGTCTCCCCCACGTGAATCCGCTGCACGTCGTCCTCACCGGAATCTGCCATTAGACTGAGCCACGCGAGCCGGGGAGAAAACCGTTGTCCTCGAAACGCCTACCGGCTGCCCGGGTGGCCGTCGGGGAGACCGCGGCGGCCGAACGTCGTCTCGCGGAGGGTCTCGCCGTCGTACTCCTCGCGGAGCAGCCCGCGCTCGCGGAGCTCGGGGACGACGAGGTCGACGAAGTCCCGGAGGCTGTCCGGGCGCGCGACCTCCTTGACGTTGAAGCCGTCGACGCCGACATCCTCGAACCAGTACTCGAACTCGTCGGCGACCTGCTCGGGCGTCCCGACGACGACGGGCGACGTGGTGCCGAGGCCGGCGAACTCCGCGACCTCGCGGACCGTCCAGTCGCGGTCGTCGTTGGCCGTGAACGCGTTCACGACGCCCTGGATGGCTTCGGTCTCGATGTGTTCGAGCTGCTGGTCGGGGTCGATCTCGGAGAGGTCCACGTCGACGAACCCGGAGAGCAGCGCGAGCACGCCCTCGGTGTCGATGGCGTCCGTGTACGCCTCGTACTTGGCTTCCGCGACGGCTTCGGTCTCGCCGACGACGGGGACGATGCCGGGGAAGAACGCCAGCTCGTCGGGGTCGCGGCCGTGGCTCGCAGCGCGCTCGCGGAGGTCGTCGACGTAGTCCGCGACGGCCTCCGCGGAGGGCTGGCTGACGAAGACGGCTTCCGCGTGCTCGGCCGCGAACTCGCGGCCGCGGTCCGAGGAGCCGGCCTGGTAGAGCACGGGCGTCCGCTGCGGGGACGGCTCCGCGCCGTGCGGGCCCGGAACGTCGAAGTGGTCGCCCTCGTGGTCGACGGCCGAGACGCCCTCGGGGTCGGTGTAGACGCCGCTATCTGGGTCGCGGACGACCGCGTCGTCGTCCCACGACGCCTCCCAGAGCGCGTAGAGGACGTCCATGAACTCGTCGGCGCGGTCGTAGCGCTCGTCGTGGTCCATGCGGTCGTCGTAGCCGAGGTTCGCCGCCGCGGACTCGAGGTAGGAGGTGACGACGTTGAACGCGACGCGGCCGTCCGTGAGGTGGTCGAGCGTGGAGAACTCGCGGGCGAGCTGGTAGGGGTGGTTGTACGAGGTGGACTTCGTGACGGCGAACCCGAGGTCGTCGGTGACCTCCGCCATCGCGGGAATCAGGTACGCGGGGTCGTTCGACGGCGTCTGGACGGCCTTCTCGACGGCCGTCTCGCGGTTGTCGCCGTAGACGTCGTAGACGCCGCGGACGTCCGCGAAGAAGACGGCGTCGAAGCCGCCGCGCTCGGCGGTGCGCGCGACGTCCGTCCAGTACTCGCGGTCGCGGTAGCGGTGTGACTGGTCGCCGGGGAGCCGCCACGACCCGACGGAGACGTGCTCCACGGAGTTCATCGTGAAGAGGTTCAGCCGCATCCGGTCGCTCATTACGCCGGGGTAGGGGGACGCGGCGCTTAAGCCGGCCGGTCGCGGCGCGCACGGAGTCGACGGCAACGCTCGCTGGGTCGGGGCTGACAGGCGACGGGGCGGACCGGCGCGGCGCGTCGCACTTCCGCGGAACCGCGCCGAGTAGCGGTCAGGTCACGCGCCGGGTTGGCCCCGGCTTCGCACTTGAACGTCAGCAGGAGCAGTAGTAGTCGCGGCCGCCGAACTCCACGTCGAGGCGGTGCGCGATGGGCGCGGGGTCGCTCGGCCGGTAGACCGCGGTCGTGAGGTCGCCGCTGGTCTCGAACTCGCCGGAGACGAGCGCCGCCCAGTCGGCGGTGGAGAGGACGTCCGCGAGCTCGCCGGTCGCGAGCAGCGGGAGGTAGTCCTCGAGGGAGAGCCAGCGCGCGTCGCGCGTGGGGTCGGGGTCGTAGTCGGCGCCGGTGGCGTCGGCGTACGCGGCCATCGGGAGGTTCGCGCCGGCCTGCACGGGCATGCTGATCCACTTCCACGGGCGCGTGTTCACGTCGAGGAGGACGAACTCGTCGCGGTCGCGGTCGTAGACGAACTCGGCCTCGCTGATGCCGTGGTAGCCCGCGTTCTCGATGACCGCGAGCGCGCGCTCCCGGATTTCCGGGCGCTCGACGCGCTCGACGACACAGGAGGTGCCGTAGCCGAGCGGTGCGCGGACGCGGGCGTTCCCGACGACCGCGAGCGGGTCGCCGTCCTCGGGGACGTACGAAGCGAGGGAGTGGTCCTCGCCGCGCGCGACCGGGACCTTCTCCTGGGCCATGATTTCGATGCCGGTCTCCTGCGCCATCTCCACGACGTCCAGATACTCCTCGCGGTCCGCGACCTCGACGACGTTCGTGCCGACGGCCTCCTCGAACTCGCGCTTGCGCGCGGGCTTGACGACGAGCGGGAAGCCGAGTTCGGCGGCCGCATCCTCGGGGTCGACCTCGGAGAGCCGGTGCGTCTCGGGGTAGGGGACGCCGAGGTCCTCGCAGGTCTCGTACAGCGAGGCCTTGTCGAGGACGGCGTCGAGGACGTCGGCGTTCGCGCACGGCAAGCGGACGCCCGCGGGGTCGGTCTCGGCGAACGCGAGCGCCCACTCGTCCATGCAGCCGAACGCGACCGGCTCGTGGTCGAGGACGGC
>NZ_WPCF01000177.1 GCF_009741975.1 Halobacterium sp. CBA1126 | reverse complement strand
CTACAGCCCGAGTCTGGACGGACTCCGGATCACGTTGCGGTTGATGAAACCGTGAATCCGACTCAATAACGAGCAGTACTGGCTGTACGCTGCTGTCGATCCAGAAACAAACGAATTACTCCATACAACGCTTGAACCCGACGCGTACGAACATGATTGCTCGCTCGTTTTTCGCGGACCTCCGGGAGAAACACGACGTCGATGAATGCCGTGTTTCCTCCGTCGATGGCGCACCCACACTGAAAGACGCCTGTCAGCGACACGGGCTCCGATTCCGATATGAAAAACATGGGAATCGGAATAGCGTAGAACGTGTCTTTCGAGAGATAAAAACGACGAACCTCCTCGTTCTCAAACTGTTTCAGCAACGCCAAAGCAGATACCGCCGACGATTGGCTCAGATCGTTCAGCTTCGCATGGAATCAGCTAATCTGAACACTACCGGCGCTACCGGCCGAGAGTTTAAACCGCGTGAGGCCGCAGGTACCGGTGATGAGCGCGGACGGCGGCGACCGGATTCGCTGGGAGACACGGGACGAGCGGCGCGTCGAACACCGGCCGGGCTCGGGCGCGCTCTCCCGCGCGGAAGCCCAGCGGGACACCACGGTCCGGAAGTGGGGCGTCGTCTCCCCGAGCGCGACCGTCATCGGGCGCGCCGAGTCCCCGGACGCGGACCTCTCGGAGAGCGTGCGGCGGCTCCACGAGGAGCGCCACACCGCGACCGAGGGGCACAGCCGCCGCACGCACTACCTCGACCGCCTGCGCACGACGCAGGCGCTCTGCAACGCGGTCGGCGTGACGCCGTGGCAGCGCGACGTCGCGCTCGGCGTGATGGGCGAGATCGACCTCACGGAGTTCGGCAGCCAGCGCGCCATCGAGAAGGTCGCGCTCGTGGTCATCCGCCACGTCTCGACGTCGACCGCCGCCGGTACTTCGGGCTGGACGACCTCGACGCGGGCGAGCTCTCGCAGGACCGCATGACCGACCTCTACGAGCGCTACCGCAGCCACGACGTCACCGACGACCCCGCGTTCGCGGAGCTCGCGGAGCGCTACGGCCTCGACACGACGAGCCTGAACCGGCTGCGGCGCGTCCTCAAAGAACAGTTAGACGACGGGCTGCCGGCGTACGGCCGGAACCCGAACCGCGACCCCCACCTCCCGGACGTCACCGAGCGCGACGCCCCCGAGCCGGCCGCGACGACTAGTCGAGGTGGGCGTCGAGGAACGCCTCGATCTCGTCGCCGCCCTTGAAGCCGTCCGCGAGCCGGCCGACTTCTTCGCCTTCTTCCACGAGCACGAGCGTCGGCGCGCTCGTGATGGCCCACTCCTCGACGAGCGAGATGTCGTCGCCGGGGTTGACCATCGCGACCGTGACGCCCGTGGCCTTCGCCACGTTCCCGAGGACCGGCTCGATGGCCTGACAGAGCGAACAGCCCTTCGTGTAGAAGTCCACGAGCACGCGGTCGTGGGCCGCGAGGACGTCGTCGAGCTCGTCGCCGTCGGCGACGCGAATCGGCGTTTCGGCGGACTGGTCGGGTTCGGTGTGCATGCAAGAACGGAGGGTGCGAGCGCGGAAAAGGACTGCTGCGGGGGCGCGGCTCGCCGGGGCGCTATTCGAGGGCTTCGAGGTGTTCGGCGGTCTCCTCGGTCTCGAGCTCGCGGAACAGCTCGGACTCGGCGCTCACGGTAGCGACGCCGACGCCCTCCGGGGAGAGCTCGTCGTCGCGGCCCTCGCTGAGCGCGCGGAGCGCGAGCTCGACGCCCTCGTCGAGCGTGAGGTCGGTCTCGTACTCGTCCTCGAGGAACTCCTGGATCGTCGAGCGGTCGGAGCCGATGGCGACGGCCTTCCACTCGTTGGAGGTGCCGGAGGGGTCGGTCTCGAAGAGGCGGGGCTCGCCGTCCGAGATGCCGGCGATGAGGAGGGCGACGCCGAACGGGCGCGCGCCGCCGACCTGCGTGTACTGCTGGATGTGGTCGGTGACCTCCTTCGTGAGCGTGCGGACGCCGATGGGCTCGTCGTAGCGGACGCGCTCGACCTGGGACTGCTGGCGCGCGAAGTCCACGAGCTTGCGGGCGTCGGCGACGTGACCGGCGCTGGCGGCGCCGACGTGGTCGTCGACCTTGTGGAGCTTCTCGACGCTGGAGCCCTCGAGGAGCGGCGAGCGCGTGCGCTTGTCCACGACGAGGACGACGCCCTCCGCGGTGCGGACGCCGATGCTCGCGGTGCCTCGCTTGACGGCCTCGCGGGCGTACTCCACCTGGTAGAGGCGGCCGTCGGGCGAGAAGATCGTGATACCGCGGTCGTAGGCCTGCTGCTGGTTCTGTCCCTGCATGGTCTTCCTTGACCGCACGTAAGTCGCCCCGACGTAAAGGGCTTTGACTTTCGGCAGGGGGTGCCATCCGGGCGCGGAACCGCCGGGGTACTTGTGGCGGGCAGGCCAACGGCGGGTATGGACTCCGGGAAGGCGAGCCGGCGGTTCTTCGAGGAGCACGTCGCGGGGCGGACGGGCGCGGACCGCGCGGACGTCCGCCTCGGCCCGACGTACGGCGCGGACTTCGGCGTCGTGGACGTGGGGGGCCGCGTGGTCGCGCTGGCGACCGACCCCGTGTTCGTGCTCCGCGACCTCGGCCTCG
>NZ_WPCF01000108.1 GCF_009741975.1 Halobacterium sp. CBA1126 | reverse complement strand
GCACCGCGACGAGGGCTTCGACGCCCGCGGCGGCGACGCGGTCGTGGTCCGCGAGCCGAGACTCGACGGCATCGTCGGAGAGCGCGCGGCTCCCGCCGTCCTGTACCGTCGGCACGGAGAGCACGGTGACCTCGCCGGGCTGGTAGTCGAGCATCCCCTCGAACTCCGCCGCGCCGACGTCCTGCCCGGGTTCCGCGTCTGTGACGGCGACCGCGGTGGCGCTGCCGACGTCGCCGGGCGTGGCGTGCATCACGCCGTCCTGCATCGCGAGCGTGACGCGCTGGCCCTCCTCGATGGCGGCGGTCGCGATGGCGGTGTCGACCTCGACCTCCTCGATGACGTTCTCGGAGACGTACTCGACGAACGACCGGAGGTCGTCGGTCTGGGAGATGAGCCAGTCGACGCCCTCCTTGGTGACCTCGTAGCGGCCGCGGCCGTGCTTGCGCACGTGGCCGTCCTCCACGAGGTCGCCGAGGTAGTCGCTGACGGCCTGGGCGGTGACGCCGATGGCTTCCGCGATCTCGCGCTGGCTGACCGCGGGCTGGCGCTCGGCGATCTCGACGAGTATCTGGTAGCGCGTGGCGTTCCGCTTGCTCCGGAGGACCCCCAGCTCCCCGACGGTGCTCGAATCGCTCATTACCGCTACCAGAGTGGTCCCTAATTCAAGTATCTTTGTGCGTACTGCGTCCTCGGTTGCGTTACCGTCCGTTCAGCCGGACATAAGGCAACTACACTTTCCCTAATTCAACCAAAATTGTTTTAGGCGCTACTGCTGTTGTGTTCGGTGATGTCACAGACCCGACTCCCCCACGACGCGAAGGCGGGGCCGACGAAACCGGAGGTACGAGCCGTCCTCCGGGCGAAGCTCGCGCTCGGCCCCGACGACCACTTCGCCGAGGTCGGCTCCTGCACGGGCGCGGTCACCGCCGACGCCGCCCGCGACGCCGGCCGCGTCACCGCCGTCGAGCGCAAGGCCGACCGCGTCGAGACCACCGAACGAAACCTCGCCGCCAACGGCCTCGCGGACGCCGTCGACGTCCGCCACGCCGAAGCCCCCGACGGCCTCCCCGCGGACGCCGACGCACTGTTCCTCGGCGGCAGCCGGAACTACGAGGCGGTCCTCGACTACGCCGTCGACGCCGCCGTCGACCGGGTCGTGATGAACGTCTCCCGGCTGGAGGTCGCGGGCGCCGCCACCGAGGCGTTCCGCGAGCGCGACCTCCTCGAGGAAGTCGTCCAGTTCCAGGTGAGCCACGGCTACGAGCTCGCGGGCGCGACCTCGTTCGACTCGCAGAACCCGGTCTACATGCTCGTCGGGAGCGCCGGCGACGGCGACGCGGAGGGCGACCGATGACGCTCTACGGCGTCGGCCTCGGCCCCGGCGAAGCAGACCTCGTGACCGTGCGCGGGCAGCGCGTCCTCGAGCGCGCGGACGTCGTCTACTCGCCCGGCCGGCTCTCCCGGTCGGTCGCCACGGAGCACGTCCCCGAGTCCCGAATCGGCGACCTCGACTTCCCGATGACCCGCGACCCCGAGGCGCTCCGCGAGGCGTGGCGCGAGGCCGCCGCGGAGGTCGCACCGCGCGCCCGCAGCGGGGACGTCGCGTTCGTGACGCTCGGCGACCCGAACGTCTACTCGACGTTCGGCCACCTCCGCCGCACGCTCGACGCCTTCCACCCCGACGTGGACGTGGCGGTCGTCCCGGGCGTCAGCGCGGTCACCGCGTTCGCCACCGCGCTCGGCGTCGAAGTCGACGCGGGCGCCGGGCTCGCGCTCCGCGAAGCCGCCGACGGAAAGTCCCCCACGGGCCCGGACCGCATGGTCCTGTTCAAGGTCACGGACGCGCCAGCGACCCACGACGGGCTCGTGGACGCCGGCTACGACGTCACGTACGGCCGCCGGCTGTTCATGGAGCAGGGCGACGAGCGCGTCACCACCGACCCGGCCGACGTGGCGGACCGCGACTACTACACGCTCGCGTACGCCGAGCGCGCGGACCTCCAGAAGGACCGCCCGACCGCCTTCGAGGACGCCCGCGAGGACACCGGGGTGGTCGGCGGTGACTGACGCGACCGACCCGCAGGCCGCCATCGACGCCGCCAGCGAGCAGCGCGGCCGCGGCCGCGACGAGCGCGTCTACGAGCACACCGCGGGCGACGTGCAGGACGGCGTCCCGTTCGTCGGCGCGGGCCCGGGCGACCCCGGCCTGCTCACGGTCACGGGGAGAGACCTCCTCGCGGACGCCGACCTCGTCGTCCACGCCGGCTCGCTCGTCAACAGCGAGCTCCTCGAGGAGTACTGCGCGGACGCCGAGACCGTCTCCTCCGTGGGGAAGGACCTCGAGGAGCTGATTCCACTGCTCCGGGACGCCTACGAGGACGGCCGGACGGTCGTCCGGTTGCACAGCGGCGACCCCGCGGTGTACGGCGCGGCTCTCGAACAGATGGACGCGCTCGAAGCCGAGGGCGTCCCGACGTACCTCGTCCCGGGGGTCACGTCGGCGTTCGCGGCGGCGGCGACGCTCCGCACGCAGTTGACGCTGAACGGGACCGCGAACCACGTCGCGTTCACGCGGCCGCAGGGCCGCACGCTCGACCCCGAGGACGACCACGTCTCCGAGTTCGTGGCGATGGGGGACGTGACGACCTGCATCTACCTCGGCACGCACGCGGTCCCGGAGGTGATGGACCGCCTGCTCGAGGACGGCCACGACCCCGACACACCGGTGACCGTCGTCTACCACGCGTCGTGGCCGGACGAGGACGTCATCGAGGGCACCGTCGAAACCATCGGCGAGAAGGTCGCGGACGCCGGCTACCGGGCGTCCGCGCTCGTCGTCGTCGGCGAGGCGGGCGCGGGCGCGAACTACGACCGATCGTACCTCTACGGCGACTGGGCGAACCGCACCGAGAGCGAGGCGGACGACTAATCATGAGCACGAACGACGACACCGACAGTTCGAGCGCGCACTGTTCGACGCCGGACTCCGACGGCGAGGTCGCCGAAGAAATCGCCGTCGTGGCGTTCGAGCGGAAGATGGACACCGCCGAGGACATCGTCGACGGCATCGGCGACCGCTACGACGCAATCGAGATTCTGGAGTACCACGGCGACGTGTTCGCCGAGCACTGGGGCGAGTACGACTGCTTTGTCGGCCTGATGGCCTCCGGCATCGCGATGCGGAAGACCGCCGGCCTGCTCGACGACAAGTGGGACGACCCCGCGGTGGTCGTGGTCGACGAGGAGCTCACGTGGGCGATTCCGCTCACGGGCGGCCACCACGGCGCCAACCAGGTCGCGGACGACCTCGCGTCGATGGGCGCCGTGCCCGCGACCACGACCGCCTCGGAGGCCGCGGGCAAGCAGGGCGTCGAGGAGCGCGCGAAGGCCCTCGACGCGCACGTCGTCAACGGCGACTCCACGGTCGCGACGAACCTCGCGGTCCTCGACGACGAACTCGGCCCGGTCGCGCGCCTCGACGGCCCCGCGGCCGTACTCGCCGGCGACGACGTCACCGTCCTCAAGCGCAACACCGACGACGGCGTCGTGCTCGGCACGGGCAGCGTCTCCGGCGCTGACGCCGAGCAGTTCCGCGAGGCGTGGACTGCGGCCCTCGAAGCGACGGACTACGACCTCGGCGACGTGGAGTTCGTCGCCACCGGCACCCGGAAGGAGGACGAGGACGGCCTGCTCGCGGCCGCCGAGGACCTCGATTTGGGCGTCGTCTCCTTCGAGAAGGAGACCCTCGAAGCCCACGAGGGCCCGACGCCCTCGCGGTCGAAGGAACTCATCGGCTGGCCGGGCATCGCGGAGGCCGCCGCCATCGCGGGCGGCCGCGACCACGACCTGCTCGCCGAGAAGGAGCGCTACGACGAAGCCGTGACGGTGGCGGTGGGACGATGAGCAGCGAGGTCGAGCGGAGCGAGACCTCGGAACGCGCGAGCGGCGCCGACGCGGGCGACTACGGCACGCTGTACGTCGTCGGCATCGGCCCGGGGCTGCCGGGCGGGATGACCCAGCGCGCGAAGGACGTGGTGCGGACGGCGGACTGCGTGGTCGCGTCGAACCTCTACCAGGAGTTCCTGCGGCGGGACGGCACGCTCCCGCCGGAGGACGCCGACGAGCGCCCCGAGCAGGAGGTCGTGCGCTCCACGATGGGGCGGCAGGTCGAACTCGCGCGGGAGGCCTTCGAGCGCGTCCGCGACGGCGAGGACGTCGCGCACGTCTCCGGCGGCGACCCGAACGTCTACGGGAAGTCCGACTTGGTCTACCTGATGGCCGAGGAGGACGAGGCGTACGACGTCCCCATCGAAATCGTGCCGGGCGTGACGGCCGCGCTCGGCGGGGCGGCGAACCTCGGCGCCCCGCTGTCGAACGACTTCTGCACCGTCTCGCTGTCGGAGAAGTGGCGCGGCTGGGCGGAGATCGAGGAGAAGCTCCGCGCGGCCGCCATCAGCGGGTTCGTCGTCGTCCTCTACAACTGCTGGCGGGACTACGAGCGCGCCGTCGGCGTGCTCCGCGAGGAGCGCGCGGACGACGTCCCCGCCGCCATCGTCAACGACGCGGGGCGCGGCGACGCCGGCCGGAACGTAGAGGGCGAGACCCACACCGTGACGACGCTCGGCGAGGTCGCCGACCACGACGAGAAGGTCGGCGGCATGGGCACCTCGATTTTCGTCGGGAACCACGAGACGGAGGTATGGACCAACGACCACCGCGACCACCTCGTCACCCCGCGCGGCGGGCGTGACGTCGAGGACTTCTGATGAGCACTGACGACACCACCACCGAGACCGGCGAATCGGCTTCCAACTGCGGCGCAGCGACCACCAGCGAGTCGGCGTGCGGCGCGTCCGGCAGTTCGGACTCGTCGCCCTCGTGCGGCGCGTCCGAGAGCACCGAGGAGCGGGTCGGGTCGACCGTCGACGACTTCGACGCCGACCCCGGAAAGCTCACCGCGGTCGGCCTCGGCCCCGGCGAGCCCGAGGGGATGACCGAGCGCGCGACGGCCGCGCTCGGGGACGCCGAGCACATCGTCGGTTACACGACGTACATCGACCTCATCCCGGACGACGTCACCGACGACGCCGAGGAGATCTACGACACGCCGATGTGCGGGGAGGTCTCCCGAACGGAGGAGGCCGTCGACCGCGCGCTCGCGGGCAACGACGTCGCCATCGTCGGGAGCGGCGACCCGAACGTGTACGCGCTCGCGGGCCTCGCGCTCGAAATCGTGGAGTCGAAGGGCGCGACGGCGTCCGCGCTGGACTTCGAGGTCGTGCCGGGCGTCCCCGCCGCGCAGTCCTGCGGCGCGCGGCTGGGCGCGCCGCTCGTGAACGACTCCGTCAGCGTCTCGCTGTCGGACCACCTCACGCCGATGCCGGAGATCGAGTCGCGGCTGCACGCGGTCGCCGGCGAGGGGTTCACCATCGCCATCTACAACCCGTGGAGCCGGAAGCGCCGCGAGAACTTCCGGAAGGCCTGCGAGATTCTGCTCGCGCACCGCGACGAGGACACCCCCGTGGGTATCGTCCACGGCGCGAGCCGCGACGACGAGGAAGTGGAAATCACGACCCTCGGCGAGCTCGAGTCGTACGGCGAGACCGACCTCGTGGACATGACCACGACCGTCGTCGTCGGCAACGAGGACACGTACGTCTTCGACGGCCGGATGGTCACCCCGCGCGGGTACGAGACGAAGTACGACTACTGATGTACCGGGTCACCATCGACCGCGACGCCTGCGACGGCGTGTTCGCGTGCCTGACGCGGGACTCGCGGTTCGTCGAGGACGACGACGGCCTCGCCACGCTCGAAACGAGCAGCGGGGACGTCGAGGCGGACGCCGAGACGGTCGAAGCGACGTTCGCGGACGACCACGCGGCGGACGCGGAGGCCGCAGCCGCGGCCTGTCCGTTCGACGCCATCACCGTCGAGGAGGTGAGCGAGTCGTGAGCGCCGACGTCGACGCGCCGGACTCCGCGCTCGCCGGTCACCCCGAGACCGCGTACTTCTGGGGGCACGTCGCGGGCGCGGGCGACCTGAGCGACGCCTGCGTGACCGTGGAGACGAGCGACGAGGCCGCCGCCGACACGCTCGCGGCGATCGCGGGCGGCGAGCGCACCGGCCACCGCGTCGCCGAGCGGGAGTACGCCCACGACACCTCGGTGACGCGGCGCGAGGACGAGTACACGGTGCAGGTGTTCGGCGGCCTCGCGGCGCGCGCGGCGGCCGCGTTCGGCCTCCCCCTCGACGGCGACGCGGGCGGCTACCGGCTGGACGCGCTCGCCGAGCACGACCGCCAGCTCCTCCGCGGCGTCGTGGAGGCCTGCGGCACCGTCTGCTTCAAGTCCTCGGCGGGCACCGTCGGGCTCTCCGTCGTCCACGAGGACCGCGCGCTCCTCGAGCGCGTCCAGTCGCTGCTGGACGACGCGCCCGTCGACGCGCCGTACGGCGAGCCCGCGGCGGCGTCCTCGGGCTACTACTTCAGCGTGGAGGACGCCGCCGTCCCCGAGCTCGGCGCGTGGCTCTACGAGGGTAGCGAGGCGTCCGGGCTGTTCGCGCCGTCCCGCCGCCGGAAGCTCCGGCGGAGCCTCGAACAGGCCGAGGGCGTGGACGTCTCGCTGGAGGTGGGGCCGTGAGCCGCACCGACGACGCGACCGCGAGCCTGAACGACGAGGCCGTCCTGCTGGTCGGCCACGGCTCCCGCCGCGAGGAGTCGAACGAGCAGGTGCGCACGCTCGCCGCCGACCTCGAGTCCCGGCTGGGCGTGCCCGTCGACGCGGGCTTCCTCGAACTCGCGGAGCCGTCGCTCGCGGACGCCATCGACGCGCTCGCGCCCTCGGTGTCCTCCATCGCCGTGGTCCACCTCTCGCTGTTCGCCGCCAGCCACGTCAAGAACGACGTGCCCGCGGCGCTCCGGCGGGCGCGCGCCGACCACCCCGAGGTGAGCTTCGAGAACGGCTCGCACCTCGGCGTCCACCCCGCTCTCGTCGACCTGCTGGACGACCGCGCGGCAGCAGTGGAAGCCGACCTCGGCGTCGACCGCGAGGGCGACGACGTGGCCGTGGTGCTGTGCGCGCGCGGCTCCAGCGACCCGGACGCGAACGCCGACGTCCACAAGCTCGCGCGCCTCCTCTACGAGGGCCGGGCGTTCTCGCGCGTCGACGCCACCTTCATCGGCGTGACGGAGCCGACGCTCGACGAGACGCTCCACGACGTCGCCAAACACCGGCCGGACGCCGTGGTCGTGCTGCCGTACATGCTCGGCGACGGCGTGCTCACGGGCCGCATCTGCGACGGCGCCGCCGACTTCGACGCCGAGTACCCGTACGTCGACGCGGCCCCCGGCGACCCGCTCGGGACGGACTCGCGGCTGCTGGACGTGCTCGGCGACCGCTGGCAGGAAGCCCGCACCGGGAGCGTCGAGATGTCCTGTGACACCTGCAAGTACAAGGTCGAACTCGACGGCTACGAGGAGGACGTCGGCGGCGCGAAGGCGATGCTGCGCGCGCTCGACCACCGCGACGCCCACGCCGACCGCGAGGACGTCGCCGACGAACCCCACGCCCACGACGCGCCCGACAGACACGTCGCCGTCTGCACGAACCAGACGTGCGCCGCCGACGGCGCGCCCGCCGTCCTCGAACGCCTCCGGCAGGCCGCCCGCGACGCCGACGGCGGGAACGTGCGCGTCACGCGCTCGTCGTGTCTCGGCCAGTGCGGCGACGGCCCGAACGTCGCCGTCTACCCCGACGGCGTCTGGTACCAGCGCGTCGAACCCGACGACGCCGACCGCATCGTCGCCTCGCACCTCGACCGCGAGCGCATCGTCGCCGACCTCGACTCACAGCTGCTATGACCTGCCACGAACTCGAAGCGCTCCGCCTCGGCCTCATGAACGTCCTCGGCGCCACCGACCGCAGCGCGCGCGAACACGCCGAGAAGGAACTGGAGGGACACCTCGACGGTCCGATCGAGGGGCTGGCGACCGCCGACTCGCTGGCCGAACTCCAGCGCCACCTCGACGCCGCGCTCGTCGACCTCGAAGAACAAGTGGCCGCGGCCGACGAAGCCGACCCCGACTACGACTACCTCCGCGGCCGCCTCGTCG
>NZ_WPCF01000101.1 GCF_009741975.1 Halobacterium sp. CBA1126 | reverse complement strand
CGGCGTCGGGAAGACGACGACCGCGCTCAACCTCGCCGCCGAGCTCGACGCGGTGCTCGTGGACGCGGACCTCGGGATGGCGGACGTGCCCGCTGGCCGCGGCCCGGACCTCCACGACGTGATTGCGGGGCGCGCGGACGCCGTCGAGGCGGTCCGGGAGGCGGACGGCGTCTCGCTGCTCCCCTGCGGGCGGACGCTCGCCGGCGCCCGCGAGGGCGACCCGCGGCGGCTCGTGGACGCACTGCGCGCCGTCGCGGACGCGTACGGCGACGTGGTCGTGGACTGTCCCGCGGGCCTCCGCGCGGACGTCGGCCTCCCGCTGCTGGTCGCGGACGCTGCGTGCTCGTGACGACGCCGGACAGGGCCGCGCTGGCGGACGCGCTCCGCGCGCGCTCGCTGGCCGTCGAACTGGACGCCGGCCTCGCGGCCGTCGCGTACAACCGCGCGCCGGAGGCGAGCGAGGCGGTGGCGAACGCGCTCGGCGCCCCGGTCGTCGCGGTTCCCGACGCCGACTCGGTCGCCGCGGCGATGACCGCGGGGCGGCCGGTCGCGGCGGTGGACGGCGAGGCCGAAGCCGTGGAGCGGTTCGGAGCGCTGGCGGAACGAGTGCGGGCGGCCCGCGAATAGTCAGCGCAGGTCGTCGTACGTCGACCGGAGCGTGACGGGGGTGACGTCCGCGACGTCGGCGGCGTCGGCCTGCGTGAGCGGTTCGTCGCGGTCGCGGGCGGCGGTGTAGAGGCAGGCCGCTGCGACGCCGCTGGGGTTGCGCCCGGAGACGAGGTTCCGGGACTCGGCTTCCTCGACGTACTCGCGGGCGGCGCGCTCGACGGCCTGCGGGAGGTCGAGTTCGGTTGCGTACCGCGGGAGGTAGTCGCGGGGGGTCGATGGGGCCGGTCGGCAGGCCGAGCTCGCGGTTCATCGCGTCGTAGGCCGCGGAGAGTTCGCTCTCGTCGGCGCGGGCGACGGCGTCGACCTCGCCGAGCGTGCGCGAGAGCGCGTTCGTCCGGCAGACCGCGTAGACGGCCGCGGCGGCGAACCCCTCGATGGAGCGCCCGCGCAGCAGGTTCTCGGTCTGCGCGGAGTCGAACAGCGCACAGGCCTGGTCGCGGACGCTCCGCGGGAGGTCGAGTTTGCCGACGAGCCGGCGGATCTCCGTGAACCCGTACACCTGGTTGCGGTCGGCCTTGGAGGGGATGGAGGCGCGCTTGTGCTGGCGGCGCATCCGCTTGAGGCGGCGGCGCTTGCGTCCCTTCACGCGGGTCGAGCGGCCGATCTCCGTGGAGAGGCCGCGGTCGTGGCGGGCGCGCGTGAGCGGGGCGCCGGTGCGCTCGGGGTCGCTGTCGTCGTCGGCGAAGCTCCGCCACTCGGGGCCGCGGTCGATGCGGTCCTCGGAGACGACGAGGCCGCAGTCGGCGCAGACGCGTTCGGTCGCACGCTTCCGGACGGCACCCTGACACTCGGGGCAGGTCGCTGACTGACTCATCTCACCTGAACGTAGGGCCCACAGCAGTATTTAAACGCGGGACGGAACCGCCGATTTCGGCCGTTCGAGCGCCCGAGAGCGTACCGATTACCGGTACGTTCCGACGGGGGCCGGCGTATTTCTCGTCAGTATGCACTCGAAATTTTAAGTGGTGGAGGGGAGAATCTCCGTGCATGGGACTCGCGGACATCGCGGCGGGAGTGCGGACGACGACGCGCCAGCGCGAGCGCGGGGTCGCCAGCGTCGACCGGACCGCGGAGTCGCTGGCGTCCCGCCTCGCCGCGTTCGAGGACGACCTCCCGGTGAGCGCGGAGGCCGCGGCGACGATGGCGGAGGCGTACGCGGGCGGCGCGAGCGTCGGCGACGCCGCCGACGAGGCGGGCGTGGCGCCGACGACCGCGGCGAAGGCGCTTCACCGGCTCGGCTTCGCGGGGCTGTCGCCGTTCTCCCCGCTCCAGCGCGAGATTCTCGAGGACTGGCTCGCGGCGGAGTGCTCGCGCGCGGACGCCCTCGAACTGACGGGCGCCGGCGAGCGGGAGTTCGCGCTCGCGGCGTTCGTCGCCACCCACGAGCCCGTCGACGGTGCGGCCGAAGCCGTGGAGAGCGCGCTGTCGAACGCGGGCGACGCGATGGTCGAAAAGCGGGACGCGCTCGCGGCGACGCTCCCGGACGCGTAGTCAGGAGAGCGTCTGGCGCGCGGCGTCGAGCAGCGACGCTTCTTCGAGGTCGACGGCGACCTCGGTCTCGAACAGCGACTCGGCGAGCGCGACGAGTGCTGCGGTAAACTCGCCGTCGCCTGCGAGCGCTGCTGGTACCTCCGGCACCCCGGTTTCTGCGTGCTCGGGAATCGCGTGGTCGGCGTCCGGCCGCGCGTCCGCGGTGCGGTTCGCGACCGCGAGGTCGAACTCGGTGCCGACGTCGGCGAGGCGGCCGCGGGCGCGCTGGAGGCTGTCGACGCCGCGGTCGCCCCGCGGGAGCACCGCGGCGTTGCGGTCCGCGCTCGTGACGGCGGCGACGGCCTGGTTCGCGGCGACCGGCGGCGTATCTACGAGCACGAAGTCGTGGGCGGCCCCGAGGTCATCGAGCCGGGCGTCGAGGCGCTCGGCGGCGGCAGGCGCCTTGGCGTCGGCGATGCGCGCGAACGGCGCGAACGCGGGGTACGCGGCGACCTCGCCCGGCGCGTCGGGCGCGAGGTCGTGGCGGGCGTCGGCCGCCTCGGCGTCCGGGTCGACGAGGAGGTCGGTGGCGTCGGTGTCGATGCGGCCGTCGACGTACTGCGCGAGGCCCTGCGTGGCGAACGCGGCGTCGAAGACCGCGGCGCTGGCGCCGTCGCGGGCGAGCGCGGCGGCGGTCTCGACGGCGAGGCGGGTCGTGCCCGCGCCGCCGGCGACGCCGACGAGCGCGGCAGTTCGTGGCTGCATGCCAGTAGTTTCCCCGTCCGATGACACTAAAATTCGCGTGTTCCCGGCAGCTATTCTTCGCCGGCGCTGGCGGCGATGTCCTCGGCGATGTCGTCGAGCTCGTCGTCGGAGAGGTCGGGGCGCTCGCCCGCGACGGCGTGGACCGGGCGGCCGCCGTCGTCGTCGAACCGCGGGATGATGTGGCCGTGGACGTGCGGGACCTCCTGGCCGGCGGCCTCGCCGTTGTTGAACGCGACGTTGCTGCCGTCGGCGTCCACGCTGTCCTCGACGATGGGCGTGAGGTAGTGCAGCGCCGCGAACATCAGTTCGCCGCTCTCCGGGGGGGACCTCGTCGAGGGTCTCGTGGTGGTCCTTGGGGATGACGAGGGTGTGCCCGGGCGCGAGCGGGTTCGCGTCGAGGAACGCGAGCACGTCGGCGTCCTCGTAGACGACGCGCGCGGGAATCTCTCCGTCGACGATCTGGCAGAAGATGCAGTCGTCGGCCATGTGCGGCCCAACGCGGGCCTCGATGAAAAACCTACTCGCGGGTCAGCGGCCGGCGACGCTGTCCCGGAACTGGTCGCGGTCGACGACGCGCAGCGTGAGGTCGCCGGTGGCGACGGAGGCGCCGTCGTCGCGTTCCGCGCGACAGGCAAAGGATAGGTCCGGGCGGTCGACGCCGACGAGCGTCGCGGAGACGTCGACGTCGCGGCCGACGGCGACGGGCGCGAGGTGGGAGACGGACGCGCCGCGTTCGACGACGCCCGTGCCCTCGGGGATGTGGCCGCGGAGCGCCTCGCGGACGACGACCTCGAACTGCGCGAGGAGGTACGGCGTCCCGAGCACGCGGGTGGCTTCCTCGGGCGCGGCGTCGACGGCCGCGGGGTCGCCCGGCGGGTCGTCCTGCGCGCCGAACGCGACGGTGGCGTGCTCGGCGTCGAGCGTGAACGTGGACTCGCCGTGGAGGTCGGTGTCGGCGAGCGCTTCGAAGGCGTCGGCCATGGCTGACGGGACGGCGTTCCCGGTGTTAGTCCTGACGGCGCGCGCTCGCGAGGGCGTCCCGGAGGCCGGCGACGTACGCGTCCCGCGAGAGGTCGATCCGCGACAGCCAGACGTCCTCGTAGGACGGGTGGAGCGCGGGGACGAGCGCGGCGTCGAAGCCCGGCCAGTCGAGCGAGCGGCCCTCGCGGACGCACGCGCCGACCGTGGCCACGAAGCCGTCGAGGTCGCGGCCGGCCAGCGACAGCAGGCTCGCGGTGGCGTGCTTCCCGGTCGTGAGGACGGCCGCGGGCTGGATTTCCGCGAGTTCGGTTTCGAGGTGGCCGGCGCACGCCTCGCGTTCCTCGGGCGTGGGGTCGCGGTTCTCCGGCGGGTGGCACTTCACGGCGTTCGTGAAGTACGCGTCCGGGTGGCCGAGGGCGGCGGCGAGGTCGCGGACGCGCCGCCCGGAGTGGCGGGTCGTGTACGCCATCCCGGTGTAGTTGCCGCCGCGCCACTGCTCGGCGTCCGGGTCGCCGGCGCCGGGCGCCTCGCCGACGACCACGAGGTCGGCGTCGCGGTCGCCCTGTCCCCACGAGATGCAGTGCCGGGACTCGGCGAGCGCGGGACAGCGCTCGCAGCCGGGCCGGAGGACGTTCCGGGTGCCGGGGTCGGGGAACTCGGGCACGGGAGCGCGTCGGGCCGGCGACACCAATAGGCTTGCGCGGGCGGCCGGCGTACCGTCGCCGCGAGGAGAACAGAAGGGCTATGAGCGGCGGCGGGATACCCCGGAATATGCTCGACAACGCCGCGGAACTGGTCGACCTCGCCGTGACGCTCGCGTACGCCGTCGTCGGCGCCGGCCTCGTGGGGACCGGTCTGCTCGCGGAACTGCGCAGCGTCGCCTCGCTCGGGAGCGGCGAGCTCGTGCTCGGCGCGTGGCTGGCGGCCATGGGCGTCGTCGCCATCGCCGCGGGCACGATGCTGTTCACGGACAAGGTGGGAACCCGGCTCGGCGGCGCGTAATCAGGCGCCGACTGTACAATCGATTATCCTTTGAGGTGCGAGCGAGACGGGTACGCCATGAGCCGATTCGCCGACGTCCCCGACCAGTACGACCCCGACGAGGTCGAAGACCGGGTGTTCGACTACTGGGACGACGTCGACGCCTACGAGCAGACCAAGCAACACCGGGCGGACGGCGAGGACTTCTTCTTCGTCGACGGCCCGCCGTACACGTCCGGCGCCGCGCACATGGGGACGACGTGGAACAAGACCCTGAAGGACGCCTACATCCGCTACCACCGGATGCAGGGGTACGACGTCACGGACCGCCCGGGCTACGACATGCACGGGCTCCCCATCGAGACGAAAGTCGAGGAGGAACTCGGTTTCGACTCGAAGAAGGACATCGAGGAGTACGGCGAGCAGAACTTCATCGAGGCGTGCAAGGAGTTCGCCGACCGCAACCTCGAGGGCCTCCAGGAGGACTTCCAGAGCTTCGGCGTCTGGATGGACTGGGACAACCCCTACAAGACCGTCGACCCGTCGTACATGGAGGCGGCGTGGTGGGCGTTCGACCGCGTCCACGAGCGGGACCTCGTCGAGCGCGGGCAGCGCTCCATCAGCCAGTGTCCGCGCTGCGAGACCGCCATCGCGAACAACGAGGTCGAGTACGACGACGTCACCGACCCCTCCATCTACGTCGCCTTCGACCTCGACGACCGCGAGGGGTCGCTGGTCGTGTGGACGACGACGCCGTGGACGATTCCCGCCAACCAGTACGTCGCCGTCGACGAGGACGGCACCTACCAGAAGGTGCGCGCGACGAAGGGCGACGAGGAGGACGTGCTGTACGTCGCCGAGGAGTGCGTCGAGGACGTGCTGACGGCGGGCCGCTACGAGGACTACGAGGTCGAGGAGACGTTCCCGGGCAGCCACATGCTCGGCTGGACGTACACGCCGCCGCTCGCGGAGGAAGTCCCCGCTAACCCCACCGAGGCCGACGGCACCCACGAGGTCTACCACGGCGACTGGGTGGAGGCCGACCGCACGGGCCTCGTCCACTCCGCGCCCGGCCACGGCGAGGAGGACTTCGAGCGCGGCCAGGAGCTCGGCCTGCCGGTGTTCTGTCCGGTCGGCGGCGACGGCGTCTACACCGACGAGGGCGGGGCGTACGAGGGGCAGTTCGTCCGGGACGCCAACGAGGACATCATCGAGGACCTCGCGGGGAAGGGGTCGCTGCTCGCCGAGGAGGAGGTCACCCACTCCTACGGGCACTGCTGGCGCTGCGACACGGGCATCATCCAGATCGTCACCGACCAGTGGTTCATCACCATCACGGACGTCAAAGACGAGCTGCTGGAGAACATGAACGAGTCGGAGTGGCACCCGCAGTGGGCGCGGGACAACCGCTTCCGCGACTTCGTGGAGGACGCGCCGGACTGGAACGTCAGCCGGCAGCGCTACTGGGGCATCCCCGTCCCCATCTGGACGCCCGAGGACTGGGACGGCGACGTCGACGACGTGCTCGTCGTCGGCACCCGCGAGGAGCTCGCGGAGCTCGCCGACCAGGACGTCGACCCGGAGACCGTCGACCTCCACAAGGACACCGTCGACGACCTCACCATCACGCGGGACGGCACGACGTACACGCGCGTCCCGGACGTCTTCGACGTCTGGCTGGACTCCTCGGTGGCGTCGTGGGGCACCCTCGACTACCCCGAGAACGAGGAGGACTTCGAGGAGCTGTGGCCCGCGGACCTCATCATGGAGGCCCACGATCAGACCCGCGGCTGGTTCTGGTCGCAGCTCGGCATGGGCACCGCGGCGCTGGGCGAGGTGCCCTACGAGGAGGTGCTGATGCACGGGTACGCGAACATGCCGGACGGCCGCGGGATGTCGAAGTCGAAGGGCATCACCATCGAGCCGAACGAGGTCATCGAGGAGTACGGCGCGGACCCGATGCGCCTGTTCCTGCTGTCGGTCAGCCCGCAGGGCCAGGACATGCGGTTCTCGTGGGACGAGACCGAGAACATGCAGCGGGACCTCAACATCCTCTGGAACGTCTTCCGGTTCCCGCGGCCGTACATGGCGATGGACGACTTCGACGCGAACGTCCCCGAGCCGTTCGGCGGCGACGGCGCGGGCGTGAGCGTCGACGACGTCGCCCTCGAGACCGTCGACCAGTGGCTGCTGTCGACGCTCCAGCGCGTGAAAGGCGACGCCACGGAGCACTGGGAGGCCTTCGAGCAGCACAAGGCCCTCGAGGAGATTCTGGAGTTCGTCACGGGCGACCTCTCCCGGTACTACGTGCAGGTCGTCCGCGAGCGCATGTGGGAGGAGGGCGACTCCGAGTCGAAGACCGCGGCGTACGCCACCCTCCAGCGGGCGCTGCTGGAGGTGACCGCGCTGCTGGCGCCGTACGCGCCGCTCGTCACGGACGAGCTCTACCAGCACCTCACTGACGGCGACGCCTACGACACCGTCCACATGTGCGACTGGCCCGAGGTGCGGGAGCGCTACCGCCAGCCCGCCCTCGAGGACGACGTGGCGACGCTGCGGGACATCGAGGAGGCGGGCAGCCACGCGCGCCAGCAGGCCGGCCGGAAGCTCCGCTGGCCCGTCACGCGCATCGTCGTGGACGCCGACGACGACCGCGTCGCGAGCGCGGTCCGGGACCACCCGAGCCTGCTCCGCGACCGCCTGAACGCGCGCCGCATCGAGGTCGTCGACGAGAGGGCGACGACTGGGGCGAGCTCGCGTTCAGCGCGCGCGCCGACATGAGCGTCCTCGGCCCCGCGTTCGGCGACGACGCCGGCGAGGTCATGCAGGCGCTCAACGACGCCCACGTCGAATCCGCGGACCTCGACGCGCTCGCCGAGCAGGTCGAAGAGACACTCGGCCGCGACGTGGAGCTCACGCCGGAGATGGTGGAGTTCGTCGAGGAGACCCCCGAAGACGTCGCGGGCGCTGACTTCGACGGCGGCACCGTCTACGTCGACACCGAGCTCGACGAGGACGTCGAGAGCGAGGGGTACGCCCGCGAGGTCATCCGGCGCGTCCAGGAGATGCGCAAGGACCTCGACCTCGAGATGGACGCCGAGATCCGGCTCGACGTGATGGTCTTCGACGACCGCGTCGCGCGGCTGGTCTCCGAGCACGAGGACCTCGTGAAAGAGGAGACCCGGGCGCGCGAGCTCGGCGAAGTCGAGGACGGCTACCGCGAGGAGTGGGACGTCGAGGGGACGAAGATCGCGCTCGAAGTCGAGGAGCTGTAACACCGGTCTCGACCTCGAGACGTCGTTGCATCGGGGTCGGCATCGAGGCGCTGTAGCGCGACAGCCTCTCTGTATCTGGACGGTGTGGACGTGGTGGATGTGACGGACGCGGTACTGTCGTCCGGCTGCGGTGACGGAGAACGTGGGGAGCCGGACGAGGGGGAGCGCGGGACGAAGGCGAGCGGTAGCTCCGCGGTCGTTACTCGTCGGTCTCGTTGCCGGCCACCGTCTCGACGACGATGCCGTCGCCGGAGCTGGTCTCGTTCACCAGCACCGTCTCGACGGCGACGCTATCGCCGTCCAGGATTTCACCGTCGACCGTCTGAACGACGAACGCGTCGCCGGTGGCGTTCTCGACGGTGATCGACTCGGCGACCTCCACAGCGACGTGTTCAGCGTGACCGCGTCAGCGGACTCGTCTCGGGCACCGGACGCCCCGACGAGGCGCACGGTGTCGTCGCCGAGGTCGACGACCGCCGCAACGCGCGGACGCTGTTCGCTCGTCGAACTCTCGTCGATGCCGGGCGCGGGCGTCACGACGACGTGCGCGGCGTCACCACCCTGTACGAGGGCGCCGTAGACGTCCAGCGCGAGCGGCTTGTCGGCCTCGAACAGGTCGCGGAGTGCGCCGCCGGTCTCCGCGTCGGCGAGCAGGAGTTCGGCGACGGCTTCGCCGTCCGCGTCGCGGTCGTCGAGCCAGTTGTGATGGTCGACGACCGCGAACTCGTAGCCGTCGACGGTGGGTCGGTCGGCGGGCTGTACCTCTTTGTCGGGCGCGCTCAGCGGCGCGGCGCCAACACCGCCGGCTGCGAGGGCAGTGACGGCGAGCGCGGCGAGCGCGACTGCGAGCGACTTCGCGTTCATGGTGTTCTCGGGCAGTCCAGCACGCGGCGCCGACGGCCGCCGACGGACCGGGCGCCGGACTGCTCGGTCGACCCTTGTCTGAAAGCCCATTTAGCCGTCTGTTGGAAACGACGGAGAAACCGGTTCGAAACCGCCGAGAAACGGGTTTTCCGTCTAGAGCAACACGACGACGTTCCCCATGCCGCGGCGCTTTCGTTCGACGAGGTCTCTCGCCTCGAGGCTGTCGAGCGCGCGGCTCACGGACGCCTTCGAGATGTCCGTCCGGTCGACGATGTCAGCCTGTGGGAGTACGCCGTCGGCGTCCAGCACGGCCTCATAGACGGCCGCTTCATTGCTCGAGAGGCGTTCGGCGGTCGCCTCCCACTGCTCGCGGCGCGCCTCGAGGAGGTCGTCGGTTCGTTCCTCGGCGGCGTCAAGCGACGGAACGCCGCCGTCGCCGTGCGCCGTGGCGGTCGGTGGCATCGCCGACTGCTCCGCGTTCGCGCGGTCGTCGGCGTC
>NZ_WPCF01000073.1 GCF_009741975.1 Halobacterium sp. CBA1126 | reverse complement strand
GACGCCCTGCTCGCGGTCGCGGAGTCGGTCGCCTGCGGGTAGCTACGACGGCCGACGGTACAGCGAGTACGCGATGCAGAGCAGGCCCGCGAGCTGGAGCATCCGCACGACCAGCCGGAACGGGGCCTCGAGGCCGGGGTCGAGGAACCCGTACCGGAGCAGCGCGGAGCCGACGAACGTCGCGGTGTACGTCACGGCCGTCAGCAGGATGAGCCCCGCGGAGAGGTACTGCATCGCGGCGCTCTGGTGGCGGCGGAAGCCGCGGTAGGCGTGGTAGCCGATGAACAGGCCGACGGCGGTCGCGGCGAACGACGCGGCGACGTTGACGACGTAGAGTGCGTTCATTACAGTCCCTCCCACATTCTCGTGAAGCGGTCGGCGACGTCCTCGGACTCGCACTCGACCTCGGTGGTGAACTCGCCGTCCTCGAGTTCGAGCGTGAACCGGCGGAACGTCGCGCGGTAGACGCGGTGGTGGTTGCCGTCCGACCGGACGTTGATGGACTCCTCGAGCAGTTCGTGGTCGGTCAGGTCGTCGATTCGCCGATACACCGTCGCGGTCGACGCGTCACAGGCCTCGCTCAGTTGGCTGGCGGACATGGGTTCCGTGCTCGCCGCTGCGAGGATGGCGCGGGCGTGCTCGTCGTCGAGCAACGAGAGCACCGACGTCGGGTCGCTGTCCTCGCTCACGCCCCGTCGTACTCGCCACGGTGGTTTAAAACAGGGGAGTGCTCGCAGTCGCTGAGACTTATGCCGCCCCGGCGACGAGTCGGTGGTATGACTCAGGCGGCAGCGACCCGAGCGGCGGTCGACGACCACCCGTTCCTGCGGCGGGCGCTGCGCGCGGGCGTCGTCAACCACGCGGCGGCCGCGCGCTTCCTCGACGTCGACGGCGACGAGGACGCCGTCGCGGCCGCGGTCCGGCGGTACGGCGAGGAGCTCCCGGGGTTCGACGCCGACGACCGGGACGCGCACGTCTCGATGCAGTCCGGCCTCGGCGCCAGCGACGACGGCCTCGTGGTCGTCGCGGGCGCGGGCTTCGAACCCGGCGAGGGCGACCTGACGGCGCTGCTCGCGGACGGGGACGTGGACTCGCGGGCGCTCGCGGCGGCGCTCGAGCGCCTGCACGCGGCCGGCGTCGACCCGGTGGCCGCGGGGGTCGCCGACGAGTCGCTGGTCGTCGTGGTCGAGCGCCGGGACGGCGCGGCCGCCCTGCGCGTCGTGGAGGGCGCCCTCGACGCCGTGCCCGCGTAGCGGCCTTCCGACGCTTTGAAACGCCGGCGCGCGTACGTTCGGGTGTAATGACGCTCTACGTGTCGAACACCCGTTCCGGCGAGCGGGAGGCCTTCGAGCCCATCGACCCCGAGGAGGTCCTCGTGTACACCTGCGGGCTCACGGTCTCCGACGACTCCCACCTCGGGCACGCTCGCCTCTGGGTGCAGTCGGACGTGATGGCGCGGTGGCTCTCGCACGTCGGCTACGACGTCCGCCACGTCCAGAACTTCACCGACGTCAACGAGAAGATCGTCGCGCGCGTCGGCGAGGACGGCCTCGGGGACACCGAGGCCGAGGTCGCGCGCCACTACATCGACTCCGTCATCGAGGACATGCGCGACCTCAACCTCGAGCGCGCGGAGGTCTACCCGCGGGTCTCCGAGCACGTCCCCGAGATCATCGACCTCGTGGAGACGCTCCTCGAGGAGGGGTACGCCTACGAGTCCAACGGCTCCGTCTACTTCGACGTCACCGCCTTCGAGGACTACGGGAAGCTCTCCGGCCAGCGGGTCGAGGAGGTGGAGGCCCAGGGCCCCGAGTCCGAGCGCTCCGAGAAGCGCCACCCCGCGGACTTCGCGCTCTGGAAGGCGGGCGCCGTCGACCCCGCGGACGCCAACGAGCACCGCAGCGACGACCTGCCGCCGCTCGAGGAGCCCGCGGGCCAGACGTGGGAGTCGCCGTGGAGCGAGGGCCGCCCCGGCTGGCACATCGAGTGCTCGGCGATGAGCACGACCCACCTCGACGACCACATCGACGTCCACGTCGGCGGACAGGACCTCGTGTTCCCCCACCACGAGAACGAGGTCGCGCAGAGCGAGGCCGCCGCCGGCGAGCCGTTCGCGAAGTACTGGCTGCACGTCCGCCTGCTGGAGACGGAGGGCGAGAAGATGTCCTCCAGTCTCGGGAACTTCTTCACGACGAAGAACGCAATCGAGGAGTTCGGCCCGAACGTCGTGCGGATGTTCCTCGTCTCCACGTCGTACACGCAGCGCCAGACGTACTCCGAGGAGACCATCCAGGAGGCCCAGCAGCGCTGGGAGCGCCTCGAGCGCGCCTACGAGCGCGCGACCGACGCCGCCGACAGCCCGGACGCGTACGCGAAAGTCGAAGACGAGGCCCTCCGGGCGGCCGTCGCGGACGCCCGCGAGGACTTCGAGGCCGCGATGAACGACGACTTCAACACGCGCGCGGCGGTGAGCGCGCTGCTCGAGCTCGCGTCGGCGGTCCACCGGTACGTCGACGAGGCCGACCGCTACGACTACCGCGCGCTCGTCGACGCCGTCGAGACCTTCGAGGAGCTCGGCGGCGACGTGCTCGGCTTCCAGTTCGAGACCGTCGACGGCGGCGACGCCGGCATCGCCGAGGACCTCGTGGAACTCGTCTTGGACATCCGAGAGGAAGCCCGCGCGGACGGCGACTACGAGCGCGCCGACGAACTCCGCGACCGCCTCGAATCCCTCGGCGTCACCGTCGAAGACACCGACGACGGCGCGACCTACCGGCTCTGAGGCCGTCGGCCGACGACATAGTTCGGCTGACACGTGAGCCACCAAGCTTATTCTCGCCGACCGGCTTCTGTCCTGCATGCACAGACGAACGGCTGTCGCCGTCGCACTCGCCGCACTGCTCGCGACCAGCGGCTGTCTCGGCGTCCTCACCGGGGGCGGCGTGGAAGTCTCGGCGTCACAGGCGACCGTCTCCGAGGACGCGCTCCAGGAGACCGGCTATCAGGAGGTCAGCGTCGACGAATCGGTGGTCACGCGGGAGTTCTCGGCGGCCGGCCAGAGCCGGAACGTGACCGTCACCAACTGGGTGGCGATGTACGAACGCAGCATCGACGTGCCCTTCCTCGGCGAGCAGCGCGCCGCGGTCTTCGGCGCGTTCGCCAGCCCCGAGGTGAGCGTGCTCGGGCAGTCGTTCAACCCCATCGAGGACTACGACAACCGCGAACTCGCCGGGCTCGCTCAGCAGCAGTACGACGGGCTCTCCGTCGGCGATAGCGTCGGCACCCGCGAGGCGACGGTGCTGAACGAGACCACGGAGGTCACGAAGTTCGAGGGCACCGCCGACATCGACGGCCAGACCGTCGACGTCTACATCCACGTCACGAAGGTCAAACACGACGGCGACCACGTGGTCGCGGTCGCCATCTACCCGCAGGCCCTCGACGGCGAACAGGACCGCGTGGACGAACTGCTGGCCGGCCTCGAACACTGACGCGCTAGCACCCTCGTTTTCCGCCGGGCCGGGTTACGCGCGTCCAGCGACTCACTCTCGTGAACAACTGAATACAATCTATACAGAATAATCAAGCATATTTTCGTATGTTCGACCACTATTTCCTTTTTCTCCGCGAAGTACTAGCAGTATTCTCGACCTAAACCAATATAATGAACACTCTTACAAGTAGCTGCTTGGTACCGATGCGCATGGTCCGAATGGATTCGTACACGCCGTCGACGAACCGCTACGAGTGCACCGGCTGTCTCGAACGCTTCGAGCGCGACTCCCACGTCGTCGACTGCCCGGAGTGCGGCGAGCCGGTGCGGAACGTGGCCGTTCCCCGGGAGTGAGCCGGCCTCGTCTTCTTTCACCCGACCGAGGACACTTTTGTAGTCGCCCTGTGTACTGACGGACATGTCAGATTCGGACAGCGGCGACGCCCTGACGGGCTTCTACGAGCGACAGATCGGCAGCGCCCAGACCGCCGACGAGGTGTACGGTTACCTCGTGTTCGCGGCCGGCCTCCTGCTCGGCGTCCTCGGCATCCTGCTGTTCCTCCCCAGCGAGCCCGCCGGCTCGCTGCGGCAGTACGCCATCGCCGTCGGCGCCGTCGGGTTCGCGCTGCTCGTCGCCGGTCCCGTCGTCCGGCTCCCGCTCCAGCGCGCCGCCACGATAGCCGTCTACCTCGGCGTCCTCCTCTGTGCCGCCGCGGTCGCGTGGTTCCTCGTCGTCTTCCCCGGCGACTGGCCGGTCGCGACCGGCCACCGCGGCGTCATCGCGCTGTACGTGCTCGGCGTCGCCGTCGTCGGCGCCGGGGGCGTCGTCGTCCCGCTGGTCACGTCCACGCGGAGCACGGAGGAAGCGGCCGCCGCAGCGGCGGGCCGCGAGGCGAGCGAGCGCCGCGTCGAGGACGTCGAGAGCGAACTCGAAGCCGCCGAGCGCGCCCGCGACGAACTCGAGGACGAACTCGCGTCCGTCCGCGCCAGCCGCGCGCAGTTCGAACTCTACGAGGACGAGGCCGGGGAGTTCCGCTGGCGGCTCCGCCACCGCAACGGCAACGTTGTCGCCACCAGCGGCGAGGGGTACACGGCCAAGCACAACGCCCAGAAGGGCATGCAGAGCGTGCGCCGGAACGCGCTCGGCGCCGCGACGATTCACGCCGACCCCGCCGAGCCCGCCGACGAGAATGCGCTCGACGACCTCCCGCTGGTGCCCGCGCCCGCCGAGGAGAGCCGTGCGACCTTCGAGGTGTTCGAGGACGCGGGCGGCGAGTACCGCTGGCGGCTCGTCCACGACAACGGCAACGTCGTCGCGGACAGCGGCGAGGGGTACACCCGCGAGCGCGACGCCGAGCGCGCAATCGAGGGCGTCAAGGCCAACGTCGCGCCCGCCGCGTACCTCATGTTCGACCCGGCGTCGTTCGAGCTCTTCCGGGACGTCGCGGGCGAGTGGCGCTGGCGGCTCGTCCACCAGAACGGGAACGTGCTCGCGGACGGCGGCGAGGGCTACTCGCGCCGCCGCGACGCCCGGCGCGCGGTCGACCGCCTGCAGGACCGCGTCCCCGGGGCGGAGTTCGACGTCTACGAGGACGAGGCGGGCGAGTACCGCTGGCGGCTCCGCGCGGCGAACGGCAACGTCGTCGCGGACAGCGGCGAAGGCTACACGCGACGCGGCGAGGCCGAGGACGCCGTCGAACGCGTCCGGGAGTACGCGCCCGACGCCGACGCTCTCGACGTCGGCTCCGCGGCGTTCGAAGTGTACGAGGACGCGGGCGGCGACTGGCGCTGGCGGCTCCGCCACCGCAACGGCGAAACCGTCGCCGACGGCGGCGAGGGGGTACAGCTCTCGGTCGGCGGTCCACGACGCCGTCGAGGGCGTGAAGCGGAACGCGCCCGGCGCGGACGTCGAAGCCGAGTAGCGCCCCGCGCTTCTGCGAACGTGTTCGGCCGAGCGGTTTGGGTGCTCGCCGCCCGAGTAGCGGACGTGACCGACGACGCGCCAGCCGTCGAACTCGCGGACGTCGACGCGCTGACTGAGACGCCCCACGCGGAGGTCTTCGAGACGCGGAACCCCCGGACCGTGCGGCTCGCGCTCGACGAGGGCGAGGCCGTGCCGGCCCACCAGCACCCCGACTCGATGGTTGTCCTCTACGTGCGCTCCGGGGCGCTCGAACTCACGCTCGGCGACGACACCCACCACCTCGAATCCGGGGATGCCGTCCGGTTCGACGGCGCACAGGACGTCTCCCCGCGCGCCGTCGCGGACGCCGAGGCGCTGGCCGTGTTCGCGCCCAAGCCCTAGGGGAGCGCGAGCGGCACGAGCAACACCGCCATCAGGTGGACGCGGCGCGCGCCGAACCGCGGCGGAATCAGCCCGACCAGCGTCGCCACCGCGAGCAGCGCGACGCCCACCCAGCCCGCGAACACCCACGCGAGCACCGCGAGCAGCGCGCAGACTCCCGCAGTGAGCCGCCGGTGGTTCAGCCGGCGGACGACCCGGAAGTAGCGGTCGCCGAGCACGGGCACGAGGACGGCGCCAGCGCACGCGGCGAGCGCGATCGCGGCGAGCAACAGCGGCAGCGTCTTCGGGAGCGCCGCGCGCTCGAACGCCACGAGCACGCCCGTGTGGGCGTTCCCGAGCGCGAACAGCGCGTACAGCGCGAAGACGGTGTTCGCGGTGTTGACCCCGGAGAGCGCGGCGATGAACGCGCGGTCGCCGTCCGCGCGCGTCGCCTCGACGGCGAAGACGGCCGCGATGGCGCCGGACATCCCCGGGACGTACGCGACCGCAGCGCCGGCGAGACTCCCGGCCAGCCCCGGGCCCGCCACAGAGCGCGGGCCGTCCGCGACGGTCGCGTCGTCCTGTTCGGGGACGCCGGCACCCCGGTAGGCCTCGAGGAGAACGGGCGTCCCGAACAGCCCGGCGAACAGCGGCGCGAGCACGTCCCCCGTCGGCGCTAGCCCGTCGGGCTGCATCGGGAGCGCGACGACGCCGAGCGCGCCGCTCGCGGCGACGGCGAGACAGCCGCCGATTCGCGAGCGCCGCGTCGGCTCGCGCGCGAGCAGGACGACCACGAGCGCGGTGACGACGACCGGGAGGTGCTGGTAGACGAGCGGCGCGACGACGGTCGCCGCTGCGGTTACTGGCACGCCGAGGACGAACGCGACGGCGACGGCGACGCCACTCCCGAGCGCGGAGATGCGCAGCGCCTCCCGGCCGCGGCCGCCCATCACGAGCCGGTGGCCCGGGAGCGCGCTCACCGCCATCGCGGGGTCGGGAACGCCGAGCGCGAGCGTCGGCACCACGTCCAGAAACGAGTGCGTGACGCCCGCCGCCAGCATCGCCGCGCCGACGAGCTGCGGCGGGCCGGGAATGCTGGGCGCGGCCGCGGCGAGCAGCAGCGCCAGCGAGTTCACGTGCAAGCCCGGGACCAGCCCCGAACACGTCCCGAGGAACACGCCCGCCGCGACCGCGGCCAGCGCCGCCGCTGACGCGCCCGGAGCGACGAGTACGCGCACGCCAGCCACGTCCATCGACGCGAGTTGGTCCCGCTCCCGTACTTCAAGCTACGGCGTGGCTCGGTCGAGCCGCGGGCTACTCGCGTCGCGCGCGAAAGAAAACGGGTGGTCGCGGAACCGGATTAACCGAAGAGGTCGCCGAGACCTTCGCCGCTGGCCTCCTCGTCCTCTTCTTCGGCTTCTTCGGCTTCTTCCTCGGCCTCGGCCGCTTCCTCGGCCGCTTCCTCTTCGGACTCCTCGGATTCCTCCGAGCCACCGGCGCCGCCAGCGGCGGGCGCGGCGGGCGCGGCGGCCGCCTCGGCGACGGCCTCCTCGATGTCGACGTCTTCGAGGGCCGCGACGAGCGCCTTGACGCGGGACTCCTCGACGTCGACGCCGGCGGCCTCGAGGACGCCGGTGATGTTGTCTTCGTTGATCTCTTCGCCAGATTCGTTCAGGATGAGTGCTGCGTAAACGTACTCCATTGTTAACCGAACATCTCCCCGAGGCCTTCGGCGCCGTCGCCTCCGTCTTCGTCGTCGTCGGAGTCGTCGGCGTCTGCCTCGGATTCAGTAGCTTGTTCGTCGCTCGATTCCTCGTCTTCGTCCTCGTCCGGCTCCGCCGCCGCGGCGGGCGCCTCGACGTCGCGGAGCTCCTCGGGGAGCGCCTCCTCGTCGTCGATCTGCGCGGCGAGCGCGCGAACCTGCGCGTCCGCCTTGCTGACGAGGTCGTCCGCGAGGTCAGGGCTCTCGATGGACGCCTGCAGGCCGAGGCTCTTCGCCTCGCCCTGGGCCTTCCGGATGAGGGTCGGCGCGGTCTGCGCCGTCGGGTACTCCGCGTTCACGGAGAGGTTCCGTGCGGACGCGGCCGCGGACTGGATGTCCGCGCGGTACTCCTCGACGTCGATCTCGAGTTCGTCCGGCGTGAACAGGACGCCCTCGGAGTAGACGCCGCGGAGGTCCAGGCCGACTTCCTTCGGTTCGATGCCGAGCTCGGCCAGGACGTTCGCGACGTCCGTGGACACCGTCTCGCCTTCCTCGACGACGACGGAGTCCTCCATGACCTTGATGGAGCCCTCCTGGATGCGCGCGTTCGCGCCGATCTGCTGGAGCTCGCCGACGAACGGACCCGGGTCGATGCCCGTGTCGCCCTCCGGCACGACGATGTCGTTCGGCGCGACCTCGCCGGCGTTGATGGGCGCGGGCGTCTTCGACTCTTCGAGCCGCTGGAACAGCCCGAACGGGTTGTCGTTCGTCGCGACGAGCCCGACCTCGCCCGTGATGTACTGGGTGAGGTCTTCGAGGCCGTCGTCGACTTCCTCGAGCGCACGAACGAGGAGGGTGTTCCGGCTCATGCGGAGCACGGCGCTGCCGTGCAGGCCGCGGCGCATGTCCTGGAGCTGCTTGCTCGGGATGCCCGTGACGTTCACGACGCCGACGCTGTCGTAGCTCTCGAGCAGGTCGACGAGCTCGTCGACTTCCTCGCGCTTCCACTCGGGGACGGTGTCGGTCGTGCGTTCCTCGGCGGACATCTCAGGCCACCTCCACGGCGGGCCCCATCGTCGTCTTCACGTAGACGGCGTCGATGTTGAGCGGGCCCTTCTCGAGGTCCGCGTGCAGGCGACGCAGGATGACGTCGATGTTGTCCGCGATGTCTTCGGCGGACATGTCCTCCGCGCCGACGCGCGTGTGGAACGTGCGCCGGTCGCGGCTGCGAAGCTGCACGGTGTTTTTCATTCGGTTGACTGTCTCGACGACGTCGTCGTCGGGCTGGAGCGGCGTCGGCATCTTGCCGCGCGGACCGAGCACTTGACCGAGCGCACCCGCGATGTCCTGCATCATGGATGCCTGGGCCACGAAGAAGTCCGTCGCGTCAGCGAGGTCCTTCGCGGCGTCGGTGTCGTCGGCGAGGTCGTCGACGGCGTCGCCGTCGTAGACCTCGTCCGCGACTTCCTCGGCTCGAACTGCGGTTTCGCCCTCTGCGAAAACCACAATCTGTGTCTCCTGTCCGGTGCCCGACGGCAGCACGACGCCCTCGTCGACACGATTCGACGGGTCGTTGAGGTCGAGGTCGCGCAGGTTGATCGCGAGGTCCACGGTCTCACGGAAATTCCGCTCTGGGGCCTCCTCGAGTGCGCGAGCTACGGCCTCTTCAATATCGTTGTCTGCCATCTTTCACCTCCGTAGTGCGTGACCCTGTGAAGGTCGGATCTCCTACGGGTCAGTGAAACAGGCGAAGCCTGTCTCGATTCGAGAGAGGGGCAACGCGTCCTTAAAACCGTCGAACCGAGATTCCCTCGAAAAGCGGTCAGCGACGGCCTCACGGCTACGGAGACGGAAACGACGGCCGTACGAGAGAATCGGAGCGAACTGCGTTACGCCGCTGCTTCCTCAGCGCCGAGCACACCGCGGAGCAGAGCTCCGCGAGCCCTCGCCGCGTCGACTTGCGGCTTACGCCGCTGCTTCCTCAGCGCCGAGCACACCGCGGAGCAGAGCTCCGCGAGCCCTCGCCGCGTCGACTTGCGGCTTACGCCGCTGCTTCTTCGGCGCCGAGGACGCCGCAAATCAGAGATTTGCGTGTGCTTGGCGCTGCTTACGCTGCCGCTTCCTCAGCGCCAAGCACGTCGTCGTACTCGCCGGACGCGACGCGCTCGTTGAACGTCCGCGCGTCCTCGCCCTCGATGGTGACGCCCATGGAGGCGCAGGTGCCCGCGACTTCCTTCGCGGCGTTGCGCGTGTCGTACGCCAGCAGGTCGGGCTTCTTCTGCTCGGCGATGGTCTTCAGCTGCTCGATGGAGAGGTCCGCGACGAAGTCCTCGTTGGGCTCGCCGGAGCCAGTCTCGAAGCCGGCCTCGTCCTTGATGAGGGCGGCCGTCGGCGGGACGCCGACCTCGATGCTGAACGACCCGTCGTCCTCGTACTCGATGGTGACCGGAACCTCCGTACCGTCGAAGGCGGCGGTCTGGTCGTTGATCTCCTGTACGACTGCCTGCACGTCGACGGGCGTCGGTCCGAGCTCGGGACCGAGCGGCGGGCCGGGGTCGGCCTGGCCGCCTGCCACGAGCACTTCTATCGTCTCAGCCATACCCGAACGAACCGTCGCCGCGGCTTTAACCCTTTCTTTCTCCGGAGCACACTCCGCCCCGTCGAGTCGGCCTACGGGACGTTCACGCCCTGCCGAGCGAGGTACTCGCTGACCTCCTTGATGACGACGGGGCTGCCGATGATGCGGACCGTCTCCTCGCGTTCGAGAAAACTCACGGTGAACCGCTCGTCGATGTCCTCCCGGTACCCCTCCAGGGTCGAGGCGGGAAGCACGATCTGCGTGCTGTCGCGGAGGTTGGAGGGGTCGGGCATCACCCCGCACTCTCTTGAGACGAACCATGAACGTGTCGAAAACAATCCCTGTCGGGCGGGAGGGAAAGCGCTTTTCGGCGGCAGTAGCCTACTGCAGGGTAATGGGTCTGGAGGAGGAAATCGAACAGCTCGAAGAAGAAATATCGGAGACGCCGTACAACAAGTCCACGGAGGCGCACATCGGGCGCCTGAAGGCGAAGCTCGCCGAGAAGAAGGAGAAACTGGAGAAACAGCAGTCCGGCGGCAGCGGCGGTGGCGGCTACGCGGTCGAACAGCACGGCGACGCCACGGTCGCGCTCGTCGGCTTCCCCTCCGTCGGGAAGTCCTCGCTCATCAACGCGATGACGAACGCCGACAGCGAGGTCGGCTCCTACGAGTTCACCACGCTCAACGTCAACCCCGGGATGCTGGAGTACCGGGGCGCGAACATCCAGCTGCTGGACGTCCCCGGGCTCATCGAGGGCGCGGCGGGCGGCCGCGGCGGCGGGAAGGAGATCCTCTCCGTGATTCGGGCCGCGGACCTCGTCATCTTCATGCTCTCCGCGTTCGAGATCGAGCAGTACGACCGCCTCTACGAGGAGCTCTACAACGTCAACATCCGCGTCGACGAGGAGCCGCCGTCGGTGACCGTCCGCCGGAAGGGCAAGGACGGCATCGACGTCAACACCTCCGGCGAGCTCGACCTCGACGAGGAGACGGTCAAGGACGTGCTGCGCCAGCACGGGTTCGTGAACGCGAACGTCACCATCCGCGGCAACCCCGACATCGACCGGCTCGTCGACGGCGTGATGGACAACCGCGTCTACATGCCGTCGCTGGTCGCCGTGAACAAGGTCGACCTCATCGAGCCCTCCTACGCGGAGACGATGAAAGCCGAGCTCCGCGAGCACGACATCGACCCCGAGGAAGCCATCTTCATCTCCGCGGAGGAGGAGAAGGGCCTCGATTCGCTCAAGGAGAAGATGTGGGAGGAGCTCGGGCTCATCCGCGTCTACATGGACAAGCCCGGCCGCGGCGTCGACTACGAGGAGCCGCTCATCGTCCGCGAGGGCGACACCGTCGACGACGCCCTCGACAAGCTCGGCGGCACGCTCGACGAGCGCTTCCGGTTCGCTCGCGTCTCCGGCCCGTCCGCCCAGCACGACGACCAGCAGGTCGGCCGCGACCACGTCCTGCAGGACGAGGACGTCATGCGCGTGGTCGCGCGGCGGTAGCGTGACGACCGCTCGGCGGCTCGCGGCCGTCCTGCTCGCCGGCCTCCTCCCGTGGGTCGTCGTCACGTTCGACGGCGGCTGGTATCCGCTGTTCTCCGTCGGGTTCCTCCACTTCGACCCGCTCTCGGTCACGACGCTGCCGGGGTACGTCGCGCGCGTCGGCAGCGTCCCGCCGCGACTGACCGCGTGGCCGACGGCGACGCTCCTCTACGGCGCCGCGCTCGCAGCGGCGCTCCTCGAGCGCGCGGTCGGCTTGGACGCGCGAATCCCCGCCGGCCTGCTCTTCCTCGCGGGCGTCAACGTCGCCTTCATCGGGCTCTCGCTGTCCCGGCAAGCTACGATTCTCGCGGTGCCCGCGGGCGCGCTCTGGCTGTGGGCGGCCGTCTGGGTGGGGTACGGCGACGCGCTGCTCGGCGAGCCCCCGAGGTAGCTTCCGGGTTCGGTACGCTTTTCGACGCGCCGCCACAGCCCTCGGACATGAGCGAGTTCGTACTCGACCACGTGATGATGCGCGTCGGCGACCTCGACGCGAGCCTCGACTGGTACAAGACCCACCTCGACTACGTCGAATACGGCCGCTGGGAGGCCGACACGTTCGACATCGTCTACCTCGGCCCCGAGGACGTCCACGAGGAGGGCGCGCTGCTGGAGCTGACGTACAACCACGACACCGACGAGTACGACCTCGGCGACGCGTGGGGTCACATCGCCGTGCGCGTCGAGGACGTCTACGACGCCTACGAGCAGCTCATGGACGAGGGCGTCGAGGACTACCGCGACCCGGACTCCTGCGGCGGGTCGTACGCGTTCGTGAAAGACCCCGACGGCCACGAGGTCGAAATCGTCGAGCGCGACCACGGCGCGAAGTGGAGCCTCGACCACACGATGGTGCGCGTCGAGGACGCCGACGAGCACCTCGGATTCTGGACGCGGAAGTTCGAGTACGAGCACACGGGCCGCTGGGAGTCGGACACGTTCGCGAACTACTTCGTGAAGCCCGAGGGAGCCGCCGAGGAGGCGATGGCGGTGGAACTCACGTACAACTACGACGGCCGCACGTACGAGTTCGGCGACGCGTGGGGGCACCTCGCGGTGCGCACCGACGACCTCGTCGGCGACTGGGAGACCCTCATGGAGCGGGAGGCCGCGGACTACCGCGACCCCGAGGACTGCGACTACGACTACGCGTTCACGACGGACCCCGACGGCCACGAGATCGAGGTCCTGAACCCCGCGGAGTCTCCGGTCGACCGCGAGGACTGACGTTCCCGCGCCGCGGGTCCGTGCCCGCCCGCTTTTCTCGCCGCACACGGGAACCACGGTATGGAGTGTGAGCCAATCGGCCGCGCGGAGACGCCGTTCGCGGCCCCAGACGACGCGCCCAGACAGGGGTTCCTCGGCGACGCCACCGGCACCGTCCACGTCGACGACCCGTACCGCGATGGGCTGACGGGCCTCGCCGCGGGCCACACCGTCGACGTCGTGTGGTGGGCCGACGACGCCGACCGCTCGGTGCTGCGCGTCCGCGGCGGCGACCGCGGCGTGTTCACGACGCGCTCGCCGTCCCGACCGAACCCGGTCTGTGTGACGACCTGCGAGGTACTGGCCGCGAACCCCGAAACAGGAGTAGTCGATGTCGACGGCGTGGAC
>NZ_WPCF01000104.1 GCF_009741975.1 Halobacterium sp. CBA1126 | reverse complement strand
GGAGCCGCGCGTATACTTCTAGACTTGCTCGCGAACATCTAAATACCGAAGCGTGACCAGCGACGGCCATGCAGTAATCGAGTGCGGGACGGTGGACGCGGAGAGGCGGCGAGCCGTCCCCAGAGTCGAGCCGCCGGACAGCCCTACGGCCGCCGCGCGAACGTCAAGTAGCCGGTGTGGCCGACGCCCGCCGTCGACGGCCGCGAGCCGCGCTCGTCGAGGTCCATCTCCCGCTGAATCGTCTCCACGGTCTCGACGCCCGCGAGGCCCGCGTCCTCGGCGGCGAGGTTGACCTCGCGGGCGTCCTCCACGAACGGCGAGTAGACGGCCGCGTACCCGCCCGAGACCAGCAGGTCGTCCGCGCGTTCGACGACCGCCGGCGCGTTCTCGGTGTCCAAGGTCAGCAGGTCGAACGCCGAGAGGTCGTCGAGGTGGTCGGTCACGTCGCCCGTGCGCACGTCGACGGTGTCCGCGACCTCCGCGAGCTCCATGTTCTCCCGGGCGACCGCCGCGAACTCGGCGTCGCGCTCGAAGGTCACGACGTCCGCGCCGAGGCGCCCGAGGTAGGCCGCGAGCACGCCCGTGCCCGTGCCGGCGTCGAGCACGCGGTCGCCCCGCGCCGCGCCCGTGTGGCCGACGACCAGCCCGATGTCCTTGGGCATCATCGGCGCGCCCGTCCGGTCGAGGTGGTTGAAGAGATCCGGACCGCGCAGCTCCCGGACCGTGAACGGCTCGCCGAGGTGCGTCTCCACGACGTCGCCGGCGTCGACGCTCTCGGGGACGTCGATGACGCCGAGGTCGGTGTGGACTTCGTCGCCCGGCGCGGCGAGGAACTCGCGGTCCTCGCGGACGAGCAGAATCACTCCAGCCGGGAGATGGCCGCGGCGAGGTCGCCGTCGGTCGCCTCCAGCACGGCGCGCGCGTCGGCCTCGGTGGCGCCTGTCCGCTGGACGACCAGGTCGACGTCGTCCTGCGGGATGCCCTCCTCGGTGGCCTCGTCGCCGCTCTCCTCGCCGGCTTCGAGCTCGCCCGCGCTCTCGACGGTCTCGGGCTCGCCGATGATCTGGTAGGTCTCCTGCCCGCGGGCGTCCATCTTCGTGACGTCCGGGTCCTCGAAGACGAGCTGGTCGCCGTCGGCCTGCTTGATGACGACCTCGGTGGCGTCGATTTCGTCGACGTCGATGCCCATCTGTTTCATCATCTGCTGCATCTTCTGGGGGTTCATGCCGCCTCCGCCAAACATGCACGGAGCGTCGCGTCGCGGCGTGAAAAGGGTGACGAACGACCGTCCGGGGACTACGCTTCGACGCTGTCCCGCACCATCACCGCCATCCCGGTGTCAAACGACCTTTTGCCGCACTCGGTCGCTTCGCTCCCTCGCTTGCAAAAGCTCGGCCAAAAGCCAGCGTCACTCCCGATGGTCGTTCCTCGGCCCGGACTCGCTACGCTCGTCCGGGGGCTACGCCTCGACGCTGTCCCGCACCATTACCGCCATCCCGGTGTCGAAGTCGAGCATCGAGCCGGCGTCGAGCTCCGCGCGGCCGACCGCGAGGAGCGCGCCGCGCTCGTGGACGACGGCGACCTCGTCGCCGGCGCGGATGTCCGGGTCGACGGTCTGGACGAACTTCGCGAAGACGTTCTTGCCGTCGCGGACGAACGGCTCGCTGTCGTCGCCGACGACCACGCGCGCCGCGGGATGAGCGAGGTCGTCGACGAGGCGGCGGCCGCCGGCGGCGCCGAGCGTGAAACGGCCGTCCATCCCGACGGAGACGAGGCGCTCGCCGTCCTCGCGGGCGACCTGCTGGGGGCGGCCGGTGGTCGAGCGCTGCACCTCGAAGCGTTCCTCCGGCGGGAACAGCGCCGCGCCCGCGCCGGATCCGAACTGGTAGTCGGCGACGGTCCGCAGCGAGTCGACGTCCGCGTCCTGCATGCCTCGACGGTCGGCTGGCGGGCGTAAAGCCACTTCGTTCGCGCCCGAGAAGTGGATGCGTTTATGTGGTGTGGGCCGCAACCCGCAGGCATGAACGACACCGCGAAAATCGGGATTGCGGCGGTGCTGCTCGCTGTCGGCGCCGCGATGTTGGTGTGGGCGAGCCTCGACCCGTCGGGGACGACGACGCTGCTGGCCGTCGCGGCGGTCGCGACGACGCTGCTGGCCGCCGGGTCGCTGCTGATGGGGTCGACCGGCACCGACGGCCGGATGGTCTAGAGCAGGAACGTCTCTTCTCGCTCGCTGAGGTCGACGAACGCGTCCGCGACGTCCACGAGCTCTTCCGCGGTGGACTCCTCGAAGGCCATCACTTCCACGCGGACGCCCTCGTGGCGGAGGTGGTTGCAGAGCCGCGAGAAGTCGCCGTCCCCCGTACAGAGCACGACGGTGTCGACGTGGTCGGCGAGCGTGACGGCGTCGAGGCTCATGCCGACGTCCCAGTCGGCCTTCTTCGAGCCGTCGCCGAACGTCTTGATGTCCTTGATCTTCGTCTCGAAGCCGATGTCCCGGAGCGCGTCGAAGAAGCTGTCCTCGTCTTCGGCCTGCGCGCGGATGACGTACGCGATGGCGCGGGTCAGCTCGCGGTCCTGGACGGCCTTCTCGAGGAGGGAGGCGTAGTCGATGTTCCGAGAGTAGACGCTCTGGGCGGAGTGATAGAGGTTCTGCGAGTCGGCCAGCACGGCGACCCGCTGCCCCGGTTGGATTGGAGCCATACCGGGCGTACGCGCCGGCGCCGTAAAGAAGGTACGCGACGCCGGTCAGGCGGGCGGCGTCTCGTGTCGCGTCAGCGCCAGCGACTCGGGGTCGAGCTCGTAGTACGACTCCCACGCGGGCGCCAGCGAGACCACGCGCGTCGGCCCAAACTCGCTCTCGGCGTGCTCGTGGTGGTGGCCGACCAGACAGAGCTCCGGTTCGAGGGCTTCGAGGACGTCGTCGATGTGCTCGCAGCCGACGTCGTACTCCTCGGTGACCGGGAGGCCGTGCGGGGCTTCGTGAGCGAGGAAGACGTCCACGTCCTCGAGCTGTTTCGCCCGCTCGACGTCGTCGCGGACGAAGTGGCGGCGGCGGTCGTCGTAGAGCTGGTCGCGGGACTTCTCGAACTGCGTGGGCGCGTAGTTCCCGGAGAGGCCCGCGACCCGAAGGCCGTCGACGGTCTCGGCGGTGCTGTGGAGGAGGTGGGCGTTCGAGACGTCGTCGCTCTCGACGCGGCCGTGTCGCAGCGACTCGACGACGTCGAAGTCCTCGTTGTTGCCGCCGATGAAGTACGTCGGCACCGGGAGGTCGTAGTACATGAGGTCCCCGGCCTGGAGCGCGACGTCGGCGTCCGCGGCGCGGTACGCGGCGAACAGCGACTGCCGTCGGTCGGGCGTGTTCGCGTGTGCGTCCCCGAGGACTAGCATCTACACGGACCTCCGGACAGGCGCTGCAAAAAGCTCTCGGTGCGCGGTTCCGGTCGGCAGTGCTTGCGCGCGGCGACAACTCTTTGTTCCCGGACTCCCACAGTACCGCGTATGAGTGGCGCTCTCGTGACGATGGCCGGTTCCGTCGAGAGTGCCGCCTCCTTCTCCGGCAAACGCAAACGCAGCAAAGCCGACGCGAACGGCTCGCTGCGGGCGTAGCGCTCCCGTGTCGGGCCGCCGACGGACGCACGGCCCGCCCACCGACTCCGACGCGACACAAACCCAGATGGACCACACAACATTCGTGAACGGCGTCTTCCCCGCGATGACGACGCCGTTCGCGGCCGACGGTAGCATCGACTTCGACCGACTCCGCGAGCACGCCCGCCGCCTCGTCGACAGCGGCGTCGACGGCCTCGTCCCGGTCGGTTCGACCGGCGAGAGCGCGACGCTCACCCACGACGAACACGTCGAGGTCGTGGAGGCAGTCGTCGACGAAGCTGGCGACGAGGTGCCGATCATCGCGGGCGCGGGCAGCAACTCCACGCACGAGGCGCTGGGGCTCTCCCAGCGCTCCGTGGACGCCGGCGCGGACGCGCTCCTGCTCATCTCGCCGTACTACAACAAGCCCGAACCCGAGGGGATGGAGGCCCACTACCGGGAGATCGCCGACCGAGTGAACGCGCCCCAGATCATCTACAACGTGCCCTCGCGGACCGGCCGGAACATCGCCGTGGAGACCGCGGCGGCGCTCGCGAGCCACGAGAACGTCGTCGGCTACAAGGCCGCCAGCGGCGACGTCGGCCGCATCAGCGAGGTCGCCGAGCGCACGCGCGACGAGGACTTCGGCGTGCTCTCCGGTGACGACGGCCTGACGCTGCCGGTCCTCTCGGTCGGCGGCACGGGGACCATCAGCGTCACCGCGAACGTCGAACCGGAGCGCGTCAGCGACCTCGTCTGGTCGGCCCACGACGGCGACTACGAGACCGCGCGCCAGCGCCACCGCGAACTCGAGCCGCTGAACCGCGCGCTGTTCGCGGAGACGAACCCGATTCCCGTGAAGGCCGCCCAGGAGATTCGCGGCCACGGCCCGGCGAACTACCGGTCGCCGCTCACCGACGCCACCGAGGAGACCCGCGAACTGCTCCGCGAGGCCCTCGACGCCCTCGGCGAACGGGAGGTGTCCGCATGAGAGTCGGGGTGACCGGCGCGACCGGACGGATGGGCCGCGAGATCCGGGAAGCGGCCGCCGCTCGCGGCGTCGAGGTGGCGTTCGCGACGACCCGCGATCCCGGCAGCGACCTCGACCCCGCGGGCGAGTTCGCGGCGCTCGTGGAACGCGAGAATCCTGACGCGGTCGTGGACTTTACCGTGCCGGAGGCGAGCGTGGAGTACGTGACCGCCTGCGCGGCCGCCGGCGTCCCGATCGTCGTCGGCACCACGGGGTTCGACGACGACCAGCTCGGGACGCTCCGGGACGCGGGCAGCGACGCGCCCGTGCTCCTCGGCGCGAACTTCTCCCGGGGCGTGCAGGCGCTGCTGGACGCCGTCGAGGCGGCGGTCGGCGCGCTCCCCGAGTACGACGTGGAGGTTACGGAGACCCACCACAACGGGAAGCGCGACGCCCCCAGCGGCACCGCGAACGTGCTCCTCGACCGCATCGACGACACTCGCGGCGACAGCGAGCGCGTCCACGGCCGCGTGGGCGACCAGCCCCGCGAGGACGGCGAAATCGGCGTGCACGCGCGCCGCGCCGGCGACGTCACGGGCGAGCACGAGGCGCTGCTCGCGGGGAACGACGAAGTGCTGGAGCTGACCCACCGCGCGGGCGCCCGGTCGGTGTTCGCGGCGGGCGCCCTCGACGCCGCCGCGTGGCTCGCCGACCAGCCCGCGGACTTCTACCGCTTCGAGGCGGTTGCTTCCGAACTATGAGCCTGGAATCCGACGTACGAGACCTGTGGCACCGACACGAGGACGGCGACCTGACGGCCGAGACCGCGACCGCCGACGACGCGGACACCCTCGAGGCGTTCCTCGAGGCGCTCGAGGCGGGCGACGTGCGGGCCGCCGAGCAGTCCGGCGGCGAGTGGGAGGCCGTCGAGTGGGTCAAGCGCGGCGTCCTCCTGAACTTCGCGCTCCGCGAGACCGAGCCCCGCGAGTACGGCGACGTCACGTACCACGACGTGCTGCCGCTCCGGGACACGGGCGACCTCTACGAGCGCGGCACGCGGAACACGCCCGACGGCACCGTGCTCCGGCGCGGCGCGCACCTCGGCTCGGACTGCATCGTGATGTCCCCGGCGTTCGTGAACATCGGCGCGCACGTCGGCGACGGCACGCTCGTCGACTCCTGTGACACCGTCGGCTCCTGCGCGCAGATCGGCGAGGACGTGAAGCTCGGCGCGAACACGCTCATCGGCGGCGTGCTCGAGCCCGTCGAGAGCGCGCCCGTCGTCGTCGAGGACGGCGTCTCGCTGGGCGCGGGCTGCCGGGTCACCTCCGGGTTCGTCGTCGGCGAGGACTCCGTGGTCGGCGAGAACACGCTGCTGACCCCGCGGATTCCGGTGTACGACCTCGTGGAGGAGGAGGTTCTGTACGGCGAGCTGCCGCCGGAGCGGCGCGCGTTCACGCGGTACGTCGAGTCCAGCGTCGGCGAGCACGACCTCTTCGACGGCGGCGCGTTCAAGCCCGCGGTGGTCGCGATGGACCTCGAAGCCGAGACCCTCGACGCCACCCAGCGCGAGGAGGTCCTGCGGTCGTGACGCGCGTCGAGGCCCCCGCCGTGCGGCGGCTCGCCGACTGGTCGGCCGCCGACCTCCGCGAGCTGGCCGCGGCGTACGACACGCCGCTGTACGTGCAGGACCTCGACCGCGTGCGACAGAACTACGAGCGGCTCGCGGCGGCGTTCCCGGACGCGGACGTCCACTACGCCGTGAAGGCCAACGCGGGCCGCGCGGTCCTCGAGGCGCTCCGGGGCGCGGGCGCCGGCGCGGAGTGCGCCTCCGCGGGCGAGGTGTACCGCGCGCTCGACGCCGGCTACGAGCCCACGGAAATCCATTACACGGCCGTGAACCCGCCGGCCCGCGACCTCGACTACGTGCTCGACGCGGCGCCGGACGCGACGTTCGTGGTGGGCGCCCGCGACACCGTCGACCGCCTCGAAGAGCGCGGCTTCGACGGCCGGCTCGCGGTCCGCGTCCACCCGGGCGTCGGCGCCGGGCACAGCGACGAAGTGGCGACCGGCGCGGACGCGAAGTTCGGCGTCCCCCACGACCGCGCGGCGGCCGTGCTGCGGAACGCGGACGCCCGCGGCTTCGACGTGGTCGGGATTCACGCCCACGTGGGCAGCGGGATGCTCTCCGAGTCGGACGTCGACGCCCACCGCGAGGTCGTCGAGCGGCTCGCCGACGTCGCCCGCGACGCGCCCGTCGACCTCGAGTTCGTGGACGTCGGCGGCGGCTTCGGCGTCCCGTACCGCCCCGAGGAGGACCCCCTCGACCTCGAGGCGGTGGCCGACGCCACGCGCGAGGCGCTCGCTGACGTGGACGCCGACCTCGTCGTCGAACCCGGCCGGTTCCTCGTCGCGGACGCCGGCGTCCTGCTCGCCGAGGTGAACACCGTCAAGCGCACGGACGGCCCGACGCTCGCGGGCGTCGACGCCGGGATGACGACGCTGCTGCGGCCCGCGCTCTACGACGCCCACCACGAGGTGCGCACGCTCACCCGCGACAGCCACGACCGCCCGGACCGCAGAGTTACGGTGGTCGGGCCCATCTGTGAGAGCACAGACGTACTCGCGGCCGACCGGCGGCTCCCCCGACCGGAACGGGGCGACCTGCTCGCGGTCGGGAACGCGGGCGCCTACGGCGTCGAGATGGCGTCCCAGTACAACTCCCGGCCGCGGCCCGCGGTCGCCGTCCTCGAGGGCGGCGCCGACCGGCTCGCCCGCGAACGCGACTCGCTGTCCGACCTCACCACCCCAGAACGATGATTCCCGTACACAGTCCACCCGCCCCAGAACGATGATTCCCTACGAACGATACCACGGCACCGGCAACGACTTCGCAATCGTCGACGCGTCGAACTACGTCCCCGACAGGGGGGCGTTCGCCGAGCGGCTCTGCGCCGACCTCGGCATCGACGGCGTCCTGTTCCTCGCGCTGGAGGACGGCTACACGCCGCCGCGGGCGGTGATGACGCTGCGCCAGCCCGACGGCTCCACCGCCGACATGTGCGGGAACGGCGCTCGGTGTGCCGCCCGGTGGGTCGCCGAGCAGACCGGCTCGGACAGCGTGATGCTGGACACGCAGGCGGGAACGCGGCGCGCGGACCTCGACGGCGCTGAGGTCACCGTCGAGATGGGCGAGCCGTCCTTCGACCCCCGCGAGGTGCCGGCGTTCCGCGACGAGCCGATGGAGCGCGAGGAACTGGCGGGCTACGAGGTCACCGCCGTGAACACGGGCGTCCCGCACGCCGTGGTGTTCGTCGACGACGTCGACGACGTGGACGTCGAGGCGGACGCGCCCGCCGTCCGCCACCACGAGGCGTTCCCCGAGGGCGCGAACGTGACGTTCGCGTCCCCGGACGGCGAGGACGCGTTCCGCCAGCGCACGTTCGAGCGCGGCGTGGAGGGCGAGACCGACTCCTGCGGCACGGGCGCGGTGGCGGTCGCCGCCGTCGCGCGCCGCGAGGGCCGCTGCGGGGACCGCGTGGCGGTCCGGCCGCCGGGCGGCGAGCTCACCGTCGACCTCTCGGGCACCACGGCGACGCTGCGCGGCCCCACCGAGCACGAGCTCGACGGGGAAGCCGAGGCGGTCTCCGCGCGCCACCTCGATGCCTGAGTTCTCCGTTCTGGACTTCCACGAGCGCGCCGTCCGCACGCCGTCCCACGAGGACGTCGGCGAGATGCGCGACCTGCTCGTGGGGACGCTCCGCGAGCACGGCTGCGACCCCGAGGTCGACGACGCCGGGAACGTCCTCGCGTCGAAGGGGACCGGGACCCCGCACTACGTTCTGAACACGCACATCGACACGGTGCCGCCGCACGTCCCGTTCTCGCGGGACGGCGACGTCGTCGAAGGCCGGGGGAGCTGCGACGCGAAGGGGCCGCTGGCCGCGCTGCTCGCGGCGTTCTTCGCGGTCGACCCCGCCGAGGGGCGCGTGACGCTCGCGATTACGCCCGACGAGGAGACCGACTCGACGGGCGCGGCCGCCCTCGACCTCGACGCTGACGGCGTCGTCGTCGGCGAGCCGACGGACCTCGAGGCCTGCACGAGCGCCCGCGGCCGCTTCCAGGGCACGGTCGAACTCACCGGCGAGGGCGCGCACGCCGCCGAACCGGGGACGGGCGCGAACGCCGTCGGCGCCGCCGAGCACGCGCTCGAAGCGGTGCGGACGTACGACGCCGCGCGGGGCGCCGCCGAACACCCCGAGCTCGGGCCGCCGACGCTGACGCCCACGCGAATCGCGGGCGGGGACGCGGCGAACCGCGTGCCCGACGAGTGCACCATCGTCTTCGACCGACGGACGGTGCCGCCGGAGACCCAGACTGACTTCTTCGAGGGGTTCGCGGCCTACGTCCGGGACGCCGTTCCGGACCACGTCGGCGTCGACGTCGACC
>NZ_WPCF01000068.1 GCF_009741975.1 Halobacterium sp. CBA1126 | reverse complement strand
GGCGGCCTCGACGGTGACGTTCACGGTCGCGTCGTTGAGGCTGCGCACGCCGAGCTCGTCCTCGACGGCGAGCGAGACCTCGTACGTGCCCGGCTCCTCGAAACTGGTCACGTGCGTCGGCTCGGTGCCGGCGTGGCGCGCGCGTCGACGGCGAACTCGTAGCGCGCAATCTCGCCGTCGTCGGTGGACTGCCGCCCCGAGAGTTCGACGCGCTCGCCGGGCCGAACGGTGGTCCGGTTGGCGGCGAGGGCCGCGGTCGGGCGCTCGTAGCGCGGGCCGAACGGCTCGCTCGCGAACGGCACCGGGTCGGCCTTCCCGCCGTCGGTGACCACCGCGTCGCCCGCGCCGTCGGGGTTGAGCGTCTCGTGGTACGGCCCCGATTCGGCGCCCCAGTAGTTGTGCTCGGCGTCGACGACCGCGCCGCCGGAGAGCGCGCTCCGCAGGCCGACGATGTGCCCGTAGACGTCGTTGTGGACGAGTTCGACGTTCGGCGCGTCGGTGACGACGACGCCCGTCGCTGCGTCCGCGTCCCGGCCGCCGTCGGCGCGCTCGCGGTCGGCCGTGTTCAACACGACGGAGTTGTTCGCCAGCCGCGCCGGCGTCGGCCCGACGACGCGCGCGCCGTCGCCGTTCGCCGCGATAGTGTTGTTGTGGACGACCGTCGTCGTGCCGGCGCGTTCGCCCGCGAGGTCGACGCCGAACTCGTCGTTGTCGAGGACGTCGTTGAACCCGACGGACACGCCGCCGAGCAGGTCGTTCGCGCGGACGGAGAGGCCGTCGTCGGCGTTGTCCACGAAGCGGTTCCGCACCGCCGTCGCGCCGCGCACGCGAATCGCGGAGACCGCGACTCCGGGGCCGTCGTTGTCGCGCACGACGTTGTCCGCGAACACCGTGTTGTCGATCTGCTGCGTGCTGAACGTCGCGCCGCCCGCGCCGTTGGCCGCGAGCGTGTTGTTCCGTACGTCGAAGGAATCCACGAAGACGTACGCCGCGCTGGCGTCGACGCCGTAGCGCTCGTTGCGCGCGAACTCGTTGTGCTCGACGGCCAGCGAGACGTGCTGGATGCCGCCGCTCGTCCGCCGGAGTTCGACGCGGAGGCCGCTCCGGGCGTCGACGACGGTGTTGCGCGCGAACCGCACGTCGTCGGCGTCCGTCGCCGCCTGCACGTGGAAGCCGCTCCCGGACGCGCCCCGGACCTCGCTGTCCGACACGGTGACGTCCTCGAGCGCGCCGCCGCGGAACGCGACGCCGTCGCCGCCCGCGCCCTCGACGGCGACGCCGCGGAGGGTCGCGTCCTCGACGCGGTGGCCGCTCGTGGTCCGCGGCCGGGCGTCCGTCGACGCCGTCTGGAACGCCACGCCGTCCCCGGAGACGCCGGCGACGGTCACGTCGGTCATCCGGACGTCCGTAACCTCCCGAGCGCGCACGAGGACGCCGTTCGCGCCCGTGTTCGAGAACGTCGTCCCCGAGACCGCCAGATTCCGCACCGCGTCCACGTACGGGTCGGTCGCCGGGACTTCGAACGCGACGCCGGCGCGCCCGGCGTCGGTGAACCGCGAGTCGGCGATTCGGAGCGACGGCGCGCCCTCGCGGGTCGTGACGGCCAGCCCGTCCCGGACGTGCTCGCGCACCGTCGAGTCGACGACGCGAACCGACCCCTCGCTCGAGGTCGCCGTCACCGCGGTGGTGCCGTGCTCGACGACGGCGTGTTCGAGGCGGAGCGTCGAGTCGGCGCCGCCCGCGTACTCGATGGTCTGCCACGTCCCCGCGCCGGAGGCCGCGTCCGCGGTCGTGAACCGAATCGAGGCGGCGCCGGTGCCGGCCGCGACGAGGCTCCCTTCGACGCGGAGTGTCACCTCCTCGCCGACGTTGACGCGCGTCCCGGGTTCGACCGTCAGCGTCGCGCTCTCCGCGACAGTCACGTCCCGGCCGACGTAGTACGGGCCGTCCTCGGGCGTCCACGTCGTGTCCTCGGTCACGTTGCCGTCGACGTACGTCGGCGCGGTCGCTGTCCCCGTCGCCGTCGTGGCCATCCCGGCGACGCTCACCGCGGCGACGGCCCCGAGCACCACGAGCGCGCCGAGCAGGAGCCTCCGGCGCGTCATGTGAGTGCGTGGAGGAGCCGTCCCATCGGGTAGTGCACCGACCAGTCGAACGCCCCGGTCCCCTCCACGACCGCGGGGTTCTCCGTGGCGTCGTCGTTCGGGGTCGTCGGGTCCGTGCCGCGCAACACTTCCTCGCCGTCCGGAATGCCGTCAGCGTCCGTGTCTTTCGCCGTCGGGTCGGTACCGTACCGCCGGAGTTCGATGCCGTCCTCGAGGCCGTCGCCGTCCGTGTCCGCGACGAGCGGGTCCGTGCCCGTGTCGCGGTACTCGGTCAGGTCCGTGAGCCCGTCGCCGTCCGTGTCGCGGTCGTGGGGGTCCGTACCGAGTTCGAGTTCGAGCGCGTCCGGGAGGCCGTCGAGGTCCGAGTCGGCCCGGACGGCGGACGTGTTGCCCGCGAGCTCCGAGCGGTCGTCGAGCGTGTCCGCGTCCGTGTCGGCCTCGCCGTAATCCGTCCCCGCGCGGACTTCCTCGTCGTCGCGGACGCCGTCGTCGTCGGTGTCGGGGTCGGTCGGGTCCGAGCCGAACTGGTGGACCTCGGGGCCGTCCTCGAGGTCGTCGCCGTCCGTGTCGGGGTCGCGGAAGTCGGTGCCGAGCGAGAGCTCGTTCGCGTTCGAGAGGCCGTCGGCGTCGAGGTCACCGCCCCGATTGATGACGTGGACGGTAATCGCCCGGTCGTCGAGGCGGGACTGGTCGCCGCTCCCCGAGGGGTACATCGTCGCGTACAGCGTGTGCCGGCCGGGTTCGAGCTCCTGCTCCCCCGGCTCGAACGCGAGGTCGGCTTCGGTCGTCGCCAGCTCGCCGAGCGTCACCTCGGTCGCGGCCAGCGACTCGTCGAACGGCTCGGCGAAGCGCGCTTCCCGGGTGTCGGTCAGCCGCACGTCGTAGTCCGCGTAGTAGGTGTCGGACTCCTCGAGGTAGTCGCCGACGGTCACCTCCACGGTGGCGGTCTCGTCGGCCCACACGTAGTAGACGCCGCCGCGCTCGGTCGCGCGCCCGGCCCGGTCACGTCGACCGAGAGGACGCCCGACTCGACCGCGGTGGCGTCGGTGGTGCCAGCCGCGAGCGCGGTCGCCGGGCTCGCCGCCACGAGCGTGACGACGGCGGCGACGACGGCGACGCGCGGAACTGGGCACCGAGACACGTCTCTCTGTGGCGGTGTAACGCACTTGAATATAGTGGTGGCCGGCGCGTCGGCGGTTACTCGCCGCGCCCCATCGCGTAGAACTCGTCGTTCGGCCGCATGTCGGCGACCGCCGCCATCCGGTTCGAGAGGTTGAAGAACGCTGTCACCGCCGCGATGTCCCAGACCTCCTCGTCGGTGAAGCCCGCGTCGCGGAGCCGCTGGACGGCCGCGTCGTCGACGCGCTCGGGGGACTCCGTGAGCGTCACGGCGAAGTCCAGCATCGCTCGGTGCTCCTCGGAGACGTCCGCCGTCCGGTGGTTGGTGGCGAGCTGGTCGGCGAGCTTCGGGGCCTCCGCGTAGATGCGGCAGAGCGCGCCGTGGGCGACCACGCAGTAGAGGCAGTCGTTGGCGCCGCTGACGGCGACCGTTATCATCTCGACCTCCTCGCGGGCGAGCGGCGAGTCGTCGACGAGCGCGTCGTGGAACGCGAAGAACGCCCGGAAGTGGCTCGGCTTGTACCCGAACGCGCGGAAGACGTTCGGCGTGAAGCCGCGCGCTCGGTCTCCTCGGCGATTCGCTCGCGGAGGTCCTCGGGGAGGTCGGCCTCGTCGGGGACGGGGAACCGTCGCATCGCGTCGCTCATGCGTGGAGGCGCGGCGGCCGGGACAATAGGTCTGCGGGTGGCTCCGCGCGGGCGGCGACAGGGGGGGCTGGCGCTACGAGTGGAGCGCGTCGTACACCTGCGGGAGCAGGTACGCGAACGCGGCGAACACCACCACGAGCAGCAGCGCCAGCAGCAGTTCGACGGGACCCATGGAGACGTGTTCTCTTCGAGAGGACGTAATCTTTGTGGCAGTCGAAGAGAAAACGGTTTGCCGCCGTACCACCCACGAAAGACCATGAAGGTACGAATCGGCGCCGGCGCGACCGACGAGGAAGCCGAGGCGGTCGCGGCCGCGCTCGCCGAACACGTCGCCGACGAGGTCGAAGTGTACCTCGGCGAGGACGACGAACCCGCGGCCGTCCACGAAGCGCCCGCGCCCTCCAGCGACGCGCCCGAGTCCGAGCGCGAGGTCGGGCCGACCGACCGCGAGGAGCGGCTCCGCGAGGAGATCGCGGACATCCTCGAGGGCGGCCCCGAGAAGTACAAGGAGCGCCTGAGCGAGCAGGACAAGCTGTTCGTGCGCGACCGCCTCGACCTCTGGTTCGGCGACGAGGGCGGCGACGGAGCGGGCGACCTCCTGTTCGAGGACGGGAAGTTCGCGAACTTCGACTCGTGGCACCCGAACAGCCCGGACGTCGACGACGCCGACCCCGACACGCGCCTCCCCGCGGACGGCCTCATTACGGGCGCCGCGGACTTCGAGGGCCGGGACGTCCACTTCATGGCCAACGACTTCACCGTGAAGGCGGGATCGATGGCCGAGCGCGGCGTCGAGAAGTTCCTCCGGATGCAGCAGCGCGCGCTCAAGACCGGCCAGCCAGTGCTCTACCTGATGGACTCCTCCGGAGGTCGCATCGACGAGCAGTCGGGGTTCTTCGCGAACCGCGAGGGCATCGGGAAGTACTACTTCAACCACTCCCGGCTCTCCGGGCGCGTCCCCCAGATCTGCGTGCTGTACGGCCCCTGCATCGCGGGCGCCGCGTACACGCCGGTGTTCGCGGACTTCACCGTGATGGTCGAGGGGATGTCCGCGATGGCAATCGCCAGCCCCCGCATGGTGAAGATGGTGACCGGCGAGGAGATCGAGATGCAGGAACTCGGCGGCCCGGACGTCCACGCCCGGAAGTCCGGGAGCGCCGACCTCGTCGCCCGCGACGAGGACCACGCTCGCGAGCTCGTCTCGAACCTGATTCAGTACCTCCCGGACAACAGCGACGAGAAACCCCCGAGTCAGCCCGCGAAGCCGCCCGCGAAACCCACGGAGGGCATCGACGGCCTGATTCCCGAGTCCCCGAACCGCGCGTACGACATGCACGACCTCATCGACCGGGTGGTCGACGCGGACTCCTTCTTCGAGCTCAAGCCCGAGTACGGGAAGGAGATTCTCACGGGGTACGCGCGCATCGACGGCCGCACCGTGGGCATCGTCGCGAACCAGCCCGCCGAGCGCGCGGGCGCCATCTTCCCGGACGCCGCCGAGAAGGCCGCGGAGTTCGTCTGGAAGTCCGACGCCTACAACGTCCCGCTCCTCTACCTCTGCGACACCCCCGGCTTCATGGCCGGCTCGCAGGTCGAGAAGGACGCCATCCTGGAGAAGGGCAAGAAGATGATCTACGCCACCAGCGAGGCGACCGTCCCCAAGCAGTCCGTGGTCGTGCGGAAGGCCTACGGCGCCGGCATCTACGCCATGAGCGGGCCGGCCTACGACCCCGAATCCACCATCGCGCTCCCGTCCGGCGAAATCGGCATCATGGGACCGGAGGCCGCCATCAACGCCGTCTACGCGAACAAGCTCGACGACATCGACGACCCCGAGGAGCGCGCCGAGCGCGAGCGCGAGCTCCGCGAGGAGTACCGCGAGGACATCGACGTCCACCGGATGGCCAGCGAGACCGTCATCGACGAAATCGTCCCGCCGTCGGAGCTCCGGTCGGAGCTCGCCGCGCGCTTCGACTTCTACGAGGACGTCGAGAAAGACCGCCCGTCGAAGAAACACAGCACGATTCTGTAGCGGGCCCGCGGGCGGTTTCCGGGCTTACGACATGTGCGCGGTGACGTCCGTCGAGGAGATCATCCCCACGTAGTCGTCGTCGACCACGGGGAGGTGTTTGATGCCGTACGTCGTCATCATCGCAGCGACCTCCTCCATGTAGAGGTCGGGCGCGGCGGTCTCCACGTCGGTCGTCATCACGTCTGCGACCGTCAACTCCGAGACGTCCTGTCCGTCCGCGACGGCGTCGAGGACGTCCGTGCTGCTGATAATCGCGCGCGGCGACGTGGTCACGACGAGCGCGCTGATGTCCTTCTCCCGCATCCGGCGCGCGGCCTCCCGCACGGTCGCGTCGGGGGCGATCGTCTCCAGCGGCGTCGACATCACGTCTTCGACTGTCACTCTCTCGGACGAAGTCATACCTCACGCACGGAGGGGACCCACATGGCGTTTTCCCTCCTACTCCGCGTGCTCGCGCTTCAGCGAGAGCGCCGTGCGGTCGAACTCGCAGACCAGCTCGTCGTCGCGGTTCACGGCGAAGGCCTCGACGTGGAACGTGACGACGCCGCGCTCGCCGTCGCTGGTCTCGCGCTTGTCCGTCACCGTTGACTGCGCACGAATCGTGTCCCCGTGGAACACCGGCGCCGGGTGCTCGACGTCGTCGTACGAGAGGTTCGCGACGATGGTGCCGTCGGTCGTGTCCGGGATGGTCAGCCCGACCGCGAGGCTCAGCGTGTAGAGCCCGTTGACGACGCGCTCGCCGAACTGCGTCTCCGCCGCGAACTCCGCGTCGAGGTGCAGCGGCTGCTGGTTCATCGTCAGGTCGCAGAACGCCTGGTTGTCCGCCTCGGAGACCGTCCGGCGCTTCTCGTGCTCGATGGTCTCGCCGACCTCGAACGCCTCGTAGTAGCGTCCCGTCATGCACGAGTGGCGTCGGCCCCAACCCTTAAAACCGCCGAAATTCCGGCCGTCAGGCTTTTACACGGGTGAATGGCCACCAGCCTTTTTCAGTTAGCGGGGCTCTACCTGACCATGACGAGGGAGTACCTCCGCGCAGGAATTCTGGTCGCCGTCGTGCTCGCCGCCGCGACGTTCGCGGGCGTGACGACGGCAGCAACGAGTGGTTCGATAGACGCGTCGCCGGACAGTCCCGGCGAAACCGCGGAACACACCGCGACAGTCACCGTCGACGGGGACGCCGCCGGTAGCTCGTGGAACGGGCTCAAAGTGTCCTACGATGCCAGCGACGCCAGTAACGTCGACCAACGTGACGTCGCGACGATTGGAATCGACGAGGGCGACGACTCGCAGGGGGACACTATCGACGTGAACGCCTCAGACGACCTCGATAGTGTGAGCGAGAGCAACAACGGTAACACGCTGAAATTCACCCTCGGCGGTAGCTACAGCCCCCAAGAGGGCGACGAGCTGGTAGTCGTGTACGAGGACGTCCAGAACCCGGACGCGGGAGAGTACGAGGTCAATCTGGACGTGAACCCACAGAGCAGCGGTGGCGAGACGTTCGCGACGCTCGCCATCGAGAGCGAGACAACGACGACCCAAGAACCGACCACCACCGAATCACCGACGACTGAAGAACCGACGACCACTACGACTACCACGCAGACGCCCACCGCGACCACCACGCAGGACGACGGTGACGACGCGTCCTTCGGCTCCGACTCGGGCGTGAGTCTCGTGCAGGGAGGCCAGCCCTACGTGGGCGCGAGTCCCGACACGGCGAACGAGACGGCGACGCACGTGGCGGCGGCCGTGGTCGACGCGGAGATGGGTGACTCCTCGTGGACCGGGCTCGAAGTCAACTACAGCGGGACCGGAGCCGACGTGAGCAACGTCGGGCAGAACGACGTCGTGACGGTCGGTATCGACCGCGGTGACGACGGCGCGAACACGACCATCGACCGGTCGTACGCGTCGTCGCTCGGCGAGGTCAGCGGGAGCAACGACGGGGCGACGCTGACCTTCGGGTTCGACGGCGACTACGAGCTGCAGGAGGGCGACCAGGTCGTGGTCGTCTACGAGGACGTCCAGAACCCGAACGCGGGCGACTACTCGGTCGGCATCGACGTGAACCCGCAGACCAGCGGCGGGGCGGTGACCGCGTCGCTGGACGTGACCGAGGAGACGACGACCGCCACCGAGACGGCGGAGCCGACCGCAACTGCGACGGCGGAACCGACGCGACGCAGACTGACGCGCCGACGACCACGGCGAATTCGACGCCGTCCGAGTCGCCCGGGTTCGGCACCGTGGCGGCGGTCGTCGCGCTCGCGGCGGCCGCGCTGCTCGCGCGCCGATAGACCTACAAGCGGCCGGGGCGACCCCCCGGCATGGCTCGACGCAGCGTCCTGTTCTCGCCGGGCGACCGGCCGGAGTTACTGCGGAAGGCATCCGAGACCGGCGCGGACGTCGTCGTCTTCGACCTCGAAGACGCGGTCGTGCCCGCCCGGAAGACGGAGGCGCGGACGGCCGTCCAGTCGGTGCTCTCGGACCCCGAGTTCGACCCGGACTGCGAGGTCTGCGTGCGCGTGAACCCCATCGGGGCGGGCGCCCGCGACGACGTGGAGACGGTGCTCGCCGGGGAGAACCCGCGGCTGGACGCCGTGGTGCTCCCGAAGGCGCGGGCCGCCGACGAGGTGACGACGCTCGGCCGGCTGCTCGACGAGCGCTCGTTCGACGTCCCCGTGCTGGCGCTCGTGGAGTCCGCGCGCGGCGTCCTGCACGCCGAGGAAATCGCGGACGCCGGGCCGACGGACGCGCTCGTGTTCGGCGCCGAGGACCTCGCCGCGGACCTCGGCGCGACGCGGACCGACGACGGCGTGGAGGTCCTGCACGCGCGCGAGCAGGTCGTGCTCGCGGCGGCCGCCGCGGGCGTGGACGCCATCGACACCGTCTACACGGACATCGAGGACACCGAGGGGCTCGCGGAGGAGACGGCGTTCGCAGCGCAGCTGGGCTACGACGGGAAGCTCGCGATCCACCCCTCGCAGGTCGACCCCATCAACGACGCGTTCACGCCCGACCCGGAGGACGTCGAGTGGGCCGAGCGCGTCCTCGACGCCAAGGAGGACGCGGACGCCGCCGGCCACGGCGTCTACCGCGTGGACGGCGAGATGGTGGACGCGCCGCTGGTCGCGCAGGCCGAACGCATCCTCGAACGGGCGCGAGCCGCGGACGGCGACGCCGCGGAGTGAGTGCCGAGTTCCGCCACGCTTTTGCTGAGCGCCGGTGACGCTCAACGTATGGCCGACACGAATCCGTTCGAGAGCCTCCGGGAGCAGCTCGACGACGCCGCCGAGCACCTCGACGTCGGCGAGGACGTGCTCGAGCGCCTCAAGCGACCGGAGCGCGTGCTCGAACTCACGCTCTCCGTGGAGATGGACGACGGGTCCATCGAGACCTTCGACGCGTACCGCTCGCAGTTCAACGGCGACCGCGGACCGTACAAGGGCGGCATCCGCTACCACCCCGGCGTCAAGCGCGACGAAGTGAAGGCGCTGTCCGGGTGGATGACGTACAAGACCGCGGTCGTCGACGTCCCGTACGGCGGCGGGAAGGGCGGCATCGAGCTCGACCCCCGCGAGTACTCCGAGAGCGAGCTCGAACGCATCACGCGGTCGTACGCCGAGGAGATTCGGCCGTTCATCGGCGAGGACGAGGACGTGCCCGCGCCGGACGTCAACACCGGCCAGCGGGAGATGAACTGGATCAAAGACACCTACGAGACCCTCGAGAACACGACCGCGCCCGGCGTCGTCACGGGGAAGTCCATCGAGAACGGCGGCAGCGAGGGCCGCGTCGAGGCGACCGGCCGGTCGACGATGTTCGCCGCCCGCGAGGTCTTCGACTACCTCGACAAGGACATGGAGGAAGCGACGGTCGCCGTGCAGGGGTACGGGAATGCGGGGTCGGTCGCCGCGAACCTCCTCGAAGACCTCGGCGCGCACGTCGTCGCCGTCTCGGACTCCTCGGGCGCCATCTACAACCCCGAGGGGTTCGACACCCGCCACGTCAAGCAGTTCAAGCGCCGGACCGGCAGCGTCACCGACTACGACGGCGCCACCGAGGAGTTCGGCAACGAGGACCTCCTCACGCTCGACGTCGACCTGCTCGTGCCCGCGGCGCTGGAGAACGCCATCGACGGCGACCTCGCCCGCGACGTCGACGCCGACGTCATCGTCGAGGCCGCGAACGGCCCGCTCACGCCGGACGCCGACGACGTGCTCACCGAGCGCGGCGTCCACGTCGTCCCGGACATCCTCGCGAACGCCGGCGGCGTCACCGTCTCGTACTTCGAGTGGGTGCAGAACCGCCAGCGCTTCCAGTGGACCGAGGAGCGCGTCAACGAGGAACTGGAGGCCGTCGTCACCGACGCCTTCGACGCGATGATCGACGCCTACGAGGACCGCGACCTCCCGAACCTCCGCACCGCCGCGTACGTCGTCGCCATCCAGCGCGTCCTCGGCGCCTACGAGGGCAGCGGGAACTGGCCGTAGTTCGGTAGGCCCGACCTTTTATTCGCGTCGGCTGTGCAGTCCCGCCGGAGCGCAGACAGATGGAGTCGTCGGGCCGTTCCCGCCGGACCAGCCTCCTCGCGGTCCTCGCCGCCGCGGAGTTGCTGCTCCGGCTCCTGGACGGTACCGCCGGGGTTCTGGCGGAGGTCGTCGACACGACAGTCGGGAGCGCCGCACTCAGCGCCACGCTCTCGGTGGTCAGCGGCGACGGCGGCGCGCTCGGCGTCGCGCTCAGGACGACGCAGTTCGCGTTCCTCGCGGCGACGGTCTACCGGTTCAGTCCGCTGCTGTTCACGGGGCGGATAGAGAACTGGCGGACGGCGCGAGTGCCGATGCTCGTCGTCTACGCCACCGCGAGCGCCGTGGTCGCGTGGCTGTTCTACGGCGTACCGGAGTCGGGGTACGTTCCGATTCTGCTCGTCGCGGCCGGGACGGCGGTCTCGGCCGCGGCGTTCGCAGCCGCGGACGCGGACCCGTTCGCTCGACCAGACGGCCGGTTCTACGAACTCCTCTACCTAGCGGCCGACCGATTACCGGACGTGGGGCCGAGCGAAAGCGGGCTGTACGAGGGTGACCGGTACACGGTGGCTAGCGACGCTTCGGGCCTGTTTCCAGTATTCACTCGATGGTTCCTCAACGTCGTGCTCACGGGATTCGTCACGACCTGTGCGGTCTACTTCGGGATTCTCGTCTACGTCGTCGGTCTGTTCTCTCCGATTCCCGAGGCGGCCGTGGTCGCGTTCGCGGCGGCGCGGCTCGCGACCAGTCGAGTCGAGGCCGTCGACGAGCGGGCCTTCGACGTGGAGCCAGCCATCTACCGGGTGGTCACGACGGTGCTCACCGACCCCATTCGTGGGTTCGGCGGGCTCGTTTTCGTGCTCAGCGGCCTCCTCACAGCCGGACTCGCGGCTCTCACTGGCGTGGGTATCGTCACACTCCTCACAGTCTCGGACCTGCGGACGCTGCTCGGTCAGCCCGTTCGTGCGGCCGGGTTCGCGAGCGTGCTCCTCGGAACGTTCGTCTTCGGCGGCTACGGCCTCTGGTACTGGCGGACCGTCGCGTCTCGGTTCACCGCCGTGTTCGCGCCGGACGCCGTCGACGCCCCGGACGACGCTCCCCCGCACCCTGTCTGGCTGTCAGTCCCGCAGTCGCTCCTGCTTGTGACTGCGGCCGCGGTGACTCTCTACGCGGCACTACACCTCCACCAAAACCCGGACCGAGATATGTGGCCGCTGTGGCTCACCGTCCTCTCGGCACTCGGGCTCGCCTGCTGTACGGCCGTCGTCGCGGCTGCGTATCGCCGAACGAAGGCCGTCGACTCCACAGCCCTCGAAACGGAGCGGTGGAAGCTACCCCTGTCGGCGTCCGTGCAGGTGCTGGCCACTGCCGCCGTCGCGACCGTCGTTCTGAGCTACGACGCCGTGAAAGCGCAGGGCATCGAGGGACTGACGGCCTCGGCGCCCTTGTCGTTCGTGGTGCCAGTCGGCGTCGTCGTGACGGTCTCGCTGTACTACTTCTTGCCCGCGGCGACGACGGCGGCCGAGCAGTTCGGTCCCCGACGGAGTGCCGCCGCGAAGTTCGCGTACTTCCTGTGCCTCGGCGGCTCCGCTGGCGTCGCAGTTGCCGTCAGCGGGCGCCCGGCCGAGGGCGCGCTCGGCGCGGTGCTCGTCGCGCTGGTCGGCTCGGTGGTCGCGTACAGAGAGCACCGCTGGAGAACTAAGTAGCCCCGCTAGCGCGCTGCGCTACAGGTAGCCTTCTGCTGCGAGCCGTTCGACTGCTTCCTCGAGGCGTTCGGTGCTCGCGGCGTACGAGATGCGCGCGTAGCCGGGCGTGCCGAACGCGCTCCCGGGGACGGTCGCGACGTGGGCGTCCTTGAGGGCGTCCTGACACCACTGCTGGTCGTCCTCGTCGACGGGCACCATCACGTAGAACGCGCCGTCGGGCTCGGGGACGTCGACGCCGTGGTCGGCGAACAGTTCGAGCAGGCGGTCCTTCCGGGACTCGAAGGCGTCGACCATCTCGTCGACGGCGTCGTCGGTGTTCTCGATGGCTTCGACGCCGCCATGCTGGACGAAGTTCGTCGCCGACGAGACGGAGTGCGAGTGGACCTTCCCCGCCTGGTCGATGAGTTCCTCGGGTCCCGCGAGGTAGCCGAGCCGCCAGCCCGTCATCGCGTACGCCTTCGAGAAGCCGTTGATGGTGACGGTGCGCTCGAACATCCCGCCGAGGGCGGCGAGGCTGACGTGCTCGCGGCCGTAGTTGATGTGCTGGTAGATTTCGTCCGAGATGACCGTCACGTCGTGCTCGACGGCGAGGTCCCGGACCCCCTCCATGGCCTCCCGCGAGTACACCGAGCCCGTGGGGTTGCTCGGGGAGTTCACGACCAGCAGCTCGGTGTCGTCCGAGACTGCGGCGGCGAGTTCGTCAAGCGCCGGCTCGAGCTGGAAGTCGTGCGGCGAGAGGTCGACGCGGGACAGCTCCGCGCCCGCGATCTTCGCCATCGCCTCGTAGGACACCCACGCGGGGTCCAGCAGCACGACCTCGTCGCCGTCGTCGACGAGCGCCTGGAACGTCTCGAACAGCGCCTGCTTGGCGCCCGGCGTCACGATGACGTTGCCCGCCTCGTAGTCGATGCCGTCGCCGCGGAGCTTCGCCGCGATGGCCTCCCGCAGCTCGGGGATGCCGTTCGAGGACGTGTAGCCGGTCTCGCCGGCTTCCAGCGCCGCTTCGGCGGCGTCCTTGACGTTCTGCGGCGTGTCGAAGTCGGGTTCGCCGACCGAGAGGTCGATGACGTCCTTGCCCTCGGCCTCGAGTTCGTTCGCGAGGTTGCTGACTGCGAGCGTCGCGCTCGGTTCCACTCGTCGTACCCTGTCGGTGAAGTCCATCTTAGAGTTCCTCCGCGAGGTGAATCGCACTGTCTACTGCCTCTGCGCCCTTCTGTACTCGTTCGCGGGCCTCCGCGCCGGACATCCCCGGCCCCGCGACGCCGAACGCGACCGGCGTGTCGCGGTCGAGGCTCACGTCCGTGAGCTTCTGCGCGGTCGCGTGGCCGATGACCTCGTCGTGGTCGGTGTCGCCCGTGACGATGGCGCCGACGACCGCGACGGCGTCGACGTCCTCGCGGCGCGCGAGCCGGTCGGCGGCCAGCGGCGCGTCGTACGCCCCCGGCACGCGGACCAGCTCCACGACGTCCGCGTTCGCGTCGTCGGCCGTCTCCACGGCCGCCGACTCCATCTGTTCGGTGACGCTGCGGTTGAACTCCGCAACGACGAGCCCGAGCTCTACCATACCCGTTGGGTCTCCCGGGGCGGATAAAGGCCTACCGTTCCGGACAGCTCCCGCGAACCCACAGGTTTGTATGCGGGCCGTTCCGTTTGGCGAACGAGATGCCCTCCCTCGGACGCCGCCGCGCGACGGCGCTCGCGGTCGCCGCCGCCGTGCTGGCCGCCCTCGCGCTCCGGGTCGTCGCGCTCGGCGACCGCACCTTCCACTGGGACGAGGCCCGCGTCGCTACTGGGTGCTCCAGTACGCCGCGACCGGCGAGTGGGCGTACCGCGCCATCGTCCACGGCCCCTTCCTCTTCCACGTGAACGAGTGGTTGTTCGGCGCGTTCGGCGCCAGCGACGCCGTGGCGCGGGCGCCCGTCGCG
>NZ_WPCF01000106.1 GCF_009741975.1 Halobacterium sp. CBA1126 | reverse complement strand
CGGCGCGGCGAGCGCGCCCGCGGCGTCCCAGGCGGTGTTCAACGGGACGATGGTCGTCGCCGGGCTGGCGATGGCGGCCGTCGCCCCGCTCCTCCGCGAGGTGTACGACCAGTCGCTGCTCACGGGCGTGTTCGCGGTGGCCGGCGTGGGCGTCGTCGGTGTGGGCGTCTTCCCGACCCAGACCGGTATTCTACACGTCATCGCCGCGACTATCGCGTTCGTCGGCATCGGGGTGGCCGCGCTCGTCGCGGCGGCGACGACCGTCCGCGGGGCGATGCGGTACGTCTCCGTCGCGCTCGGCGTCGCGGAGCTCGTCGCGTTCGTCCTGTTCGCGACCGTCGGCGGCGGGACGCCGCTCGGCATCGGCGGCCTCGAGCGGTGGGTCGCGTACCTCGGGCTGGCGTGGGTGCTCGCGTTCGGCGGCTACCTGCTCGGCGCCGCGGACGCGCGGTAGCGCCGGGACCGTCAGCGGTTTCTCCACCTCCCGACAACGGGCGGCCATGAGCAAGTGGCTGTCCTCGGGGCTGCGCCGGGACGTCTGCGTCGTCGTCGCCAGCGAGGGCGACCCCACCAAGCAGTCGGTCAAGCGCGCCATCGAGCGGAAGAACGACGAGCGCATCCGCCCGAAGCGGTTCAACGGCGCGGTGAACAAGCTCGAGGACGCCGGCATCGTCGAGCGCGAACCGGACGGCGTCCACGACCGCCTGCTGCTGACGGACGCGGGCGAGCAGCGCCTGCGCGAGCACCGCGAGTGGGTCGCCGAGCGCCTCGCGGACTGGTAGCTAGTCGGCGGCCTCGAAGTAGACGCTCGCGTCCTCGCTGGTCGCCTGCGCGGTCACCGCGGAGACGCCGACCGTGAGCACGAGCCCGACAGCCATGCCGACGACCGGGGGGAGCCAGCCCCAGTAGGCGTCCGCGAACACCGGGAAGCCGCCGACGTACACCGTGGGGCCGAACACGGTCACGAGGTAGAACAGCTGGCTGCCCGCGACGCCCGCGAGCATCCCCGAGCGCGTCGTGTTCCGCCAGTAGAGCGCGACCCCCACGGGGAGCGCGAGCTGGGCGAACCCGCCGAACGCCGTCTCCCCGATGGAAACGAGCGTGCCGGGCGTGAACAGGCTCGCGACGAACGTCGCCGACGCGAACACGACGACGCCGATGCGACCCAGTTTGTTCTCGTAGCTCTCGCTGGCGTCGGCGTTCACGAACGGTCGGTAGAGGTCCCGCGTGAAGTACGACGCGCCCGACAGCAGCATCGAGTCCGAGGAGCTCATCATCGCGGCGAGCGCGCCGGCGACGACGAGCGCGGCGAACCAGCCCGGCGTGTACTCCGCGAGCAGCACCGGGAGGACGTTCCCGCCGTCGGGCATCGCGAGGCCGACGCCCTGCGCCCACGACCCGAGCAGGAACGCGGGGACGAACAGCAACACCACGAGCACTGGCCACAGCGCGAACGTGCGCTTGAGGACCTTCTCGGACTTCCCGACGAAGAACCGCTGGTTCACCTGCGGGAACATCGTCACGCCGAACGCGATGCCGACGGCCTGCGAGAGCATCCACTGCGGCGAGTAGACGCCGCCGCCGAGCGCGCGGAACTCGTCGGGCATCGCGGCGCCGATGCCGCCGGGTTCGGCGGCGAGCGCGCTCGCGATCCACGCGAACGCCAGCCACACCATCGACAGCATGAACACGCCCTGCAGGGTGTCCGTCCACGCGACGCCGCGCATCCCCGAGAGCACGACGTACGCGATCATGAACAGCGTGATGAACCCCGCGCCGGCCCAGTACGGCACCAGTCCGTCCGTGAGCGCCTCGAGCGCGGTGCCGGCGCCGACCTGCTGTAACATCACGTACGGGAACAGCCAGAAGATGCTGACGCCCGCCACCAACCCCCTGAGCGTCTTCGAGCCGAAGCGGTCGCCGAGCATCTCGCCGAGCGTGACGTAGCCGTGCGCGCGGCCGAGCAGCCACTGGCGGTAGCCCAGCAGGTACCAGAGGAGGCCGAAGAGGACGCCGTCCATCAGCCCCATCACGAGAATCCACTCGGGGCCCGACGAGAACGCGGTGTTCGGGCCGCCGAAGAACGTGAACGCCGAGAGGAGCGTGGCGAACGTCGTGAACAGCAACACGCCGGTGCCGAGGCCGCGGCCCGCGAGGTAGTAGTCCTCGGCGGTCCGGTCGGTGACGCGGTACGCGACGGCGCCGACCGCGAGCGCGACCACCATGTACGCCGCGACGATGCCGACTTCGAGGAGGGCGCTCATTTCGCCACCCCCGCGAACGTCCCCCAGTCGCGGCGCGCGAACGCGGCGAACGCCGCCGCGGTGACGACCATCCAGCCGACGTGCCACCACACCCAGACGGGGAGGCCGGCGACCATCGAGGCGTCGTTCCACAGGAACCACGGAATGGCGAGGGCGACCAGCACGACGAACGCTACTCCCCAACCGAGAGCCGAACGCGACACCATGTTACTGCAACGTGTCTACCAAACCCGGATAAATGTTGCTGAAAACCTCTCGAACGAACTCTATAGAAAATTTTTCTCCTATCTTCGGTAGCGTACCCTTACCGTCTCGAAGCAGCGGTTCGTGGATTCGGGGGACTCGTAGACGGCCCGTTTCGAGCGCCGTCACGACAGCTATTTCCCGGACGCCTCCATAGTTCTAGGAGAGAACAGTACTGATGGAGGACACCGCGAAGTACCTCATCCACGCGGACTTCGTCGCCGACGGAGTCGTCGAGCGCACGGACGTGGTCGGCGCCGCCTTCGGGCAGACCGAGGGCCTGCTGGGCGACGACCTCGACATCCGGGACCTGCAGGACTCCGCGAAACTCGGCCGCATCGACGTCTCCGTCGACAGCGAGGGCGGCCAGTCCTTCGGCACCATCACCATCGCGTCGAGTCTCGACCGCGTCGAGACGGCGACGCTCGCGGCGGCCCTCGAGGCCGTCGAGCGCATCGGCCCGTGCCGCGCGCAGGTCGAGGTCGAGCGCATCGAGGACGTCCGCGCCGCCAAGCGCCGGGAGATCGTCGACCGCGCGAAGGAGCTGCTCGCGTCGGCGTTCGACGAGGGCGCCATCGACTCCGAGGACATCCTCCGCGAGGTCCGCGAGAGCGTCCGCGTCGAGGACGTCACCGAGTACGAGGGGCTGCCCGCCGGCCCGAACGTCGCGTCCAGCGACGCCGTCCTCGTCGTGGAGGGCCGCGCGGATGTGGTGAACCTCCTCCAGTACGGCATCAAGAACGCCGTCGCCGTCGAGGGGACGAACGTCCCCGACGCCGTGGCGGAACTCACCCGCGACCGCACCGCGACGGCGTTCCTCGACGCCGACCGCGGCGGCGACCTCATCCTCCGGGAGCTCCGGCAGGTCGGCGACCTCGACTACGTCGCGCGGCCGCCCGACGGCGAGTCCGTCGAGGACCTCTCCCGGGGCGCCGTCGACGTCGCGCTCCGCGAGAAGACGCCCGCCGACTCCGCGAAGCTCGTGAGCGAGCGCGACGAGGAGACCCCGACCGAGGACGCGACCGAAGCGCCCGCGTCGGCCGTCGAGCCGGTGCAGGCCGACGAGGCGACGGCGGCGACCGACGGCAGCGCGACGCCCGCGCCCGCAGCGACCACCGCGGGCGCGGTGCAGACCGAGGCGGAGACCGCCACCGAGCCGGCCGAGTCACCCGAACCCGCGTCGAAGACGGTCGGCGACCACGTCGACGACGTCGTCGGCTCCGGGACGATCCGGCTGCTCGGCGACGACCTCGACGTGCTCGCGGAGGGCGACGCAGACGACGCGGCGTCGGTCCTCGACGCCGCCACGCCGGTCCCGCGAGTGGTCGTCCTCGACGGTCCGGTCACGCAGAAACTCCTCGACGTCGCCGCCCAGCGCGGCGTCGCGAAGCTCGTCGGCACGAGCGCCGGCGAGTTCGTCAAACAGCCCGCGGGCGTCCGCGTCCACACCGCCGACGACTACTGATTCTCAGGCGACGCCGACCAGCAGCGCGAGCGCGCCGCCGGCCACGCCGCCGGAGAGCGTCGCGAGGAAGTTCACGCCCTGATTCCCGACGACGCCGCCCTCGATGACCGCGCCGGCGACGCTGTCCGCGGTCATCCCGACGAAGCCCGCGGCGACGACGACGCCGACGCCAGCGAGCCCGAACCCGAAGACGGCGACGCAGATGGCGGCGATGAGCGCGGCGCCCGCGAGCCCCGCGAGCTCGCCCTGCCACGTCACCGCGCCGTCGGTCCCGGGTTCGACGCGCTCGAAGGTCGTGACGAGCCGCGGCGTGTCGAAGAGCCCGCCGACCTCGCTGGAGAGCGTGTCCGCGAGCGCGGTGGCGACGGCGCCCGCGTACGCGAACTGGTACGCGAGCCCCGACAGCGGCACGTGGGCGTGTGCGGCGTACAGGAGGAGCGCGAGGAGCGCGGCCGCGGAGTTCCCGAGCACGTTCCCGGTGCCGCGGGCGCCCTCGTTGTCCTCGGCGACGCCGCGTTCGAGCTTCTGGTCGTAGCGGAACTTCGTGGTGAGGCTGCCGATGGCGAAGAACGCGATGAGCACCACGAACCAGCCGTAGTCCCCGAGCACGACCGCGAGCAGCCCGAGCAGCACGCCCGTCAGCATCCCGGCGACGGAGGTGGCGTCCAGCGCGTACGAGACGTAGCCGAACGCGGAGGTGACGACGAGCGCGACGAGCACGCGCTCCCACGCGGTCGCCGCCGGCACGTCCGCGAACGGCGCGAGCACGGCGAACAGCCACAGGAGGAGCGCGACCGTCACGAGCACTACTGGGTCGTCGCGGCCGACGAACACCGACCGCAGGATTCCGGCGGCTAGCGCGCCGCTCGCCGCGAGGAACACCCACTCGGGGTAGGCCGCGGGGCGGCCGAGGAGCGCCGCGACGACCGCCTGCCCGGCCAGCGACGCGAGCGCGCCGAGCGCGACGAAGCCGACCATCGAGAGCGCGCGGTTCTCGCGCACGACGAGCACGAGCCGGCGCCCGAGGTCGCCGTAGCCGACGATGAGCACGCTCGCGACGAACACGCCCACGGGCACCTCGAACAGCGGCACGAGCAGGCCGACGCCGGATGCCGCCAGCGAGAACCCGACGAGCGTCCACAGCCGGCCCTCGCGGCGGTCCCGCGAGGTCGAGAACACCTCGAACAGTCGGCCCTCGGGGACGGCGGCGGCCGCCGCGGCGACGAGCACGAACGGGGCGGCGGCTGCCCGGCCGAGCAGCGGCGCGAGCAGCGACAGCGACGCCACGAGCGCGAACGCCGCGGCGCGCCGGAGACTCCAGTTCACGTCCGTCGTGGGTTACCCGGGACCGTACTTAACTTCCCCGAAGCGGGAACCGCGAAGTCCGCGCCCCGCCGCGCGTCGGGCCGGCCCGCGCTGAGACCCGCAAGGTTTTGGCCCGGGGCGGCGGAGACGACGGTGTGGGTCTCTACGACCGCTACCTCGCGCTCCGCGTGCGCCGCCACGACGCCGACGCCCCCGACCACGTCGCGCTCGTCATCACGGAGCGCGACCTCCTCGAGGCCGGCGCGTACGACACGCTCGCGGACTTCTTCGGCTGGGCGTTCGACTACGGCGCCGACCGGGTCACCGTCTACGTGAGCGTCCTCGACGAGGCCGCCGTCCCGACGCTGGAACGCGAGCTCGCGCGCGTCTCCGCCCCCCGCGAGGTCGCCGTCCGCGGCCCCGACGACGAAGCCCGGGCCGACGCCCCCATCCAAATCAGCGTCGGTCACGGCGGCAAACAGGAGTTCGCGACCGCCGTCCGGAGCGTCGCCGAGGCCGTCGACGCCGGCGAGATGGCCCCCGAGGACGTCGACGAGGACGTCGTCGAGGCCGAACTCGTCTTCCCCGAGGAACCCGACCTCGTCATCAAGACCGGCGCGGAGCGGCTCTCGGACTTCATGATCTGGCAGTCCGTCTACTCGGAGCTCTACTTCACCGACGTGAACTGGCGGGACTTCCGGAAGCGCGACTACCTCCGCGCGGTGCTGGACTACGAGAACCGGCAGCGGCGGTTCGGACGGTGAGCCCCGCGAACCGTCCGAAACACGGAATTTCTGATTTCCGGCGGTTCGGGCGGTGAGTATCAGTCCGCGGACCGGCCCTCCGCCTCGACGTCCTCGGGCGGCTCGGGGAGGTGGTCGCGGAGTTTGTCGAGGACGCGCCGCGCCTCCCCGACCTCGGTGCCGAGCGCGCGGACCAGCGCGAGCGCGCGCTCCGCTCGGGTGCGGCGCCACGACGCCTCCCGTGACTCGTACGTGCGGACGGCGCGCAGGAAGTCGGTCTTCGAGAACTCCGGCCAGTACGGCGTGCAGAAGAACGCGGCGGCCTCGCTGCCGTTGGCGTGCCACGGCAGGAAGTTCGACGTGCGCTCGTCGCCGCCCGTGCGCACGATGAGGTCGACGTCGCGGACGGGACTGGTTTCCAGTCGGTCTTCGATCTCCGCGACGTCGACGTCGTCGGGTTCGAGGTTGCCGTCGGCGACGGCTTCGGCGACCCCGCGGGCGGCGCCGAGGAGTTCCGCGCGGCCGCCGTACGCGACCGCGATGTTCAGCGTAAAGTCGTCGTAGCCGGCGGTGCGGCGGTCGGCGTAGTCGATGGCGTCCCGCACGCGCTCGGGGAGCATGTCGGTCTCCCCGATGGTGCGGATGCGGACGCCCTGCTCGTGGACGCGGTCGGCGTCCGCGAACTCCCGGAACTTCTCCGTGAGGAGGTCGAAGAGGTGCTGGCGCTCCTCCTCGGGGCGGTCGAAGTTCTCCGTGGAGAACGCGTACAGCGTGAGCTCCTCGACGCCGAGCTCGGCGCACCAGTCGAGGACGTCCTCGGTGGTCTCGGCGCCCTCGCTGTGGCCCTCGGTGGCGTCCTTGCCCCGTTCGCGGGCGTACCGCCGGTTGCCGTCCTGGATGACGGCGACGTGGGCGGGCGCGCCGTCGACCTCGTGGCGGAGGACGCGCTCGTAGCCGGCGTTCAGCACCGAACGGAGCAGCTCTCGCATCAGGCGTGAGGACGGTGGTCTCACGTATCAGCTTTCTGTTCGCTCGTCGACGTGGTCGGCCGGCTGGACATCTGGCTCTGCCGGTGCTGGTCGCGCGAGCCGGTTTGTTACGCGCCGGCTAACCGCGCCGAGCGCCGCGAATCGGGGCGTTCGGACGGCGAACCGCCACACGTATGGTACGCAAGCGTCTCGCCTCGGCCATGAGCGAGACGGTCAACGAGGACCTCTACCGGGACGCCGTGGAACTCCTGCGGCCGGGCGACATCGAGCTCGCGGGCGCGGTCGTCCACACGACCTACGACTCCAGCGCGGAGAGCATGCTCCACCAGCTCACCCTCGACGCGGGCGGCGCGGTCGCCGACCACGCCGACGTCGGGGACACGTACGTCTACTCGGGCAACGACAGCGACGAGTTCGGCGTGAACCAGCACCAGGGGCTCACCCTCGACGGCGACGAGTTCGTCTGGGAGTGCCAGCAGCTCCTCCGCGATGGCACGTTCGACCTCGTGCTGTACTGGGAGGCGACCGGCGAGGAGGACGCCATCCTCGAGGACATCCGCGGCCTCGACGGCGTCGAGCGCGTGGTCGGCGTCACCGAGGACGGCTTCGAACTGTAACCGAGCGGTCCGCGAGCGCACTCGATTCGGCCGTTCTCCCGGCTCGCTGGCCGCGCTGCGGGCCGCGATTCCCAGTTCGCGGCGTGAGTCGGGCCGTTTATGGTCCGCGCTCCCCCACTCGCGACTATGGATAACGCGGACCTCGACGACCGGGACCGCGCGGTACTGAACGCGTTTCAGGGGGGGTTCCCGGTCGTCCACCGGCCGTTCGAGCCGGCGGCGCACGCGCTCCGGTCGCGGGGCGTGGACGTCGACCCGGCGGGCCTGCTCGACCGCGTCCGCCGGCTGGACGAGGCGGACGTGCTGACGCGGTTCGGCGCGCTCATCAACGCCGAGGAGATCGGGGGGAACGCGTCGCTGGTCGCGATGCACGTCCCCGAGTCGGAGTTCGACGAGGTCGCGGAGACGGTCAACGGCTACCGCGAGGTCGCGCACAACTACGAGCGCGAGCACCCGCACCTGAACATGTGGTTCGTCGTGTCGGTGGCGGACGACGAGTCCGTCGAGGACGTGCTCGCGGACATCGAGGCCGAAACCGGCCACGAGACGTACAACCTCCCGAAGCAGCGGGAGTTCCGCGTGGAGGCGAAGTTCCTCGTTGACGGCCCGATTTCGGACGGGGACGTGGACCTCTCGCACCTCGGGCCGACGCCGGACCCGACGGACCGCGAGACGCTGACGCCCGCCGAGCGCGACCTCGTGCTCGAAGTGCAGGACGGCCTCCCGGTCGTGGAGACGCCGTACCAGGCGGTCGCGGAGGCGATCGACCAGGAGACCGACTGGGTGGTGGAGACGCTGCGGCGGTTCAACGAGGAGGGGAAGGTCCGGCGCGTCGGCGTCATCCCGAACCACTACTCGCTGGGGTACACGGAGAACGGGATGACCGTCTGGGACGTCCCCGACGACCTCGTCGGCGGAAGTCGGGCCCGCCGTGGCGAGCCTGGACTTCGTCACCCACTGCTACGAGCGGCCGCGCCACGACGGCGTCTGGGAGTACGAACTTCTTCGCGATGACCCACGGCCGCAGCGAGGAG
>NZ_WPCF01000135.1 GCF_009741975.1 Halobacterium sp. CBA1126 | reverse complement strand
GAGACCGCGACGCCGACGGCGGCGCCGCGGAGCGTCCAGCGGCCCGCGCGAACCGCGAGCTCTCGGAGGCTCGCGGCGTCCACGGGAGAATCAGTCAATCGCTTCCCGCATCCGCGGGTCGAGGGCGTCACGCATGCCGTCCCCGAGGAGGTTGAACCCGAGGACGGTCAGCGCGAGGAACAGCCCGGGGAAGAACGACCACCACCACGCCCCCGAGAAGAGGCCGTACTCGACGCCGTTCGACAGCATCATCCCCCACGTCGGCTCGCCGGGGCTGGCGCCGAACCCGAGGAACGACAGCGCCGCGATGTCGATGATGGCGAGCCCGAAGTTCAGCGTCGACTGGACGGTGATGGGCGCCAGACAGTTCGGGAGCACGTGGCGCACGAGCAGCCGGGGGTCGGTCGCGCCGAGCGCGCGCGTCGCCTCGATGTACTCGTCCTCCAGCACTTTCAGCGCGGCGCCGCGGACGACGCGGGCGAACCGCGGCGTGTAGACGAGCGTGAGCGCCGCGACCGCGCGCCACAGGCCGAGGCTGTCGGGGAAGATGGTGACGAGCGCGAGCGCGAGCAGCAGCGACGGGAACGACAACAGCACGTCCATCGTGCGCATGATGACGTTGTCCGTGAGGTCGCCGTAGTACGCCGCGATGATGCCGAGGCCGACGCCGAGGACCGTCGACGCGGCGACCGTGACGGTGCCGTACAGCATCGCGTACCACGCGCCGTACAGCACGCGCGGGAAGATGTCGCGGGCCTGCCCGTCGGTACCGAACCAGTACTGCGCGCTCGGGGCGGCCTCGGTCGGGTTCGCGCTGAACTGCGTCGAGATGATCGCGTTCAGGTCGTACGCGAGCCGCGCGTAGACGGCGACGAGGGCGACGCCGCCGATGAGCGCGATGCCGATGACGGCCAGCCGGTTCGACAGCAGTTGGGAGAGGAACGGGCTCGCGCGGAGCCGCTCGACGATGCCACGGTCGACGTTCGGGGTTTCTGTTTCGGTGCTCATTGTTCGATGCGGGGGTCGAGGATGGAGTACGTGATGTCGACGAAGAGGTTCACCAGCGTGTACAGCACCGCGAACACGAGCACGGTCGCCTGCACGACCGGGTAGTCACTCTGGTTGATGGCGCTGACCAGCAGGGTCCCGATGCCGTTGATCTCGAAGACGGTCTCCGTGAGGACGGCGCCGCCGAGCAGCGACCCGAACTGGATGCCGATGATGGTGATGACCGGGATGAAGGCGTTCCGGAGCCCGTGTTTCATCGTCGTGATCTTCTCGCCCTGGCCCTTCGCGCGGGCAGTCCGCATGTAGTCCTGGCGGATGACCTCGATCATCGACGAGCGCATCATCCGGGAGATGAGCGCCATCTGGTAGATGCCGAGGACGATTATCGGGAGGAGGAGGTGGCGGAGCGCCGAGCGGAACGCCGCCGTGTCCCCGGCGAGCAGCGTGTCGACGAGGATGAAGCCGGTGGTGGAGTCGATGAAGTACGCGGAGCCGATGCGGCCGCTCGTCGGGAGGACGCCGAGGAACTGCGCGAACAGCAGGATGAGCAGCGGCCCGCTCCAGTAGATGGGGACGCTGATACCGCTGAGCGCGCCGATGCGCGTGAGGTGGTCGGTGATGGTGTCCTGTTTGACCGCGCTCAGGATGCCCAGCGGCAGGCCGAACAGGAGGCCGGCGAGCTGGCCGAGCACCGACAGTTCGATGGTGATGGGGAGGCGGTTTGCGAGAATCTGGCTGACCGGCGTGCCGCGCTGAATCTGGTAGGACTCGCCGAAGTTGAACGTCGCGACGTCGCCGAGGAATCGGAGGTACTGCTGCCAGAGCGGGTCGTTGAGGCCGAGGTCCGTGCGGACCTGCTCGACGAACGCTTGACTCGCGCGCTGGCCGGCGATCGCGACTGCGGGGTCGCCCGGCGAGAGGTGGAGGATTGCGAACACGACGGTCGCCACCCCGAACAGCACGGGCACGAGGAGCAGCAACCGTTTGACGACGAACCGCTTTGAGACCATTACCGGAAGACCAGAGTGCAAGAATTAAAAAGGTCCCGTCGTAGCGTCGGACCGGTCGCTATTCTAACTCGACGAGCTCGAGGTGCGGGCCGCCGATGGCCGAGATGGGGTAGTTGCTCACGCGGTTGTTGACGCCGCGGACCTCCTCGGCGTAGTCGATGTACACCCACGGCGCTTCCTCGTGGGCGATCTCGACCGCGTCGTTGTAGAGGTCGGCGCGCTCGCTCTGCTCGGTCGTCGTCTGGGCCTGTTCGATGAGGTCCATGTACTCGGAGTTCGCCCACGCCGTCGCGTTCGACGTGTTGTACCCCTCCGTGTCCCAGGACACCCAGTCCTGCCCCTCGGGGGACTCGACCTGCGGGTGGAGGAGCACGTAACAGAAGTTGTCCGGGTCGGCGTTGTCAGTGTACCAGCCGGAGAGCGCCGCGTCGTGGCGCCCCTCGGAGGTGTACGTGAGGTAGTTCGAGAACTGGCGGTCGTCGATGGTGACCTCGATGCCGACGTCGCCGAGGTTCGACCGGATGGTCTCGGCGGTCGGGAGCGGCGCGGGGTTGTAGCCGCGGGCGTTCTGGAACGTCGTCAGCTCGAAGGAGAAGCCGTCGCCGTAGCCGGCCTCCTCGAGCAGCGTCCGGGCCTGCTCGGGGTCGTGGGGGTACGGGCTGAGGTCGTCGTTGTGGCCGAACAGCGCGGGCGGAATCGGCTGGTCGGCCTGCGTCGCGATGCCCGAGTAGATGTTCTCGACGATGGACTCCGTGTCGATGGCGTAGCTGATCGCCTGCCGGACGCGGCGGTCCCGGAACGCCTCCACGCGGGACATGTTGAAGCCCATGTACCCGATGTTGATGCCCTGGACCGTCTCCACGGAGGCGGTCTCGGAGTCCTCGACGGTTCCGATGGTGTCGGGGTCGAGGCCGTCGATGATATCCATCTCCTCCTCGACGAGCGCCTGTGCGCGCGTGGAGTTCTGGCCGCGCGTGAGGAACAGGACCTCGTCGACGTTCGGGCCCTCGCCCCAGTAGTCGTCGAACGCGGTGAGCTGGATGCGGTTGTTCGCGTCGTCGAGCTCGGAGAGCTCGAACGGCCCGGTCCCGACCATCTCCTCGTCGAGGTTGACGTCGCCCTCGATGGCGTCCTGGGAGATGACGACCGCGGCGAACATCGCGAGGTTGCGGAGGAACGGCGCGTACGTCTGCGTGAGCGTGATGTTCAGCGTGTAGTCGCCGTCCTTCTCGACGCTGTCGATCCAGTTGCCGAGCGTGAACGGCCCGTACGCCGAGGAGTCCTCGAAGTGGTACTCGTAGTCGTCGTCGACGAACCGGCGGTACGTCGCGATGAAGTCGTCGGCGGTGAACTCCGAGCCGTCGTGGAAGGTGACGTCCTCGCGGAGCTGGAGGGTGACGTTCGCGCCGTCCATCGTCCAGTCGGTCGCGAGCGCTTCCGTGAGCGCGGCTTCACCGGGTTCGAAGCCGAGGAGGCCCTCGTAGGCCTGGTTGGTCACCTTCGCGACTTCGCCGCTGGTCGTGTTCTGCGGGTCGAGCGTGGCGGAGTGGGCGCCCCGGCCGTACCGGAGCGTGGTGGTGCCGCCACCGTCGCCGCCACCGAGACACCCTGCAACGGAGCTCGTCGCGGTCGCGGCGACCGTCGCGGTACCGGCGGCCTTCAGGAAGCTGCGCCGTGAGACCTGGCTGTCATTACCTGCCATAAGAGTACCCCCGAGACCTACCCAAATAATAGTACCGGATAGTCGTGGCGGAATCGGCACACGCCGCGGGGACGGCCGGTTCTGGAGCTTCGGCCTGTACAAAAGTTGCCGCTAACTCCGGGACGCGACGGGCTCCGGGCCCGGCTCACTCCGCGTCGGAGAACAGGTGACAGGCGGCCGGGTGGGCCTCGTCGCCGAGGTGCGGGTCCTCGCGCTCGCAGACGCTCTCGAAGGTCTCCCGGAGGACGTCCTCGGCGCCCTCCCAGTCGCCCTCGGCGAGGTGGTCGAAGGACTCCTCGACGGCTTCGCGGGTCTTCCCGGAGAGCGGTTCGTCGAAGAACTGGTCGCGGAGCACGGCGTGGAGGCCGCTGCCGCCGTCCGCGACAGCGCGGTCGCCGGCCGCCTCCGCGTCGGCCTGCTCGCGGGCGGCCTCGAGGTCGATGTCCCGGGACTCCACGCGCTGCCGGTAGAACATCACCTCGCGGTAGCGCTCCTGTTCGACGTCGAGGTCCTCGGGCGGAATCACCGACGGGCACCGCGTGCGGAAGTGACAGCCCGACGGCGGGTCGATGGGCGAGGGGACGTCGCCCTTCAGGATGGTGCGGTCGGCGGTGTCCGCCAGCGGGTCGGGCTCGGGAATCGCGGAGAGCAGGGCGTTCGTGTACGGGTGCTTGGGGTCGCCGAACAGCTCGTCGGTCTCCGCGACCTCCACGATCTCCCCGAGGTACATCACGGCGACCCGGTCGGAGATGTGCCGCACCACGGAGAGGTCGTGGGCGATGAACAGGTACGTCAGCCCGTACTCCTCCTGGAGGTCCTCCATGAGGTTGATGATCTGGGCCTGCACGCTCACGTCCAGCGCGCTCACGGGCTCGTCGGCGACGATGAAGTCGGGGTCGACGGCGAGCGCGCGGGCGATGCCGATGCGCTGGCGCTGCCCGCCGGAGAGCTCGTGGGGGTAGCGGTCGTACTGGCTCGGGTCCAGCCCCACCTCCTCGAGGAGTTCGACGACGCGCTCGCGGCGCCGGCCCTCCGCGAGGCCGTGGATCTTCAGCGGCTCCATGACCGTCTGCCCGACCGTCATCCGCGGGTCGAGACTCGACATCGGGTCCTGGAACACCATCTGCATGTCCTTGCGGCGCTCGCGGAGCTCGGTCTTCGAGAGGTCGCCGAGGTCGTCGCCAGCGAACACCACCGTGCCGTCGGTCGGCGGGTCGAGGTGGAGCAGCGCGCGGCCAGCCGTCGACTTCCCGCAGCCGGACTCCCCGACCAGCCCGAGGGTCTCGCCCTCGTGGACGTCGAGGCTGACGCCGTCGACGGCCTTCACGCTGGGCTTCTCGCCGGGGAAGAAGCGGTCGAACCAGCCGTCCTCCTGCTCGTAGTACTTCCGCATCCCGTCGAGCTCCACGAGCGGCTCGCCGACCTCGTGGTCGGATTCGGAGGCGACGCCCTCGACGCCGTACTCGCTCTCGTCGAAGTCCGGGAGGATGCACTTCGAGCGGTGGTCGACGTCCTCCCCGCCGTGCTGGAGGAACGGAATCTCGCCCTCCCGGCACTCGGGCTGGGCCCACGGGCAGCGGTCCGCGAAGTGGCAGCCCTCGGGCATGTCGATGAGGTCGGGGACGTTGCCCTCGATGGGCGTCAGGCGGTCCTTGTCCTCGGTCGGGATGGACTCCAGCAGCGTGTACGTGTACGGGTGGCTGGGGTTGTGGAAGATCTCCTCGACCGGCCCCTCCTCCACGATTTCGCCCGCGTACATCACCGCCACGCGGTCGCAGGTCTCGGCGACCACGCCGAGGTCGTGGGTGATCATCAGCACGGACATCCCGAACTCGTCCTGGAGGTCGTCGATGAGGTCCAGGATCTGGGCCTGGATGGTCACGTCCAGCGCGGTCGTCGGCTCGTCGGCGACGAGCAGCCGCGGCTGGCACGCCAAGGCGATGGCGATGAGCACGCGCTGGCGCATCCCCCGGAGAACTCGGTGGGGGTAGCTCCTCGAGCCGGGAGGTCGCCTC
>NZ_WPCF01000085.1 GCF_009741975.1 Halobacterium sp. CBA1126 | reverse complement strand
CGCTCGCGCTGCTGGCGCCGCCGGCCGTCGCCGACGGCGTGTTCTACGTGTTCCTCGTGCTGCTGGGCGGGCTGCTGGTGCCGCCGACGGTGCGCCTCCAGCAGTCGGTCGCGGGGCTCGCCTGACGCTTAGGCCGGCCTAAACATCGACACGCATTTTAGGGTGGCCTAAATAGACGGGAGTACCCGATGACCCGAGACGTTTGCGTGGTCGTGCCGACGATCCGGGAGTACGAGTGCATGCGGGAGTACTTCCAGAACGCCCGCGACCACGGCTTCGACCTGGACCGACTGTTCGTCGTCCTCGTCACCGAGGACTTCTGTGACACCGACGGGATGCGCGCGATGCTCGACGAGGAGGGCGTCGCGGGCGCCGTCTTCGACGGCGAGGCCCGCGAGGACTGGTTCGACGAACAGGGCCTCGAGGAGTACAGCCACCTGATTCCCGCCGCCAGCCACGCCCAGACCTCCTTCGGCCTGCTGTACCTCTGGGCGAACGACTTCGAGTACGGCGTGTTCATCGACGACGACACGCTCCCCCACGACGAGTGGGACTTCTTCGGCACCCACCTCGAGAACCTCCACCACGAGGGCGAAGTCGAGGAGGTCTCCTCCGACGAGCAGTGGGTGAACGTCCTCTACCAGTCCGACTCGGACCTCTACCCGCGCGGCTACCCCTACTCCGCGATGGACGAGGACGTCGAGACGGACACCACCGAGACCGACCACGTGGTCGCCTCGCAGGGCCTCTGGACGAACGTCCCGGACCTCGACGCGGTCCGCATCCTGATGGACGGCGACCTGCAGGGACAGGCCCAGACGCGCACCGACTTCGAGGACTTCGACCGCGACTTCGTGGCGGCCGAGGACAACTACCTCACGGTGTGCTCGATGAACCTCGCGTTCCGCCGCGAGGTCGTGCCCGCGTTCTACCAGTTCCCGATGGACGACAACCCGTGGGACGTCGGGCGCTTCGACGACATCTGGAGCGGCGTGCTGCTGAAGCGCGCCGCGGACGTCGTGGGCGGCGAACTCTACAACGGCGCGCCGCTGTGCGAGCACAACAAGGCGCCGCGGTCGACCTTCGACGACCTCGCCAACGAGGTCGCGGGCCTCGAGCTGAACGAGCACTTCTGGAAGGAGGTCGCCGCCGTCGACCCCGACGAGGACTCCTACGAGGCAGTCGCCCGCGCTGTCGGCGAGCGCCTCGTCGAGGGCGACTACGAGGAGTACAACAACGGCGCCTTCCTCGAGGAGTGCGGCGAGTACCTCCTCGACTGGGTGGACTGCTGTGCGGCGCTGGCCGACCGCCGCACGGCGGCCCCCGCTGACGACTGAGCACGAACCGGTAGTTATAAGAGATTTAGGCCGACCTAATTCAACACATGACAGAGCACACTTCCCAGACGCGTCGCCGCTTCCTCGCGGCGGCAGGTGTAGCGTCGACGACCGCACTCGCCGGCTGTTCCGGCATCCTCGGCGGCGGCGGAGACGACGGCGGCGACGGCGGCGGCGACGACCGGCCCGGACTCACGGACTTCCGCGGCTCCGGCGCGTACGTCTCCGACCGCCCCGCCCCCGGCGGCACCTCCATCGAGGAACTCGACGACCTCGAGGGCGAACTCACCGTCTACCTCGGCGGCGGCGAGGGCGGCCGGTACGTCAACCTGATGGAGCTGTTCAACGAGTACTACGACGACTTCGAGGTCACGTGGGACACCCAGCCGTCCTCCCAGCTCGCGAACACCATCGTCGAGGAGCACGAGGCCGGCACCACGCAGGCCGACGTCTTCTGGTCGGTCGACATCGGCTCGCTGGCGTACGTCTCCGAGAACGGCGCCGCCACCACGCTCTCCAGCGACACCGTCTCCCCCGCCTTCGAGCGCTACCACCCCGACGACACGTGGGTCGGCGTCGCCGGCCGCTCCCGCGCCATCCCGTACAACACCAACGAGTTCAGCGAGTCCGAGATGCCCGACAGCATCGACGCGTTCGCGAACGACTCCCGGTTCGCGGGCAACGTCGGCTGGGCGCCCACCTACGGCGCGTTCCACGGGTTCATCACCGCGATGCGCCACATCCGCGGCGAGGAGGCCACCCGCGAGTGGCTCAACGGGATGCTCGAACAGAACGTCAACCGCTACAACAACGAGTACCTCGTCGCGCAGGCGACCGCCAACGGCGAGCTCGGCACCGGGTTCGCGAACCACTACTACACGATGCTCGTGCTCTCCGGGCGGCCGGACGCCCCCATCGACGTCACGTTCACGCAGAACGACGCCGGCTCGCTCGTGAACGCCGCGGGCGCCTCCGTCCTCGAGGGCACCGAGCAGACGGACCTCGCCGAAGGGTTCATCCGCCACCTGCTCTCCGCGGAAGCCCAGGAGTACCTCGCGACCCGCGGGTTCGCGTACCCGATGATTCCCGGCGTCGAGCCGGTCGGCCCGCTCCCCACCCTCGACGAGCTGGAGCCGCCGGAGCTCGACTTCCAGAAGCTCTCGGACATCCAGCCGACCCTCGAACTGCTGCGCGACGTCGGCATCCTCGCGTAGATGGCAGCCAGCGACCGCCTCGACCGACTCCGCAACGACGCCGGCGACGAAACCGACGAAGCCACCGGTTTCTCGCTGGCGGTCACCGCGGGGGCGGTCGCGGCGGTCGTCTCGCTGCCCGTGGTCGTGCTCGTGGCCCGCGCCGCCGACTACGGCCTCGGCCACCTGCTCGGCCTCGTCACCCAGTCCAGTAGCATCCAGGTGGCGATCAACAGCCTCGTTCTCACCGCCATCGTCACCGTCGGCTGCGTCGCCGTCGGCGTCCCGCTCGCCGTGCTCACCGTCCAGACGGACCTCCCGTTCCGGCGGTTCTGGACCGTCGTCGGCGCGCTCCCGCTGGTCGTCCCCAGTTACATCGGCGCGTTCACGTTCATCGCGGCGTTCGGCCCGCACGGCGAGCTCGCGGACCTGCTCGCGCCGCTCGGCGTCGAACGCATCCCCGCCATCTACGGGCTGCACGGCGCCGCGCTCGTCCTCGTGCTGTTCACGTACCCGTACGTGTTCCTGACGACGCGGGCCGCCCTGCTATCCTTCGACGGCACGCTCGTCGAGGCCGCGCGCACGCTCAACCACTCCCGCTGGGCGGCGTTCAAGCGCGTCACCGTCCCCCAGATCACGCCCGGCGTCGCCGCCGGCACGCTGCTCGCCTCCCTGTACGCGCTGTCGGACTTCGGGACGCCGTCGCTGATGCGCTACCAGGTGTTCACCCAGCAGATCTACGTCGCGCAGAGCAGCCTCGGCGTCCCCGAGGGCTACCCCGCGATGCTCTCCCTCCAGCTGCTCGCCATCGTCGCCGTGGTTCTCGCCCTGGAGTCCCGGGTCGGCGACTCGACGACCGCCTACATCTCCCGGGGCTCCCGGCAGCCCAACCGCATCGAGCTCGGCCTCTGGAAGTGGCCGGCGCTTGCGTTCTGCGCGCTCGTCGCCGTCCTCTGTCTGGGCGTGCCGCTGGGCGTGCTCGGCTGGTGGCTCTACCGCGGCGGCGAGACCGTCTTCCAGTTCGACCCGACGGTCGCGTGGAACTCCCTGAAGGTCGCCGTCGCCGCCGCGCTCGCCGCGACCCTGATGGCGCTGCCGGTCGCCGGCTACGGCGCGCGCTCGAACTCCGCGCTGTCGACGGTGTTCGACCGGCTCACGTACGTCGGGTACGCGATTCCCGGCGTCGTCGTGGGGCTGGCGCTGCTGTACCTCACGACGGGCGCGGACCTCCTGACGTGGTGGCTGCCCGCCGGCGAGGAGACGGTCACCGGGCTCGTGCAGTCGCTGTACAAGTCCATCCCGGTGCTCGTGTTCGCGTACGTCGTGCGCTTCCTCCCGCAGGCGGTCGGCACCGTGCGCTCGTCCGTGCTGCAGGTCGACCCGAAGCTCACGGAGGCCGCGCGCACGCTCGGCCGGTCGCCGTTCGGCGCGTTCCGGAAGGTGACGCTGCCGCTCATCGCGCCCGGCGTCGCCGCCGGCGCCGCGCTGGTCTTCCTCACGACAATGAAGGAGCTGCCGGCGACGCTGATGCTGAGTCCGATAGGCTTTGAAACCCTCGTCTCGTACATCTGGCTCGTCAGAGGAGCCGGCTCGTACGGCGCGGCCGCGATTCCCGCGCTCGTGCTCGTGGGCATCTCCGCGCTCTCGATGGTCGTCATCCTCGCACAGGAACGATACAATGGCTGACAGCGAACTCACGACGGACGCGACGGTCGACCCCGAGCCCGACGGACCGACCGACGCCGCCGACGCGGTCCTCGACCTCGACGGCGTGACCAAGCGCTACGGCGCCGAGACCGCGGTCGCGGACCTCTCGCTGTCCGTCCGCGACGGCGAACTGCTCACCCTCCTGGGGCCGTCGGGCTGCGGGAAGACGACGACCCTCCGCATGCTCGCCGGCCTCGAACGCCCCAGCGAGGGCGTCATCTCCGTGGCCGGCGAGGAGGTCGCCGGGCCGTCGACGTTCGTGGAGGCCGAGTCCCGCGGCGTCGGCATCGTCTTCCAGGACTTCGCGCTGTTCCCCCACCTCTCGGTGCGGGAGAACATCGCGTTCGGGCTCACCGATAGCGACGACGACGAGGCCGACGAGCGCGTCGACGACCTCCTCGAGCTCGTGGACATGCCCGAGATGGGCGACCGCTCGCCCGACCAGCTCTCGGGCGGCCAGCAGCAGCGGGTCGCGCTCGCGCGCAGCCTCGCGCCCGAGCCCGACATCCTGCTGCTGGACGAGCCGTTCTCGAATCTGGACGTCCGCCTGCGCGTGGAGATGCGCGAGGAGGTCCGGCGCATCCTCAAGGAGGCCGGCGTCACCGCCGTCTCCGTCACCCACGACCAGGAGGAGGCGCTCTCCATCTCGGACCGCGTTGCGGTGCTCAACGACGGCCGCCTCGAACAGGTCGGCGACCCCGAGGAGGTGTTCGAACACCCCGAGTCGCGGTTCGTCGCGTCCTTCCTCGGGCAGGCGGGGTTCCTCTCGGCGCGCGTCGGCAGCGACACCGTCGACACGTCCATCGGGAGCTACGACCGCACGCTGTTGAAGGGGCTCGCGGACGGCTACGCCGGCGCGATGGTCGACGTGCTCGTGCGCCCGGACGACCTCCGCGCCGTCCCGGACAACGAGGCGAACGCCAACGGCACCATCGTCCGCCGCCAGTACACCGGCCCGTCGTTCATCTACCACGTGGAACTGGACAACGGCGACGTCGTGCGCTGCCTGCACAACCACGCCGAGGACATGAGCGTCGGCGAACCAGTCACGGTGGACCTCGTCGCGGACCACTCGCTGGCGTGGTACCCCAAGCAAGGATGACGGAGGGCCGCGCGACTTCCTTCCTCGCCCGCCTTCGCGCCAACCGCCTCCTGACGCCCGCGGCGCTCGCGGTCGTCGCCGGGGTGGCGGCGTTCGCGCTCTCCGTCACGGTCTTCCCGTACCACTCCACGAACCACGACGAGGCGGTCTACCTCCAGCAGGCCGCGATGCTCTTGGAGGGCAAACTGTTCCTCCACCCGCCCGTGGAGGGCTCGTTCCGCCCGTGGTTCTTCGTGGAGTCCCCGCGCGGGCTCTACTCGAAGTACGCGCCCGTCACCGCGGCCATCTACGCGCTCGGCGAGCTCGTCGGCGCGTACCGGTACGCGCTCCCCGCGGTCGCCGCCGCCAACGTCGGGCTGCTGTACGGCGTCGTCCGCGAGGCGTTCGACCACCGCACGGGCCTGCTCGCGGGCGTCGTCATGCTCTGCTCGCCGCTGTTCCTCGTGCAGTCCGCGGTCTTCCTGCCGTACGCGCCGACGACGATGCTGAACCTCGCGTTCGCGTTCGCGTACTTCCGCGCCGAGCGCACCGGGAGCGTCCGCTGGGCGACCGTCGCCGGCGCCGCCGTCGGGCTCGCGTTCTTCTCGCGGCCGTACACGGCGGTCCTGTTCGCGACGCCGTTCATCGTCCACGCCGTCTGGACGCTCCGCGAGCCGCTGCGCGAGCGCGAACTGTCGGCGCCGTTCCGCCGCCGCGTCGCCACTGCCGGCCTCGGCCTCTGCGGCGTCGCGGTCACGCTCGGCTACAACGCCGTCGTCACCGGCGACCCGTTCGTGTTCCCGTACCAGGCGTTCGCGCCGCTGGACGGCCTCGGGTTCGGCCACCGCGAGATTCTCGGCCACGAGATCGACTACACCGTCGAGTTGGCGGCCCGCGCGAACGCCAGCGTGCTCGAGCAGTTCGTCACCGAGTGGGCGCCGCTCGGCGTCGCCGGTGCGCCGATAGCCGTGCTCGGCGTGCTCGTCACGCAGCGCCGCGGGTGGGCGTGGCAGCAGGCCGTGCTCGCGGGCGTCGCCGCCACCGTAATCGTCGGCAACCTCTACTTCTGGGGGAACTTCAACGTCCTCGGCGACGTCGAGGACCCGAACGGCCTCATCACGACCCTCGGCCCGTACTACCACTTCGACCTGCTCGTGCCCGTGAGCGCGTTCGCCGCGACGAGCCTGCTCGCGGCCGCCGACCGACTGCGCGAGGCGGCCGCCAGCCGGCTCTCCGCGAACGCCGCCCTCGCCGTCACGCTCGCCGTCCTGCTCGTCGCGAGCGGCGTGCTCGGCGGCGCGGCGGCGTCGGCGACCGCCGAGCAGGTGCGGGAGAACGCCGAGATCACCGACCACTACGAGGCCGCCTACGAGCCGTTCGAGCCGCGGCCGCCCGCCAACAGCGTCGTCTTCCTGCCGGACCCCTACGGCGACTGGCTGAACCACCCGTTCCAGCCGCTGCGCAACGACCCCGGCTTCGACGGCCGGACGGTGTACGCCATCGACGAGCAGACCCTCGACATCGCCGCCGAGTACCCCGACCGGGACTACTACCGGTACGTCTACCGCGGCCCGTGGTCGCCGTACGGCGGCGACCCCGTGGAGCCGCACCTCCAGCGCGTCCGCCTCGCGTCCGGCGAGTCGCTGACCGTCGACGCCGAGCTCGGGGTGCCGTCGTGGGTGGCGATGGTGACGTTCACGCTGTCCGCGGACGGCGAGGAGACGTACCTCACTCGGTCGCCCGGGAACGCGTCGAGCATGGGCGTCGAACTCGTGGTCGAGGACGGCCGGGTCGCTTCGCCGACGCGAACGCCTCGATTCCGGTTGAGGACGGCGCGAGCGTCGCGCTGGACGCGCACGTCGACGGCGGCTACGGCGCCGGGTTCGCGTACCGCGTCCGGTTCCCCGTCGAGCGCGCGGACGGCGAGTACCGCGTGCTGACGCCGTACCGCGAGCTCTGCACGGACCTCCAGACCTGCGAGGGCGGCGCCGCGTACGTGCCCGGCGTCGGGCCGGACGGCTCGTACGTGAACGTGTCGGTGCGCAGTCAGTGAGTTACGCCTGTCGCGCGGCGAGCCGGCGCTGGTCGAGGACGGTCATCAGGACGACGACGGCGCCGCCGGCGGCGGTGGCGACGGCGAACAGCGAGCCGAACCAGTAGGCGACGGCCGCGAGCTGGACGACTTCGGGCGTGACGAAAACGGAGCGCGCGGCGAGCGCGAGACCAATCCACGCCGCGTAGAGGGCGGCGAGCTTCCACGCCAGCGGGAGCCACGCGCCGACGTGGCGGTCGACGACCGCGAACGCCTTCCCCGACCCGACCGACTCCTCGGCGACCCAGCGCGTCCCGGTGATTCGCGTCATGAGCGGCCTACGCGGCCGAGTAGCTTATACGCTCGCCCGGGCGGCTGCGTCAGTGGAGCAGGCCGCGGAGCCGCTCCTCGCCGCAGACCTTCAGAATGGAGCCCATGATCTCGGCGCCGCCCGAGAGCGGGTCGAGCTTCGTCTCGCCGAGGCGCTCGTCGTACTCGATGGGGACTTCGAGGACGTCGTAGTCCCGGCAGACCGGGCGAATCAGCAGCTCCGCGGAGAGGCCGGTGTTCTGCGTCCAGTCGATGTTCTGGACGACGTCGCGGCGGTACGCGCGCATCCCCGTGGTGGTGTCGTGGAGGCGCTCGCCGACGAACAGCGACGCGATGGCGGCGAACGTGGCGTTGCCGAGGCGGTTGACGGCGGGCATCTCGTCGGCGCCCCAGTAGAGGCGGTCGCCGCTGACCACGTCGTAGCCCTCGTTGACGTACTCGAGGAAGTCGGGGATGCGCTCCATCGGATAGGTGTCGTCGCAGTCGGTCGTGACGACGACGTCGCCGTCGGCCTCGTACAGCGCCGAGCGGACGGCGACGCCGTAGCCGAGCGCCTCCTGTCGAACCACGCGGGCGCCGTGCTCGCGGGCGATTTCGGGCGTGCGGTCGTCCGAGCTGTCGACGCAGACGACGGACGCGCGGCCGTCGGTGACGTCGTCGATGTCTTCGAGGACGGTTCCGATGGCGGCTTCCTCGTTGTACGTTCCCATGGCGACCGTGACATCGTCGAGCGTGTACGGCGCGTCTGAGTCGGACATGGAAGCCGGTAGGACGCCCCGTTATTTTAGGCTTGCCAAAAACGAGAGTGACCAACAAGTGATAAATAGGTACACTCCGAAGGTCTGCCAGACCCGCGGTGCGCGGACAACTATGACAGACGAAGGTTCGGACGACGCGACCGCCGACGAAGCCACGGTGCTGGTCGTCGACGACGAGGAGGGCCTCGCCGACCTCTACGCCATCTGGCTCCGCGACCGGTACAGCGTCGAGACCGCCTACGACGGCGAAGCCGCACTCGACGCCCTCGACGAGGACGTCGACGTGGTGTTGCTCGACCGACAGATGCCGGGCGTCTCCGGCGACGACGTCCTCGAGACCGCGCGGGAGCGTGGCCTCGACTGCCGAGTGGCGATGGTGACCGCCGTCGAGCCCGAACTCGACATCGTCGACCTCGGCTTCGACGACTACCTCCGCAAGCCGGTCGACCGCGAGACGCTGCTCGAGACCGTCGACCGGCTGCTCCGGCGCTCCACGTACGACGACGCCGTCCAGGAGTACTTCGCCGCGGCGCGCAAGCACGCGCTGCTGGCCGAATCGAACGACCTGAACGTCACGGACACCGAGGAGTTCGACGAGCTCGAGGCCCGCCTGGCGGAGCTCCGGGACCGGCTCGACGACGTCGTCGGCGGCCTCGACGACGAGGACTACGAGGTGCTATTCCGGCAGTTCTCCGCAGAGGACGGCGATGACGAGTGACCGCGACCACCGCAGCGAACTCCTCGCGTACGCCACCGAGGTGGCGAGCGCGGACGCCGTCGAGGACGTCTACGGCGCGATGGCCGACGCCGCCGAAGCCGCCTTCGCCTTCTCCACGGCCGTCGTCCTGACGGAGGCCGAGGGCGTGCTGACCGTGCGCTCGTGGAGCGGCCGCCCCCCGGACGTCGACGGCTTCCCGACGGCGGAGGGCATCGCCGGCGACACCTACCGCACCGGCGAACCCCAGTTGGTCGAGGACGTCCGCGAGGACCCCCGCGTCCCGGAGCCGCCCGAGGACGGCCCGCGGTCCGTCGTCAGCGTCCCCATCGGCGACGTCGGCGTCTTCCAGGCGGGCAGAGACGAGCGCACCGGCTTCGACGACGAGGACGTCGAACTCGCGGAGCTGCTCGCCTCCCACGCCTATCAGGCCGTCGAGCGCATCCGCTCGCAGCGCGAGCTCCGCGAGAGCGAGGCCCGCTTCCGGGAGCTGTTCGAGCAGAACGACGACGCGCTCGTCCTCTACGACGTCACAAGCGACGGCGACACCGAAGTCCGGCTCGTCAACGACGCCGCCGAGCGCGTCGTCGGCGCCCCAGAGGCGACGCTCCGCGGCAGGTCGCTGAGCCGCTGTTTCGACGCCGACGCCGACCAGTTCGTCCCCGCGAACGGTGCGAAGACCTTCGAGACCGGGTTCGCCGAGGACGGCGACGACCGCGTCTTCGAGGTGACGGTCAAGCAGTTCCTCCACCAGGACGGCCCGGACGCGTTCGCGACCGTCAGCGACGTCACCGAACAGCGTCACCGGGAACACACCCTCACCGGCCTCCACGACGCCACCCGGCGGATGCTCGTCGAGGACGACCCCGACGACATCGCGAGCGTCGTCGTCGAAGCCGCCGGCAACCTCCTCGACCTCCCGTACGTCGGCGTGTTCTACGCCGCGGACGACTCCGACGAGCTCCGCCCGGCGTCCGTCTCGGACCCCGTCACCGGGAGCGAACCCCCCGCCTTCGAGGCCGGAGCGAGCCTCGCGTGGGACGTCTACGACGCCGGCGAACCCGCGACGTTCACCGACGTCCACGAGCAGCCCGGCGTCCACAACCCCGAGACGCCGATTCGCGAGGAGATCATCCACCCGCTCGGCGACCACGGCGTCCTGATGGTCGGCGCGACCGAGTCCGGGAGCTTCGACGGCACCGACCACGACCTCGTGCGCGTGCTCGCGACGAACACCGAAGCCGCCCTCGACCGCGCCGAGCGCGTGCGTCAGCTCCGCCGCCGCGAGGCCGACCTCCGCCGGGAGCACAGCCGGCTCGCGGCGCTGTTCGAGAACGTCCCGAGCCCGACGGCGAGCTTCGTCGTGAAGGACGACGAACCCATCGTGCGCGCCGTCAACCCCGCCTTCGAGGAGGTGTTCGGCTACAGCGAGGAGGAACTCGTCGGCGAGAACATCGACGACTACATCATCCCCGTCGACCGGCAGGAGAAGGCCGACGAGTACAACCAGAAGCTCTTCGACGGCCAGAACGTCAACGTCGAGGTGCGCCGGGAGACCGCCGACGGCCCCCGGGACTTCCTGCTCGACGTGGTCCCGTTCCGCCTCGACGAGCCGAACATCCACGGCTACGCGATGTACACGGACATCACCGACCGGAAGGAACACGAGCGCGAGCTCGAACGCCAGAACGACCGCCTCGAGGAGTTCGCGAGCATCGTCAGCCACGACCTCCGCAACCCCCTGAACGTCGCGCGGGGCTACCTCGAGCTCGCCGAGGAGACCGGCGACGACGAGTACTTCGAGCGCACGGAGGAGTCCCTGGACCGCATGCACGAGATCATCGAGAGCGTGCTCGCGCTCGCCCGGCACGGCCGCAGCCTCGACGACGTCCGCGAGTACGCCCTGTCGACGGCCGCCGAGGACGCGTGGGCGAACGTCGACACCGCCGGCGCCACTCTCGACGTCGCCGGCGACACCACCCTCGAAGCCGACCCCTCGCGGTTCGGCTCGCTGCTGGAGAACCTCTTCCGGAATTCCGTGGAGCACGGGGCCGAGAACCCCGTCCCCGAACCCGGGCAGGAGGCCGCAGCGGAGGCCGGTGTCGACGTGACCGTGACGGTCGGTACGCTCGAGGGCGGCGACGGGTTCTACGTCGAGGACGACGGCCGCGGCAT
>NZ_WPCF01000208.1 GCF_009741975.1 Halobacterium sp. CBA1126 | reverse complement strand
CGCTCCCCGACGGCGAGGACGGCATCCTCGCGGTCCGGGACCTCGACGCGGGCTACGGCGACCTGCAGGTGCTGACGGGCGTCGACCTCGCGTCCGCGACGGCGAGTACGTCACCATCGTCGGGCCGAACGGCGCGGGCAAGTCCACCGTGATGAAGTCCGTCTTCGGGCTGACGACGTACATGGGCGGCGCCATCACGTTCCAGGAGACGCCCATCCACGAGCTCCCGCCGGAGGAGATCATCCACGAGGGCATCGGCTACGTCCCCCAGAACGAGAACGTGTTCGCGGGGCTGTCCGTCCGTGAGAACCTCGAGATGGGCGCGTACATCCTCGACGACGTCCCCGAGGACCAGATTCGGGCGGTGTACGACCGCTTCCCGATTCTGGAGGAGCGCGCCGCCCAGAAGGCGGGGTCGCTGTCCGGCGGCCAGCAGCAGATGCTCGCGATGGGCCGCGCGCTCATGCTCGACCCCGACCTCCTGATGCTCGACGAACCCTCGGCGGGGCTGGCGCCGGACCTCGTCGACGAGATGTTCGACCGCATCGACCGCATCAACGACGACGGCACGTCGGTGCTGATGGTCGAGCAGAACGCCAAGGAGGCGCTCAGGCGCTGCGACCGCGGCTACGTGCTCGTCAACGGGCAGAACAGTTACATGGACGACGGCGACGCGCTCCTCGACGACGAGGAGGTCCGCCGGGAATTCCTCGGCGGGTAGTCAGGCCGACACGAACGTCGACCCGCCGCCCTGTCCGGCGGACGGCCCGCCGGCCGACCCGGAGGGCGCGGCCGGTGCGCCGGCGCGTTTGTCGCCGGAGACGAGGAACGCCGCCACGTTACTCGCGAGGGCGTCGTTGTCGCCCTCCGTCGCGGTGCCCGACGTCAGGAAGTCGGTGTCCCCGACGGCGAGCACGTTCCCGTTGCGCGCGGCGACGCTGTACGACCCCTCGTCGCGGGTCGAGGACAGCGACACCTCACTGGCGGTGAGCACCGCGCTGGCGTCACCGCCGGTCGTCACGGGCGTCGCGTCGGTGAGGACCGCTTCGTCGACGC
>NZ_WPCF01000020.1 GCF_009741975.1 Halobacterium sp. CBA1126 | reverse complement strand
GCCGTCGAAATCGACCGCTACGACGGCGCCGGCACCCTGCTGCAGTACCAGCGCCCCTCCTCGGGCTGTCTCGGTTACCTCCTCTACCACGACGGCGAGGCGGCGATCATCGACCCGCTGCGAGCGTTCACCGACCGCTACCTCGAAGACGCCGACGACCTCGGCGTCGACCTGCAGTACGCCCTGGACACGCACATCCACGCCGACCACATCTCTGGCGTGCGCGACCTCGACGACGAGGGCGTCGAGGGCGTCATCCCCCAGGCGGCCGTCGACCGCGGCGTCACGTACGCCGACGAGCTGACAGCGGCCGCGGACGGCGACACGTTCGAGGTCGGTGACGCCACCATCGAAGCGGTTTACACGCCCGGCCACACGACTGGGATGACCTCGTATCTCGTCGACGACAGCCTGCTCGCGACCGGCGACGGCCTGTTCGTCGAGAGCGTCGCCCGCCCCGACCTCGAAGAGGGCGACGACGGCGCGCCCGACGCTGCGCGCATGCTCTACGAGTCCCTGCAGGAGCGCATCCTGACGCTACCCGACGACACGCTGATCGGGGGCGCACACTTCAGCGACGCCGCCGAGCCCGCCGACGACGGGACCTACACCGCGCCCATCGGCGAGCTCGTCGACGAGATGGACGCGCTCACGATGGACGAACAGGAGTTCGTCGACCTCATCCTCTCGGACATGCCGCCGCGCCCGGCCAACTACGAGGAGATCATCGCGACGAATCTCGGCCAGAACGCCGTCGACGACGAGGAAGCGTTCACCCTGGAGCTCGGGCCGAACAACTGCGCCGCCAGCCAGGACTCCCTCGCGGGTGACTAACGACGCCGATGGTTGCTGACCCAGTACTGCTCCAGACGGCTGCCGACCTGTTCCCCAACGGGATCAGTCGGTACGCCGTCGGCGGACTGCTCGTCGGGCTCGGCACCGTCCTAATCTACATCGGGACGGGCATCCCGGCCGGCGCGAGTACGTTCCTGGAGTCGACGCTGTCGTACGTCTCCGACCAGTCCCGCTTCCAGCAGTACGTCGGCTCGCGTGACTGGCGACTCGTGTTCACGGCCGGCATCATCCTCGGCGGGCTGGCGTTCGCGGCGACGTTCCAGTCCGGGCTGGTCACGAGTTCGCTGTACGAACCCGGGACGACCGGCCAGCTGTACGAGGTTGCCGGGGTGACGCTCTGGATGACAGAGGTGCAGCCGTGGCGACTGTTCGTCGGCGGCATCCTCGTCGGCATCGGCACCCGGATCGGCAAGGGCTGTACGTCCGGGCACGGCGTCTGTGGCGTCGGCTCGGCGTCGAAGACGTCGCTGGTCGGCGTGCTGACGTTCCTGACCGTGGCAATCGGCACGGCACAGGTCGTCGCCGCGCTGGGGGTGAGCCCATGAGCGACCGCCACCCGCTGTTCAAGCCGCTAATCTTCGTCGGCGGCATCGTGTTCGGGTTCGGGCTCGGGTTCAGCCACATGGCGCGCCCCGAGGTCGTGCTGAACTTCCTCCAGTTCGACGACCTCGGCCTCCCGTTCGTCATGTTCGGAGCCGCCATCGTCTCCGGCATCGCGTTCGCCCTGCTGCCCCGGATTCGAGACGCCGCCCCCCTCACGGGCGACCCCTACGAGCGGCGCCTGAAGCCGTTCGACCGGAACGTTCTCGTCGGCGGCGCCATCTTCGGCGTCGGCTGGGGGCTCTCCGGTATCTGCCCGGGCGCCGCGTACGCGAGCCTCGGCGTCGGCAACGTCACCATCCTGTGGGCGCTCGCCGGCATGTTCGTCGGCGCGTACGCCCAGGGCTACTGGCGGAGCCACAGCCAGAGCCGTGACACGTCTCCGGCGGGCGCAGACTAACCCACTTCTATGGACCCCGCTCTCATCGCCCTCTTCGTCGGCGCAGCGCTGGCTAGCTGTTCATGGCGTGGGTTATCGGCGCCGGGTCGAGCGGCGCCACACCGTTCGCACCCGCCGTCGGCGCGAACGCCATCGCGACGATGCGCGCCGCGCTGCTCGTCGGCATCTTCGGGTTCGCCGGCGCCGTCACGCAGGGCGGCAGCGTCTCGGAAGCTGTCGGGAGCGGGCTCGTCGGCGGCATCAGCTTACCCATCGCCGGTGTCATCCTCGTGTTCGTGTTGGGCGCAGGGCTGATGGCAGTCGGCATCACGACCGGCTACCCGATCGCGACTGCGTTCACCGTGACCGGCGCTGTCATCGGCGTCGGCCTCGCCCTCGGTGGCACGCCGGTCTGGCCGAAGTACCGCCAGATCGCCGCCGTCTGGGTGCTGACGCCGTTCGTCGGCGGCGGCATCGCGTTCACCATCGCGAGCCTCCTCCCGCGCCCCGACGTCCCCGAACGGTACAGCATCCCGGCACTCACCGGCCTCGTCGGCGCCGTCCTCGTGAACATTCAGTTCAGCTTCCTCGGCGAGGCAAGCACGGCGGGAACCGTCCGTGGGCTCGGACAGCGAATCCTAGCCGTCGATGGACTGGTATCGGCAGTCGGAATTACCGGCCTCGCGTCGCTGGCCATCGCGGGCGCCGTCTGGTGGGACGTGAGTCGCGACGAACGCGGTGGCCTGCGTCGAGTGCTGCTCGCGCTCGGGTCGCTCGTGGCGTTCTCCGCCGGCGGGAGTCAGGTCGGCCTCGCTGTCGGGCCGCTGCTGCCGTTGCTCGACGAGGTGGGGATGGTTTCGACGTTCGCCGTGCTCGTTGGCGGCGGCCTCGGGATGCTCGTCGGGTCGTGGACGGGCGCGCCGCGGATGATCAAGTCGCTCGCCCAGGACTACTCATCGCTCGGGCCGCGGCGCTCCATCTCAGCGCTCGTGCCGTCGTTCCTCATCGCACAGCTAGCAGTGCTGCTGGGCGTCCCCGTCTCGTTCAACGAAATCGTCGTCAGCGCCATCATCGGGAGTGGCGCCGCTGTCGGAGGTCGGGAAGCAGTAGATGCCAGAAAGATTTTCCTGACAGTCGGGGCGTGGGCAGGGTCGTTCCTCCTCTCGTTCGCGCTCGCGTACGTCGCCGGTTCGCTTCTGTTGTGACCGCCCGGGACCGAGATCAGTCGGCGGGCTGTTCGGTCTGTCGGCCGGCCTCGATCCCCAAGGGGTCCGACGTGGCAGTCGCGGTGACTAGCCGCAGGAACTGCCCCGCGTTCGTGAGGAGTTTGTTCTCTGCCTTCCGGAGGTGTTCTTCGTACGTCGAGCGGGCGACTGACGTCTGCTCGGCCAGGTCCCGGAGGGAGGTCTGCCGCGGTTGTTCGTAGTAGCCACGTTCTAGTGCTAACTGGAGTGCCGCGAGCTGTCGGTCAGTAAGGTCCTCGAACAGCTGACTCGCCGGTGCCAGCATGCTGTGGGGGATCTGTGTCTCCGAGATCGAGGTCTTCGAGAGGAGTTCGATCTCCCGGTCGGATCGCAGATCGCCGAGCAACTCACGAATGTCGTCACCATCGAACGCGACTACTGTGTAGTGCTCCCAGCCCTGGCGGTAGATCGTCGGTGACTGATACAGGCAGTTGTGCTCCTCGAAGCGGTCGACGATCGACGCTTCGAGCGAACAGAGACAGGACCGGGTCACGACGTGGTACCCGTCTTCGTCCGCCGATTCGTGCAGGACGGTTCCGATCTCGTCGATCTCGTCAAGTAGTTCCTCGCTCGGCGTCGTCTCCGTGCTGATTTCGAGCACTTGGCAGTCGCTCAACGGCCACTCCCGTATGGTCAAGTCGGGATACCGCTCCGATATCTTCCGGTAGGGGCACTCGTGTTTAACCCGAACCGACGCCTCGTACAGGCCCATACGGGACGCTTCGTCGTCGACGCGGTTATCGGTACCGGTCATGTACGGCAGTACCCATATGCGAATATCACTGCTAATCCGGAGTACCGATGCAGGAGATATCGCCAGCGGAACTCGGTGAACAGCTACAGGACGACGATGCGCCACTCGTCCTCGATATCCGCCATCAGGAGGAGTTCGAGGAGTGGCACATCCCGGGCAGCCGCAACGTCGACGTCTACGACGAACTCACTGAGGACCCGGAACAGGCGATCGAACCGCTCACTGACCTCCCTCGCGACGAGCGGATCGTCACCGTCTGTGCCGCGGGCGTCGTCTCACAGGCGGCGACGGAACTACTCCGGGAACTGGGGTACGACGCGGTGACGCTGACGGACGGGATGAACGGCTGGAGCCGCGTCCACCGGCGCGCGAAGGTACCGGCCGACATCGACGGCACGGTCGTCCAGGTCGCGCGTCCGGGGAAGGGCTGTCTCTCGCACGTCCTCGTCTCGGACGGTGAGGCCGCCGTCTTCGACCCGTCCCACTACCTCGACGAGTACCACACTGTCTTTGACGAGTATGACGCCGATCTCGTCGGCGTCTTCGACACGCACGCCCACGCGGACCACGTTTCAGGGGCAGCAGACCTCGCTGCTCGCCACGACGTTCCCTACTATCTCCACCAGAAGGATGCGCTCGCACTCGACGCGACGCCGGTCGAGGACGGACAGACTGTGACGGTCGGAAGCCTCGACATCGAAGTCGTCCACACGCCCGGCCACAGCGAGGGGAGCGTCTCCTTCGACGTCGAGGGGGCGGCGCTTCTGACTGGCGACACCCTGTTCCACGACAGCGTCGGCCGCGTCGAACTCGGGGTCGAGGCCGGTATTGAGGACGCCGACGTCGAAGGGAACGCCGCGACGCTGTACGAGAGCCTCCAGCGGTTGCTGGACTGCCCTGACGACGCGGTGGTCTTACCAGCACACGATCCGAGATCGCCTGAACCGCCGGTGGCCGCCACGCTCGCGGCGGTCAGAGCACGGAACGACGACCTCGGCCGCGACCGCGACGAGTTCGTCGAGGAGCTCGCGTCGGACATTCCGGATCACCCGCCGAACTTCGAACGCGTCAAGCGGACGAACGTCGGCCAGGAGGCGGTCCCCGAGGATGAACTAGCCGAGCTGGAACTGGGTCCGAACAACTGTGCGGCCGAGTAATCCATGAGTACCACAACCGACCTCAAACAGGGCATCCGCGAGCACCTCGGGCAGTTCTCGCTGCACGTCCTGCTTGTGTTCGCGACCGGTCTGACCATCGGCTCCGAGCGGACTGTCGTCCCCGTGCTCGGGGAGGAGGTTCTCGGCGTCGAGTCGTTCCTCGTGATTGGCTCGTTCGTCGTTTCGTTCGGCGTCGTGAAGTCGCTCCTCAATCTCTACGCTGGCAAATGGGGCGAGGAGTACGGCCGTAAGCCCGTTCTCATCGCCGGGTGGGCGACGGCGCTCCCGCTGCCGGTCATCCTCATTTTCGCTCCGAGCTGAGGCTGGATCACCGTCGGGAACGTCCTGCTGGGTGTCAACCAGGCGTTGACCTGGAGCATGGCGATTAACGCGAAGATCGACCTCGCGGGCCCCGACCAGCGCGGGCTCGCAGTCGGAATTGATGAGGCGTTCGGCTACACGGGTCTCGCCGTTGGTGCTTGGCTCACGGGCGTCATCGCCGGCCAGTGGGGGCTGCGTCCCGAGCCGTTCTACTTCCTCGGCGTCGTCGTCGTGCTGGCGCTCCTCGTTTCGATTTTCCTGATCAAGGAGACCGTCCAGTACGCGCAGGCCGAGGGCGACGACGACCACCACGACGCGGACCTACCGTTCGAGGAAGTGTTGAAGCGCGCGACGTACGGCGACCGGACGTTGTTCGCGGCGGCGCAGGCCGGCCACGTCGAGAACTTCGTCGATACGCTGTTCTGGATTGCCGTGCCGCTGTACCTCACGAGTCAGGGGCTGGGCATCGGTGCGGTCGGCGTCGTCGTTGGCGTCCACAGCGCGATGTACTTCCTCCAGATTGCGACCGGCGGGCTCGCCGACCGCATCGGCCGTCGGCCGCCCGTGATCGCTGGGATGTTCCTCGCGGGCGGGGGCGTTCTCGGGATGGTGGTTGTCGATAGCTACGTCCCGTGGGCCGTGCTGGCCGGCGTCTCTGGACTGGGGATGGCGCTGTTGTACCCGAATCTCATGACGGTGCCGAGTGACGCGGCCCACCCGACGTGGCGCTCGGCGGGGATGGGCGTCTACCGGATGTGGCGCGACTCTGGGTACGCCGTCGGTGCGGTCCTGATCGGGCTCTCGATGGAGTTCGTGAACGCGGCTGCCGCGTTCTACGTAACCGCCGGGCTGATGTTCGCGTCCGGCGCGGTGGTGTACGTCTGGATGGAGGAGACCCATCCCGAGTTTGGTACTCACGAGCCCCCGGCGCCAGCGAGTCCCGAGTCTTCCGCGATGACTGCTCAGGACTAACAGCTTCTCTCGGTCGCAGTAGTTCGTTGTCCTCCGACGGTGTGCCCGTTGCGGACGTGACGAGTGGGTAGCCGTGGCTGACGTCACTATAGGATATCGGGGTGGCTGGAATTCCTCCTTTGTCCATCGTGTGGGGCGTCTACATGTTCGCCGAGGTCTGCGTCCGATTTCTATAACATATACCGTACTGCTCCAAATAGTATTGTATAGTGTTTCCACAACCGTTAAGTGATACAGCGAGTTAGGTGAAGTCGAGTAGAATCCCATGAATCCCACAATACTACCAAGGGTGTCGTGAGATGTTCGGTCTCGAAACGCTGAGCGGGTCAGCACAGGCCGCAGTTACAGTCGGAATCGTCTTTCTGCAAGCTATCGCACTCTACGTGGGGTACGGCGCACTCACAAGGGTCGCCCAGCCAACCGTCCTCGACGCGCTAGGAGGTGAATGACGATGGAAATACTCGGATTGAGCCTACTGATGGTCGGCGTGTTCGTTGGATTCGGGCTGCTCATCGGGACCCTCTTCGGATTCTTCGGCATGGGCGGGTCGTTTCTCGTGACGCCCGCGCTACTCGTGATGGGATATCCGTCGACGGTCGCCGTCGGCAGCGGACTGGCGTTCGTCTTCGGGACGAGCGTGATCGGCGCGCTCCGCCACCGCGACCACGGACAAGTCGACTACAAACTCGCAGTCATCATGACCGTCGCGATGACCGTCGGTATCGAGGCCGGGAAGAGCGTCGTGTTCTTCCTCGAAGCGACCGGGATGGCCGATCTCGTCATCAACGTCGCATACGTCGGCCTGCTCGCTACCGTCGGACTGTTTACGCTCCGTGACTCCTGGACTGACAGCAGTAACGACGGCGATACGGATACTGATCTCGCCGACCGCGTCCAGTCAATTCACCTCCCGCCGATGGTGACGTTGCGCGGTGGCGTCCGCGTCTCCGGGACGATCGTCTTCGCTGTCGGCCTCGTTATCGGGATTCTATCTGGGTTCCTCGGCGTCGGCGGTGGATTCCTCCTCATGCCCGCGATGATGTACGGCCTCGGCGTCCCCGCTGCGATCGCCGTGGGAACGGACATCCTCCAGATTACGATTTCCGGCGCGTTCGGCGCGTTCACCTACGCGCAATCCGGGGCCGTCGCGCTCCCCGTCGTCGCGTTCCTCCTCCTCGGGAGCGCTCTCGGTGCGCGCATCGGAGCGGGCGCGACAAATCTCGTCGACGAAGACGAGATTAAAGGGTATTTTGCCGCGATGCTCCTCGCCGGGAGTCTCGCTGTCGCCTCGAACAAACTCGGAACCGTCTACGATATCGCGGTGCTCAACACGTTGAGCACCGTACTGATTTTCGGAGCCGCGCTCCTCGTTAGTGGCGCCGTCGTGGTTGCGGCCGTCTGTCGATTGCGCTCTGATCAGACTGGACGGTGGTGTCGGCTGACTACATCGCAATCAGATTGATCCGCCCTCGAGTACGGTACCGGCGCGACACTCCGCTGGGCGTTTGTTCGGGCTGTCGACCGAGTGTGGCCTGTGTAGCGCGCGATTGTGGAATCTATACACAAACCTTTTATCGGCATATCCACTACGTACTAGTGATAATAATGCCAGATTCGATGTCTGAACAACTCCGCAGTGACATGGAGTGTGAGGGGCTGCTGGAGTGCTTCCACGGCCTCAAAGAGCTCGATAAGGAGTGCTTTCAGGCGCTCGTCGAGGCCGACGAACCGCTGACCGTCGACGAGATCGCCGAGGCAGTCGACCGCGAACGCTCGACCGCCTACCGCGCCGTCCAGCGTCTGCTCCAGACCGGTTTCATCGAGAAGAACCAGATCAACTACGACCAGGGCGGCTACTATCACGTCTACTCGCCGACGGACCCCTCGAAGATCGCCGACGACATGCAGCGGCTGCTCAACGACTGGTACGCGAAGATGGGCCAGCTCATCCAGGAGTTCGAGACCAAGTACGAACAGGCCGAGACTACGGCCCCGCCCGCCGAAAGCTAACCCTTTCCACTTCTCTCGCTCTCTCGAGTTCTGGGACTCGTCTCGGGACGCAGCTTCTTGGCTGTTACCGCGTTACGACCGCTCTTTCCTGTCGGTATCCTGTATTGGGTAGTATTGTACATATTATCCAAAACCCTTAATTAGCGCTGGTGCATACGTACTGGTGATGGCAACTGATACTGCATCCGACGCTGGCACCGCGTCCACGACCGAACCGCTCCACGTCGACGGGCAGTCCCAGCTCGACGACGTCATCGCAGACAACGACGTCGTGCTCACGGACTTCTACGCCGACTGGTGTGGGCCGTGCCAGATGCTCGAACCGACCGTCGAGACGCTCGCCGCCGAGACCGACGCGACCGTCGCGAAAGTCGACGTCGACGCCAACCAGGAGCTCGCCGCCGCCTACGGCGTCCAAGGCGTGCCGACGCTGATCCTGTTCGCCGACGGTGAACAGGTCGAGGAAGTCGTCGGTCTCCAGGGCGAAGACCAACTCCGAACGCTCATCGAGACCTACACCGAGTAAATGGCCCAGGACATTCACGACCTCGTCATCGCCGGATCGGGAATCGCCGGCCTCTCGGCAGCCGTCTACGCCGCGCGCGCCGACCTCGACCCCCTCGTCCTCGAGGGCGACGAGCCGGGCGGCCAGCTCACGCTGACGACCGACGTCGAGAACTACCTCGGCTTCCCTGACGGCGTCGGCGGCATGGACCTCGTCCAGCGTGGCAAAGAGCAGGCCGAGGAGTTCGGCGCACAGTTCGAACACGGCCGCATCGAGGGCGCAGCCCTGGACGGCCAGCCGCTGGAGCTGTCGCTGTCGACCGGCGACACGCTCTACACGCGGTCGCTGATCGTCGCGACCGGCGCGAGCGCGCGCTGGGTCGGTGCCGAGAACGAAGACGAACTGATGGGCCACGGGCTCTCGACGTGTGCGACCTGCGACGGCGCGTTCCACCGCAGCGACGACGTCCTCGTCGTCGGTGGCGGCGACAGCGCCATGGAAGAGGCGTTGTTCCTCGCGAAGTTCGCCGACTCCGTGACGGTCGTCCACCGCCGCGAAGAGCTGCGAGCATCGGAAATCATGGCCGACCGCGCCCGCGACCACGAGGCCGTCCAGTTCCGCTGGAACACGGAACTCGAAGCCATCCACGGCTCCCAAGCGGAGGGCGTCACCGGCGCCACGCTCGTCTCCCATCCCGACGGATACCCCCGGGAGAAGGCCGAGTCCGGAATCGACGTCGAACGAGAGACGGTCGACGTCGGCGGCGTGTTCTACGCCGTGGGTCACACGCCGAACACGCAGTTCCTCGAGGGGACCGGCGTCGAGCGCGACGACGACGGCTACATCTTCACGCAGACCGACGACGCTGGCCGCCCCACAGCCCAGACGGCTGTCGAGGGGGTGTTCGCTGCCGGCGACGTCGCTGACCCCCGCTACCGACAGGCAATCACGTCCGCCGGCACCGGAAGCATGGCTGCTCTCGACGCCGAGGAATTCCTCGAGACGCTCCCGGGCGCAGACGAATCGACCGCTACTGTACCAGGCCGTTCGGAACAACCAGCACCATGATTTCCACGTTCGCCGCCGTCCTCGTACGTGGTGCCGCTGGGTCTGCCTTCTCGTTCGCAGCCTCCGGCATAGCCACTGCTCAAATGGGCGGTGGTCATGGTGGGATGGGCGGCGGCATGGGCGGTTTCACCTTGTGGCCATTCGTCTGGTCGGTCGTCCTGCTGAGTGTGGTCGCAATCGTCGCTTACGGTGTGTTCGTGCACGGGCGTGCTTCGGTCGAGGAACAGAACCAGACGGATGCCGCACTCTCGACGCTTCGGTCCCGGTACGCCCGCGGCGAGCTCTCCGAGGAGGAATTCGAAGAGCGCCGGCGTCGGCTCAAGGAGTGACCGGTAACGCACCGCCCGGAGCGACGGCGGCATCGCAGGGCGAAACCCGAATTGTGTACGAGAGGAGCACGGCGGTCTGGTAGGTGTGTCGACTCGATGGGGAGGCCGGCATGCTCGTTACCGAACTGCCGTCACAGAGTCGACGGTGAACACCATGTGATATATGCATCGGTGAGCGGAAAGCCAAACCAGTGCGGACTGAGTATCAGAACCTCCTCCTATTCGGCATATACAGCGTCTGTGGTGCGCTCGTTTTCGTCGGCGCGAAGCTTGGCATGCCGGACGTGCCGCCACTTCTGTTCGCGGCACTCCGCCTCGACATCGCCGGCGTGGCGTTACTCGCCGTCGCCGGCTGGAGTTCGACGTACTGGCTCCCCCGTACGCGCCGCGATGTGCTCGGCGTGGGCGTCGTCGGCGTGTTCACGCTCGGGGTCATGAACGCCATCTTGTTCGCCGGCCAGCAGTACGTCACCAGTGCCGTCGGCGCGATTGCCTACAGCTTCATGCCAGTCCTGACGACGGGATTCGCCGTCCTCCTGTTGCCAACAGCCTCGCTTGACATCGTCGATGCATTCGGCATCCTCCTCGGATGCCTCGGGGTTGGTATCGTCGCCCAGCCGTCGGCGGCAGCCATTCATGCAGACCGTCTCATCGGATTCGGATTGATGATTGGGAGCGTCGCGATATTCGCCCTCGGCACCGTGCTGACCCAGCGGGTGCAACCAGCGCTTCCCCGTCTCGCGCTCACCGCGTGGGGTGTGGTCCTTGCTGCGGCCGTAAACCACGGTATCGCCGTCGTCTTTGGTCACTCGCTGAGTGCGATCACGTGGAGTTCTGCCGCCATCACTGGTGTTCTCGTCGAGAGCCTCCTCGCGACAGCCGTCTTGTACGCCGTCCATTTCGAACTCATCGACAGAATCGGACCGGCTCGAACGAGCCTCAATTTCTATCTGCAACCAATCGTCGCAGCACCGATCGGATTGGTATTGTTCGACAACCGATTGGCGACCGTGAGCCTGCTTGGCTTCCTCATCATCTTCGCCGGGTTCGTCCTCATCGAGAGGGACGTGATACTCGATACCTACTACCCCGCGACGTGAGACCGGCCCTCTAGCTGCTGTTTACAACCACTCCGTCTACGAATCGTCGGTCACGAGCGACGGGGAAAGCGGCAGCCGCGAACGAGCTAGGCTGTCACATCTGCACCGGTTCAACCGCGGTGATACTCGGCAACCAAGGTATCGTCCTGGCGGACTTAGAAAGGCCGACGCGGCTGAATCTTTCAGGAAGGGACTAGGTACTCAGAACGGCGATTGCTACTCTTCGGGGGCTTCAGACTGAGCCTCGGCGAGGACGTCCACACCCGCTGGTGACACATCGAGGCGGATTCCTTCGACGGTGAACTGGACAGTAACACCCCCATCAGACGAAGCCACCAATTGTTCGAGTGCCCCGACGTCGATGTACTCCTGAAGCTGGTAGGAATTATCCTCCAGTCCACACGCCTCCAGTGTTTCGATAATCTCGACGAGGAGGTCATTTGGCTCGCCCGAACCGCCGGTTGGTGGAGAATGCATCTGAACGCTCGTGGCTAAGGGTGACAGGCGTTTAAAACGCTAGGAGTCAACTACAGAAGCGAATCGATTCTTTGCTTGACTAAACGCGTTCGGGATAGCGTCGGCGCAACCAGAAGCGATTATGCGCTTTGACGCTGACTGGATGTCTCGCGCTGATGACCGCATTCTCGAGCATCTCGCTGAATCGGGCCCCGATACCCCGAAAGAGATGGCAGACAGCAATCGAGTTCGCTTCTCCCGCCAACACATCAATACCCGCTGCAAAACGCTGGTCGAATACGGCCTTCTCGTCCACCTCGGCAACGGCGTCTACGATATCACGCGAACGGGAGAGCAGTATCTCGCCGGCGAGGTTGACGCTCGAAACCTCGACCCCGAATAGCGTCAGCTGGCGCCGGCGACCAAGTCCTCGATGAACCGGACTCCGTCCACGTCCGGTACACCGCGAGACATGGCGCTCAGCCCTGATCGCTCGACGCCCGGGAATCCACTTCTTCCGGGTGACTGTGGTCAAGCGACGCCACTGAGGAAGGCGCCGGCGCCGTACGCGACGGCTGCTGCTAGTAAGCCGACGGTGAGCATTTCGAGCCCGCTGCGGAGCCAGCCGCGGCGCGTGACGAACGTTCGGCTCGCGCCGACGACGAAGAACGCCGTCCCGGTAGCGAGCACGGAAACGCTGAACAGCGGGGTGATCGAGAACAGATACGGGAACAGCGGCGTCCAGCCTGCGATGATGAACGCGAGGAAGGTGACCGCTGCAGTTCTCGACGGCGGTTTTTCTGCTGGCGGGGATGCACCGACGACGCTCTGATACGCGATGTCGGACTGACGGCTCAGGTAGCTGCTCATCCCCATCGAGAACCCGTCAGCGAGAAGGTTTGCCACGCCCAGAATGACGACGATACCCGGATCGAGAGCCGCACCTGCAACACCGGCGACAACTGCGAACGTCGTCACGATACCGTCGTTTGCACCGTAGATCACTTCTGCCAGGTAGGCCCCGGACGGTTCCGCCTCACGATCGAGAAAACGAGTCAACATACTTCTAACCTGTCGAAGCGAGAAAATAGTGGTTTCGGGTAATCACCCTCGACGAGCGGTCCCCGCTATTTCGGGACTGCTGGATCGGAGAAACCACCCGTACTGTTTCAAGTGACCTCGACGAACTGCCGGTGATGCCCCGTTCGCTCCCCTCCACGCGGACTGCCGCCGTCCTCCTGCTGTTAGTGGTCGGTGTCGCGCTCAGCTTCTCGTTTCACGTGACGGCCGCCGACCCGAGCGTGACGTACACAGCAACGCCTGTCGAACCGGACGAGCAGCCGGACGTGGTCACGCGAGCAGCGACCAACGTCACCAACCTCGACGACCGGCTTGCCGGCACGCCAACCCAACACCGGCAACCGATCCACCGCGCTGCAGCCACCGGCGCGTACAACGGCAGTCTCGACCCAGAACTAGACATCGTCGTCGACGACATCGAATCCCCGTACGTCTGGTACAACGGCAGTTACTACACCTGGAGCATCTCGACCGACAGCGAGACGACCGCCGCGACGATCCGCATGCAGCCGACCGACGCAGAAACTGTCTTCGAACAGGTCAGCCAGCCGACCGCGGGCGCACCCGCGGAAGTCACGACGGCAATCGAGGAGGGGACGGCGACCGGATTCACCGTAGACGCCGGCCTCTACCAGCAGGACGGCCAGTACTACGCCGTCGCCCCCGAGCGTGAAGGAGCGGTGCTCGCCGAGCTCGGGCAGATCCTCGCCGGGTTCGTGCTCACGCCAGTCGGCCGCGGGTACACCGCGGTGGCCATCGGCCTGCTCGCCTACCGCGTCCGCGAACCGACGCGTGACCGGCCAGTCACGCCACGGCGCGCGCTGGGGATTGCCGCGCTGGCGCTGCCCGTCGCCGGCCTCGGCACGGCGGTCTTCGAGAGTGGCTCGCTCACGCGGTTCGTGACTGGGCCGGCCAGCGCGCTCGCTGTCGCCGCCGGCACTGTCGCCGGCGTCTTCGCGGCTCGACGCCAGTGGCTCCGGCTCGTCGGCGTCTCGCTCGGAACCGCGGTCGTGGTCGCGGTGGCGTTCGTCGCCGCACTCGGCGTCGTTGGCGCGATTCTCGGCCCGCTCGCCGTGCTTCTCGGGTTCGTCGCGGGGAGTGTGCCGTTCGCGTACGGCTACTGGTTCGCTCAGCCCCGCCGCGAGCACTGACCTCGACGGGGGTTCAGGGGCGGGTGGGTTTGCGGAGCGTGAGACGCGGGACACGAGTTTTGAGTGCGGCGCGAGATGGCTGATTCATGGCGCTGAATATCGGGTCCGCGTTCACGGACGGGATTCGCCGCGTGGCGAACCGGAACGGGTTGAAACTGGTCGCCGGCTACATGCTGCTCGGCCTCATCTGGCAGGTCGCGTTCTACAGCGCGTTCGTCATGTGGCTCGAGACGACGGAGATGCCGACCGACGAAATCGGATTACCAGTAATCGACGCCCCGTTCGTCCTCCTCGTCGTTACAGCCGTCCTCTCGCTGCTCGCACTCCAGTATCTCACCATCATCGCACTCCGGACGTTCGTCGGCGGGCACACCACGACGATTCCGCGCGAGTACTACACGCGGAACGTCCTCTTCGTCCTCGTCAACTCCATTCTCGGCAGCCTCGCGTTCGGCATCCTCGTCACCGTCGGCTCGATCTTCCTCATCGTCCCGGGCATCATCGCGTACGTCGCGTTCCTCTTCATGATCGTCTACATCACCGTCGAAGACCAGAACTTCATCACCGCCCTCCAGAGCAGTTGGACGCTCACCCGCGGCCACTGGCTCTCGATCTTCGGGCTATTAGTCATCCTCTTCGTCGTCCTCGGCATCTTCACCGGCATCCTCTCGGTCGTCGTGCGACTCGCCATCACCGCAGCCGCCAGCCAATCCGTCGGTACCCTCGTCTCCGGCGTCATGACCCTCCCGTTCTCCCTCCTCGTCCTCGGCATCCTCGCCGAAGCGTACACGCAACTCCGCGACACGCAAGCAACAGCTGACGACCTCTAAACAGCCCCACCGCTCCCCTCTCGCCGATTCCCCACCCATCCTGTCGGTTAGTGTTACGAATCGACCGGCGAGGACTATGATCTACTCCGCGACCACCGGAACTAGACAGCAAACACGTACCTTGCAGACATGCCGGAGTCACCGACGCACTATATCAGAATCTCTCACTCGGCGTAAGCGAAGCGACGTCAGGCGTTGAGTGAACCACCGCGGGAAACCACCCCATCAGGAACAACCCCATCCTCGCGCCAGCCTCTGGCGTCGTAGTACGCGTCGAGGGCGTCCTCGAACCCCGGTAGCTCGTCCTCGTAGGGGAGGCGGTCGTCGTCGCGGTCAAGGCCGCGCTGATTGTTGAAGTGCCGTTCCAAGGTCACGACACGGCTCCCGACGTCCAGCAGCGTATCGAAGTCCTCGCCGAACAGCATCTCGTAGCGCTCCGGGCTCATGTAGTCACGGGAGAACTTGCAGACGACACCGCTGTCGTTGAGCGCCATCAGATTCTCACGCTGGACGAGCCGCTCGGCTTTGCCGTCGAAGCCGACGGGATCCATCGCTTTGTCCTCGTCGACGAGGGGGTACTCCACGGAGTAGAACACGGCGTACATGTGGTCGGCGCCCCGGTTCGCGACGGCGTACGAGAGTGCTTGCCCGTGGAGAACCCGGCCTTCGTGTGCGGCGAAATCGAGGTTCTTCACCGACCAGTTCTCGACGCCCAACTCGTCGTGAACCCGCCCGATACCCTCCGCGAGTGTGTCGCCGACGTCTTCGCGGTGGGCGATCTGTTCGACGAGGTCCCAGACGAGGTCCTCGTTGCCGAACTCGTCGTTGGCGGCCAGATACGCGGCGATGGTGTTCCCAGTCGAGATGGCGTCGAGGCCGTACTCGTCACAGAGCTGGTTGGACTTCATCACGTCGACGATGTCGTCGACACCCGAGTTCGAGCCGAACGCCATCGCCACCTCGAACTCTGGGCCTTCAGTCTCGACGCCACGGGCTTCGTCTTTCGTGGGGAGTTTGCACGCGAACGCGCACGCCGAACACGTCCCCTTCTTGTATTTCTTCTCGGCGACGGCGTCGCCGTTGATCCCTTCGACGCCCTCGAAGGACTGCTCGGAGAAGTAGTACGACGGGAGCCCGTCCATCTCGTTGGCGAGGTCCATCACCGACACGGTGCCCTGTTCTTTCATGATGTGGTCGTCAGTCGCCGCCTCGCGGTGGATTTCCATCTGGCCGGCGGGCACGTCGATGTCCGGACGGGAGTCGCCGTCGAACGTGATTGCTTTGACGTTTTTCGCGCCGAGAACGGCGCCGAGGCCGCCCCGACCGAACGCGCGTTCTTCGGTCGTCATAATGGAGGCGAACCGCACCTGGTTCTCACCGGCGGGCCCGATACAGGCGACATGTTCGGATTCGAGGCCGTGCTCGTCCTCGATGTACGAACATGTCTCCGGGACCGTAGCCCCCGCGAGGTCTGGCACTGCCTCGAACGTGACGTCGTCGTCGTCGCGAACGTGCACGATGACGAGGTCGTCACTTGCGCCGGTGAATTCGACGGCGGCGTAGCCGGTATCAGCGAAGTGCCGAGACATGAACCCACCGGCGTTCGAGGAGAGCAGCCCGTTCGTAAGCGGGGAGACAGCGGTCGCGTTCATGCGGCCGGTGAAACTCATGTTCGACGTCTGCATCGGCCCCGTCGTGAAGACGAGGCGATTCTCTGGGCCGAGCGGGTCGGCGTCGAACGGCGTTCGGTCGTGGACGAGCTTCGTGCCGACGCCCCGCCCGCCGATGAATTCTTTGAGCTGTTCGGTGACGTCCGTGTCTGACGTTGTACGGTCGGTCAGATCGACAGTAAGAAGCGGCCCTCGGCTGTGGAGCATAGCTCACTAGCGGTAACCAGGCGCAATAAATCTAATCTAACTCCACTCCTCCGCATCCCCGGACATCAGCCAAACTATCCACGTCGGTGAATACTAATCGTTACCCAGTCGCCGCCCATAGACGACGATGAGATCTGCAGTCTCTCGATCAAATCGCGTCTGCAGCGTCTCAAGCTCGTCTACCCGATTAACGAACTCAGTAGTAGGTATTCTTACCTGTTAGATGTTTTATCAATATAATTATCCTGATTATCTAAATCGTGATTATACTAATCTAGATTTTACTATTTCTGTGAGGAGAGGATTCCATCGTTCACCACGACCTGAAGTTGTTTCCAGCGCGTATCTGCAGATCGCGTCACCGAAGTAGGAACCCCACCCGCAATAAGGAACGACGTTACGATTGTCAATATCGTTTTTGCACGACCACCGCAGGTCGAGTCTTTTTCATCTCGTGGCCTTCGGCAGGGTCGAGACGAACGACTACGACATCGCCACGCCGTACTTCGGTATCATCGCTCTTTCATCGAGGGCGTTCCACGCCTCGTCAGAAGCCCCGTCCCACTCCGCAGCAAGCTGGTCGGCGCTCTCGGAGGCCTCGCGGTACGCCGCGGCCAATTCGTCCTCGTCGGGTCGCTCAGACTCAACTTCAACGACGGCGACGGTCACGCGCTTGTTCGCATACTCCGTCCCAAGGTAGATTCGTCCCCGGTCGTCGGTCTCGTTGGTTCGCAGGTCCTGCGCGTCCACTTTCGGCATATGACCTCCTACGCCTCACCCCTGGATAAGCCTTACCCACTATTACCCACGGTGGTCATCCGCTAAACAGTCGCACTACCACGACCTAGATGCCGACCGTTGAGAGGATTGCAACAAGTGCCACGAGGAGCATGGTAAGAAGACCGGCGACGAGAGGTTTGTTCTCCATGGCCTTCTCATGCATAGGCATCTGATCGTATTGGGCTTGGAATTCGTCGCGGTTAGCCTCACTGTAGAAGTACTTGGTTTTGAAGAGGAACTGATCGGTGACCGCACAGCCCGTACAGATCGGGGTCCCCTCGAGGCGTTCGATCTTCGTGTGGCTGGGGCAGTTGATACTCCCACAGTTCCCACAATACGTGAACGACCCAGCGTCCTCGCTGCCGTACTGCACACACCGATGGATACCATCTTCGATAGTGACGCGAGACGGCCCAACAGCGTAGTATTCGAAGGGATACGTGTACTCCTAGAGGCGCGTCGTCTGCCGGACATCCGGCAAGTACCCCGGCGTAAACTATGCTTTATTTCCGGAACACATAACCTGTGCCCCCTGGATTTCTGCCATATGCTCCTCGCCGGGGCCGATAAGGGCGTTTACCGCGTTTCCGGAGTGACCGATCCGGGTGACATAACGGTCCGAAAGGTCCTCGATGCACCGCGGGCCGAGCGTGTCCGACACTTCGATGCCGTTGACGGCGTCTTCGCCGCCACGGAAACCGGCCTCTATTATTCCGCCAACGGACGTGACTGGGCGGATCTCCACGTCCCAGAAGACACCGTCTGGGCCGTGACAATCGCCCCGAGTGGTGACCGCATCTACGCGGGGACCGTCCCGGCCAAAGTCTACGTCTCGTCCCTACCCGCGGAGGGGATCGCAGCGGAGGAGTTAGAGTGGCGCGAACTAGACGGGTTTCGCCAACTCCCGTCCCGCGATGAGTGGGGCGTCCCACGGCACAACAACCAGGGCCGCGTCCGAGACCTCTGCATTCACCCAGCGTCGCCAAATCGCCTCATAGCCGGCGTCGAACCGGGTGGTGTCCACGTCAGCACCGACGGAGGGGAAACGTGGACCGAACGGAACGACGGCGTCCACGACGATATTCACAGCCTGCACGTCGTGGCTGATGGCGAGCTTCTTGCCGCCACCGGCGTTGGACTATACCGAACGACGGACGCTGGACGATTGTGGACGCGACTAGACGACCACGTCAAACAGCGATACTTCCGTACTGTCTACCAGTACGAGGGCGTCGTCTACGCCTCTGCTGCGAACGTGCCACCGAGTGCCCAGTGGGAGACCCCAGATGCCGACCCAGAACTGTTCACCTCCCAACACGGTACCTCACTTGAGCAAATTGATGTCCCCTGCGCTGATGAGGTGGTCGTCGGATGGACAACACTCGACGAGATGCTGATCGGCGCAACACACCGTGGCACGCTACTCAAAACCCACGGCGAAACATGGGAGATCATCGGTGAGCTACCCAGCTCAGAGACCATCCCCGGCTGCTACTACAACCTCACACCGTTCCCCCAGTAGTGAACAGCGCCTTGATCTCACCTCTCTAATCCCTTCAGAAACGACGCGGAATCGTTACTCAAAAATCAGCCGATAGCCCCCTCCCCCTCCCCCTCCCCCTCTCGGGAAATTGGTGGCCAGTGCTCAACTGCCCCGCCCACCGTGCGTCGGGCTTGCCAGTAAATCCACGACCTAATTCTACACCTGTACTTACCGAAGCCACGCACCACATCAAGGCGAATTCTTCCCAGCGAGTCCTGAGTGAAACAGCCGATACGCGGGGTTGCGGACTGATCCGTCGAGCTACCACAGGAACTTTGACACATATATTCGATTGCGTTCGCTAAGGATGTTTGAAATACTGGACGCGACAGAGGAAGATCTTATTGCGGTACGTGTCGGGAGTGGTACTGCGGACGGATACGAGGAGTTCTACTCGCTGCTTATTGAGCGAACCAAGCAACACGGGTCAATCCGAGTGTATGAGGAAGTACCCGACTGGACAGCAACGACGTATCTCACCCATCTGCACGGAATTCTTCCAGACCTTCGATACGGCCCCGAGTTCGACATCCGTTCCTATGCGTGCGTCGGAGACTCGCTCTGGGCAAGATTACTCTTTCACCAGTGGCGAACAATTCGGCCAGTCTGGCCAGTTGCTCCCGACCATATGCGATACTTCCACCTACACAACCGCGACGACGCCTTGCAATGGATTCGTAACAGTTCAGCCCGCCAGTAGCACTACGATTACTATCTTCGCTGCACTTACCCAAACGACTCCCCACATCGAGGCAGGTTCTCACCAGCGGATTTCGAATGAAACAGCCGGGAAATGGGATTGCGAACCAATCAGCTCAGGGGAGGGTTGGTAGTTACCGAAGTATCACTACTACTCGGTCACTGAGAGGTTCGTATTTCCCTGGTTCACAAGTAACACGGCAGCGACAACAAGTAGGCCTGCGACAGGGAAGATGTACAGCCAGAGGGCAGCCTGCCAGAAGCCCAGTAGCACCAGACCGCAGGCCCCACCAGCCCCCACGAACGGCCGTTCGTAGACGATGCCAGCAGCCCCAACGATAGCGAATCCACCAAGCACCGCGTACAACAACAGGCGTGTCGAGTTGTATCCCGGCTGGCCGAGCGACCAGCCTAACACGCCGAGAAACGCAACTACGGCCAATACGGCCAGCGCGCGCACAGCGGTGATTTCCGAGGTTGCCACCACACCTAAACTAACACCTCCTCGATAGTTAAGAGTACTCTCTATACTTAGCGAAACTGCTCCCAACTTCGAGATTGGTTCTCCCCGAATGGATTTGGAATGAAGCAGCCGCGCAGTAGGGCTGCGAAGTGAACACAGGAATCTATTGAGGATTCGCCAGTCCGCAGCACGGACTTGAAGAATTTAATTTGTTCTACTTCAATCATTATAGGGTGCTCCTCTGTAGTTTTCGCCGCGGTTTGCGGCTGCCGCGCTGGGAGCAAGTGATGGTACAATCGCTTGCTGAGTCTCCTGAAAGCATTTTACAGCCCCGCCAGTAGTAACTCGCATGAAACGTCGGACAGTACTTGCGACAATCCCGTCCGTGGCTGGAATCGGCGCCTTCGCTGGGTGTCTTGGCGCGGATAGCTCACCTGGAGCTGGGACAGGAACCACGCCAACCGAGACGGAGACCACGGGCCCATCGCAAACAACATCTGGGCAGATGCCGGACCGGTTGCCTGAGGACTGCCAGCCGCTGCCAGATATTGATGGGCTACCTGATCACCCGGAGACACTCTCAGAGGACAGTGTCGCTACGTACGTGCGAGAGTTCGAACAGACGTATGCGGCCGCCACTGCCGACGAGAACGAGGAGCTGGATTCACTCGTTATTGAGAGTGTGTCCAACGAATCAGGGTACTACAGGGTAGAACTACTCGGCGAGACGATATTGACGTCACAACCGACGACTGGCGGCGCAACGCAGACAGCGCGCCCGGTGGACGCACGTGAGTACAGGGTCCAGTATCTAGTTTCGGAGAATCGCCTGGTACGTGAACGCCGTGGCATCGCCGGTGGGACGGTTATCTCGCAGAACTGTTGGACGGTGACATCGTCCTCGCCGTAAACGGCGAGGCTTCCCACGTATGGGGAATACCAGTAGGCCGGAGACCAGCCGCGCAGAATGTATTCACCAATATGGGATACGCTCCCTGTACTTAGCGGGGGCTTTCGCGTCTGCACTGTATTAACAAGCAGATTGGCGGATCTCTCCTGTGGGACGGACACAGTAGCTCACTCAAATACGCCGGCCTCCGTCGCAGTTGTGTACACAAAGCCAAGGAGGAGCCCGGGAACCATCGCCCAGGTGTGTCGGAAGATTCGGTTCAGCAGGTCGCCGCTAAGATAGAGCGCCGATCCGAGCGAAACCAACACGAACACGCTCCCAAACAGCAGTTCGTCCCTCTGTGAGCCGACTGCGAACGCTCCGCCAGTTGCAGCAGGAATCGTTCCCAAGCCGAACACGAAGAAGAGAATCTCCTTGTCCAACAACCACAGGCTGAACTCAGTGAGTCCAAGCGCAGCTCCACCATACCTGAGCGTGACGACACTCGCGGCCTCTAGAATCGCTTCTGGGCCGTACTTCCCCGTGATTGTACCGTAACTGGCCACTCCAAAAACAATCCCTGTCAGTCCGATTGCCGGCGCAGCTCCGAGAGTCGATATTGTAGCGAGAGCGTACAGGATCCCGACTGTAAGCACAGTAATGAGGCCTGCTTGAACTCGGTAATTCACCAATCGAAAATGGCGCTGAACTAATGGGTTTTCTGTACGTACGTAACGGGTAGAAATCTCGGTACTTAGGAACGGAGTGTTCCGTAAAGCGTCCAAACGCTGACTGCCGGGAGGTACGTACAAAGAGCGCCCACAACAACGAGCGATAAGACGGTGTTGAGCCCCCACCACCCAGTCACACCGTACACCGCAAGGAAGGAAACGACCCCACTCAGGTGTGCGAGCAAGGCACGGGTCGTTGACTCGTGTTCGAAGCTCCCCCAGACCCCAACAAGAACTCCGAAGACGACCAACGCATAGCCGAGTAACGACGATAACGCGGCGGCGTTCATCGGCTGTCGAATCGTGAACTCGTAGTAACTCCCCTGATACTCGACGTAGTAGCGCCCGTACCCGGGCTGTGCAGTGGTATCACTTGCGCTGGTTAAGTCCGTGACTTGGTGATCGAGGCCTCGAATCGTGGTGCTGTTGTCCGGGGCTTCGAACGCTCGGAGGAAGGCATCTTGTGCGGTTGCTGGAAGTTCCCTGAATTGGTAGAGGACGTCAACCCCAGGGGTTGAGGCGTTGGCGGCTTCGGTTGCGGCGGCCTGTGTTGACGCCGCCACACTGTACGTGAACTCGGGTAGATTCGCAAAATGCGTGGCTTGGCCGCCAAAAACCACCATCCCGAGGCCGATACCGACTAGCAGCATCGGCCAGCGCTGCGCGTGCGTTCCAGCCACTATTAGTCACCCGTCGTATCGGGCCGCGAAATGCTCGGGCTGTCTTGGTCGAGCCACGCCATCACGCCCAGGGGGAGTAATGTGAATGCAGTGGTAGCGAGGGTTGCTCCTCCGAAGATGAGTTGGGTGAAGCCGGGTGCAGTCCCTCGGGCTAGCGAAATCCACGTTCCGCCAGCGAACCCAACTAGCATCGCAGTCAATAAGACGCCTGCCGCCTCCAACATCGTTCGTTCTCGTAGAAGGATTCCCGAGATGTAGCCTGCGGGAACTGGAAGTGTGACGAGCGTTAATTCTATCTGGTAGACGAGCAGTCGGGGTAGAGTCAGGGAAGTACCACTCTCGGGCGGGTGGAGACCTAAGTTGTAGTACATCAGACAGAGACCGACGACGAAGATGACCGCTAGCGTCGCTATCGCGTTCAAAACCGCCTTTCGGAGAGTATTCGGGCGTAAGCTGGCTGTCAGTAGGCCGAGTGCTGCGTACCCGATTCCGACGCGAAGGAAGACCGATGGTGGCCCTATCCCGTAACCCGTGAAGAGACCACCCATACGGACAGCAATCCACAGCAGAATCATTCCAGAGACAGTCAATACAATACTCCGCCAATTCATATCAAAATCAAATAACGACTGTGGGAAGTGTCTTGTGGGAATATGTACTGAGTAGTAGTAGTTCCTCTGTACTTACCGAATCTACGCACCACATCGAGGCGGGTTCTCACCAGCTGGATTCGGAGTGAAACAGCCGCCCGGGGTGTGCATCCGACCACTGAGATTTCAGCCAGAACCTTCGCGGATTTCAATATTCTCACTAATCGTAATCCCGAGCTGACCGCTCGTCTTTGGGTCCGATGACGCACGCCATGTCTTCTCTTCTGACTCTACCCCCGGGACGCTCACAGTAACTTTCTTCTCACCATCCCGATCAAAGATATCTCCAAACACGTTCTGCCCATCCGGAGCAATAGAAAACTCAGTATCAACAGCTCCGTCACCAGACCCGACATCAACAACACGCATCTCAACTGTGACCGTTTCATCTCGATAATTATACACGGTAATTGACCTCGCCTCATCCTGAGAGAGACAGCCTGTAATGCCAGCAGCGGAACACACCCCGATTGTACGCAGCCATCCTCGTCTGGTCAGGTTATCCCCGAACCACTGACGCATATTATTTTCTCATATTGTTTCTCGTAAATACTTTGTCGGCGGTGGAAAGCCGTCGTCTCTACGACAATTAGGAGACGTTGCCATAGCAGTATAACGCGTTTCTCGGTTCAATTCGATTCGTCCCACAGCTCGTGTTCGACAGAAATCTCGAACTCTCCGTCAGCGGAGACATCGAGAGTGTAGGTGAGTTCAACGCGCTGCTCTCGATCGCCGAACTCAATCTCGGCCATCGTCTCATAGGTGTCGGCCGGGAAACAGTCGGAGTCCGGGCCTCGATAATAGGCTTCGTGGAGGACACTGTACGTTTCATCTGGCGCAATCTCTTTCTCTTTTGCCAGATTCTGCCCCTTGAGATAGGGCCCTCGTTCACCCTCGCCACTCGTATCGATCACCCGCCAACAGCCGTTGACGCGGTCCTCCGGAAATTCACCCTGAGAAAGACTCACGCGGGGAGAATCCGGGTACAACAATACGTCACCGCGCTCGCCACTCAGTGGCTGCAGAAACTCGAAGGCGTACGTCCCCAAGCTCACCGGCGCGACCGATACCGACTCATCGTGTGTGTTGGCGAGCGTCAGTGCTATCTCGGCCGGTGATTCTTCCGATGGTTGCGTGACGACCGCTGCACCAAGATCTAGGTCTTCGATTGTGGCTTGCTCAGTTGTTGTCGGTGATGTCGTCCTCGTTGCTGTCTCCGAGCCTGGTGTTGTCGTTCCAGAGGTCCCATCGGAGTCTGTTGGAGAGCCACTATCGCCCGAGGAACAACCCGCCAATCCCGCTAAGGCGGCTGTCGCTCCCAGAAGAACGTGGCGTCGCTTCATATCTGAACACTCCAACGGCTCCGGTAAGTGCTTTCTCTGTACTTAGCGAAGCTACGCACCACATCAAGGCGAATTCTTACCAGCGACTCCTGAGTGGAACAGCCGCTCAGTAGGGATGTGAACTGACGGATGAGATTACTGCCAGTTGCAGATAATCGTTCACAGAGTTGCTGAGATGGCCGTCAACCCAAATAGAACGAGTGCGGTTACCAGACCGACGAATGCAGGCGTCGATTCGGCACCACTCAAGAGCGTATTCACGCTAAACAGGAGTGCAATCGCGCCGGTCACGGCGAGTCCGCCAGCCACTCCGAATCGCCAACTCGCCAATTCGGAGTTACGCGTTCGGTTTCGGAAGACGGTCGCGGCAACACCCCCGGCAAGACTCAGTACGAGGACGTACCCTCCAAATAGTGCGTAAAACACGACACCACTGTCAGCGCCCGCAACCACTGCTTCAACCGGGAAAAATCCAACAAGGAGGAAGTACCCCGGGATTTGAGCTGGCTGAAATGGAACGACGAACTGGAGGGCCAGCAAGCCGAGAAGCACCCCCATCACGATGACGGTGTCTCGGATACCACTCCGTCTCCACGTCGCGTTCGTGGAATGCACCATAGATAACAAATCGTCCACTATCACAATAAATGACCTGTCTGTACTTAGCGAAGCTGCGCACCACATTAAGAAAGCGTCACACCAGCTAATTTTGAGCGGTACAGCTGCTCTGTCAGTATGCGATTCTTCCAGAACCCTAGTTTCTTTACTGCCAGGAAAAGGGTTAATGAATGATGGACTGCTCCCGGCGCCGAGCCCTCCAATACGGAGCGGCCCTTGCACTTCTCCCGCTCAGTAGGGATGTGGATGTTCCACTCGCTTCGCTCCGTCTTCTCAAATTCACAAAAAATACTTATCGGCGGTCCTACGAATCGGGGATGTGAATCGTCGTGCCCTCCTCGCATCGCTCAGTGCGATTGGTCTGTCCGGCCTTGCCGGGTGTTCCGCCTTGCAAAGTGAGGACATCCCCGCCGGGAGCCTCCAGTTGACGAATCAGGACGACCTCCCACACGTGATCGGCGTTTCGGTCGTAGATATTGGTACTGATGCAGAGACGGACGCCGATGGATACAGCGTCTCCGGGAACGTGACCGTACGGCCTCAGCAACGAGAGTTGACAGCCTCGTCGTCAGTCGCTCCCGGTGAGACACAGACCTTCAGAAACGTCTTCACTGAATCCGTATACTACCTCGTTGAGTTCACCATCGATGGTGCCCCTCCTGAGACAGGCGGGCGAGTGCCATTTAATCCGTCTACCCGAGAGTACGACAACGTCTTAGACGGAGTTGTATCTGCATCCGGGGAATTCTCGTGGAGAATCAGTACGACGGATAACGCTGGACGATTCGAACAATAGGGCGAACGCGCCTAAGCAGGCGATAGATGCATCGTCTGTACGTATCGAAACCACGACCGGGCGTACCTCCGGCGGTGAAATCGGCTGACGACGTTGCCCGTACAGCGGTTCGATGACTCACAATCAGGGAAAAACACTTGCCTGTCGTCTCCGAATTGCTCGTATGAGCGATATTGGGCCGCGAGATATCGCACCAGTGTGGCTCTGGCTCGCAACAGCCGCAAGCGGCGTGCTCGCGGTCAGCGCCGTTCTCCTCGGTGGTGCCGCGTCCGTCGCGGCCGGCCCGCTCGCCGGGATAGCCGTGGTCGGTGTGACGGTCCTTCTGTATCGGTGGGGGCAACGCCGAGACCGTGGTGACGACGGTGACGGCGACAGGCGCGAGCAGGAAGCAGAGGCCAGACGGTCCCGGGGCGGCTGGGGGTAGGATCCACTAGAGCTGTTGTAACTCACCTGTGCGTAGCGGTCGTGTCACGGAATGTTCCGGAGCGAGTGTTCCACACCCGTCGGTCGATTGCTGTACACGCCGATCTAACGGCTGGTTCAGGAGGGCGGGACGCGGATTGCTTGAGTTCACTAGCCGTAGTTGCCAATACGATTTCTTTATTCAGAGTGAGACCTGGAACAGCCGGTTAGTTCAGACAATCCGGTTCCCGGTTAGGACCGGTGAATAGGTATTAATAAATCACGTTCGAGGGATAGGTATGAAGAAATCTGAGGAGATACAGGTAGGAATCCTGCTGGTACTTTTCGGGGGGTTCATCCTTATCAGTAGTAGCTCTCTCCCGATGAATTTCGAATTCGGAATTATGCTAATTGGCCTTGCCATCGGTGTCGTTGGTGCAATTCGCCCTGGCGAGTAACCCTAACCCACAAAGCTTGGTTTGAACTGGAAACGTTGACCTCGCGTCCCTACTTACCGATTCAGCTATTCCAGTTGCAGGCACCTACCTGAGTATAGAAACCGCGCTAGCAACTACTGCTAGACCCGCACCAGCCCAATCTTTATTATCTACGCGAATTTTATAGTCTAGTATAATGCTTGCTAGGAATCCCCACGTGGTGTACGACTCAATTCCCTACGACGAAACCGAGGCACTCCGTCCGCTCGAGGCCCTCCCAGCAGCCGCGGTCGTGACTCACGACGAAGCGGTCGCACGCCTCGAAGACGCCAGCGACGACGAAATTCTGGCGATCGAACCAGTCAGTATGGCGACCGGCTACCACCTCGGGCAAACACCACTCACCACCATCACCATCGACGAACTCCCCACCGAGACAATCAGCCAGCTCGCCGCCACAACAGCCCGTGATATCACCGCCTACCGCTACATCGTGCTCGGAAACCAATCGCACCACGAGAATCGGACGCTACGGGAATACGAGGCCGTGTAACGGCGGTCACGACACAGCCGTCGCTTCGACGAGACCGGGAGTGGGTGCGTAGTAGTGGTGGTGAACCGAGATACAGCGGACTAGTGCCGGGCTGCGTTGTCAGCAGGCCGGCGCCGGTTAATTTGCGGGCATGGCGTCCGTCCCTCTGATAGCTGCCCAGATTAGTCCGGTTAGCGCGACGATTACGGCGAGTGCGCCAAGTCCAATAAACTGCCTCGGAGTGAGTAGTGGAAAGTCGAATTCGGGCCCGAGGAAGTGGAACGCAATTCCCGGAACAGCAGTCAGTGCCGCAGTTCGCGGTGCGAATCGACCTTGCAACGACGTATACGCAACGCCGCCGAGGATGAGCCCATAGACGATGAATGGGAGTTGGTACAGCCAGTATACGAAGGGGAATCCGCCGCCCGCAGACGTGGTGAGACGATAGTACTGTCCGTCGTAGGCAATCGCATACAGGCCTTGACCGGGCGCACTGTAGTCACTGTAGAAAAATTGGTCTGGCCAGTCCTCCTGTCCGAAAATCGTGTAGTGACCGTCCGGGGATTCGATGGTCCGTCGCACAGCATCTTGCGCAGAGTTGGAGAGCTTGTCGTACTGGAGGAGCGGCGTGTCTTCCCGGATGTCGGATTTCTCGATCGGATCAGCCGAGAACGTCGCCTGCTCGCCCCAGTCCGCCATCGTGACCGGGGCACCGACAAGTGAGACCGCGACGAGGAGGGCGAACACGGAGAGAACCAATCCACGATCCATGGGATAGGTGTCTAGCGGACGCGATAAATGTCTTGTCGGGACTCACGACTACCGAGTCCGCGGGAATCACTCGTTGCCGATGGTGACCTTGTTGATGCGGGTGTTGAGGTAGTCTCGGAGTTGGTCGTCACAGCAGTAGATGAAACAGCCCTTCATTCCACGACTCAGCAGCGTTCGGTAGGTGTTTTTGATGAGTTCGTCGGCGAGTTCGACGGCTTGCTCGGGTTGCTCGTCGAACATCTTCTTGATGCCGTACAGCGACCGGTCGGTGGTCGCCCTCGCTTCGTGGTCGACGACGATTTCACCATCACGATATTTGAGGTCCTCGCCGATGATGACGCCGACGTAGTCGAATTCGAGGCCTTGGCAGGTATGGATGCAGCCGACCTCCTCGATCGACCCTTCGGCGATAGCCAGGGGTCACCGGCGTCGAGGTTCCAGCTGCGTTCGTAGTCACCGATTGTGATGTCGTGGGCGTCGGGGTCGCTGCGTGTGTCTTTGTCCCATTCCCAGCAGTACCCGGCGACGACGCGGGAGAGGCGCGTGTGTTCGTTTTTCTCGGCGATGGCTTCGTGGAGTGCCTGTGGGTCGTCGTAGAGTCGGAGGTCGAAGTCGAGGTCGAAGCCGTCGGCGTTGGCTGTGGGGCGGATATCGAGGACGTCGTCGAGCCAGGCGATGTAGCCTTTCGAGCCGTTGCAGCGGAACTGGGATTCGAGGGTTAGTTCTTCGATTTCGGCGTCCATCCTTTGGGCGTGGCGGCGGATTTCGTCCTTGGACCCGATGTCATCGATATGGACGCGCTGGCTTTCGTCGATGAAGAACACGCTGAACTTGGCGGCGTTGATGATCTCCATGATCTGATTTTCGCCGCGGCCGAAGAACGTCGATTCCTCGTTGAGGCGGTGGGCTTCGTCGGCGATCAACGCTGGGAGCGTGTTGGTGTCGGTGTCGACGTAGCTGCCAGCGCCAGTGAAGAGATGGTCGATTTCTTTGACGAGTTTGTCGCCGCGGAGTTTCTCCTTGTACACCTCGCGTGGCGCGCGATTCTTCGAGACGTACTGGGCGACCAAGTCCTGATTGATGAGTTCGGCGAGAATGTTGATGGCGACGACGGTTTTCCCGGTGCCGGGCCCGCCGTCGACGATGAGGACGCGCTTCTGGTCATCTCGATGAGATTGTTTGGCGAGTTCGACAGCTTTCTCGAAGACGACTTTCTGGGAGTCGATAAGCGTGAACTCGTCTTGGGCCTCCAGCATCGCCAGCAGCGAGTCCTGAAGGGATTTGGCGGGCTTGATGTCGCCGTTGTTCAACTCGTAGAGGGTCTCACAATCGTCGCCGACCCGAATCTGGTCTTCGAGGAACGCGCGGAGTTTCTTCGCATCACCCCGCAGGTAGAGGGGTGCGTCCTCGGTGTAGTGGTCGTAGGTTTCGTTGTCGAGTTTCTCGCGGTGCTCGGGTTCGAAATTGTGGAGGTACGCGGCGGGTTCCAGTTCGATGGGGGTTTCCTGGATGCTCTGATTGAAGTCTTCCAGGAGTTCCGCGTAGGAGACGGCCTGGTAACTCGGATGGGTGGTTTCTCGGATGCCGCCGCCGAGGACGGTTTCGACGATGCCGTCTTTGGATTCGACGGGTTCGGTGTGCTCGCCTTGCCACTGCTTGAGTTCGATAATGACGACGTTTGACGTCGCGGTTTCGTCGTATCCGGAGATGAGAAAGTCGATGCGGCGGGAGGTGAGCGGGATTTTGAACTCGATGGCGACGCCCGCGTCGTCGGGGACGCCGCTGCCGTGCAGTACCTTGTACATGTACTGGAAGGAGTTCTCCCAGGCTTGGACCTCACTCTCACTCCCGATCGAGAGTCCTTGCTCTTCGTAGGAGTGTTTGATTTCCGGGACGAGCTGGTCGTCGAGGATGTCGTCGAGGAATCCTGCCTTCGTGTTTTCGTAGACCAGCATCGACGCTACTCGTCGTACTTCTTGTTACTCCCCTTATATTCATCTACCGGATACCGCTCCCGATTCTCCACCAACTTCCGCTCTAAGGCGTCCTCCAAATCGATATCGTACAAATCTGCGAATCGTAGCAGGAAGAAAAACACATCCGCGACCTCCGCTTCCACAGCCTCTCGTCGCTCCGGATTGTCCAAGAGGTCCAACTGTTCAGCTTCGTCTTTGAACCGGAATTCTTCCAGTAACTCACTGGATTCCGTCACCAGGCCAACCCCGAGGTCCTTTGGCGAGTGAAATTGCTCCCACTCACGCGCCTCACAAAACTCTCGGACCTCCCGATGCAACGCATCCAATCCCATACCGTGCTATTCACTAGCCAGCTAGTAAGAACCCGGGGTCGTGAACCACATCGGTAATGATGCCGGAACCACCGTGTACACTGCTGAGGAGTTTGAACTGGCGTTGACGGTCAGTGAGACGGAAGTCTCGATCACGCCCGAACTGATCGAGGTAATCGCAAAGAAGGAGGAGTACCCAGCGATCGAGCGAGTTTTCACAGACCATGGAATCGTCATATTTGCGCTCGCACACGATCTCGTGAAGGCACACAGTGAGGGTGATGTCACAATCCGCAAATCGCAAGTCTCACCGATCTGTCTCCTGGAACTACATATGACCTCGTCGAAGCGCTCTATTCGATCCTCAATCTCGGTGATCGCGACTCGAGCCCCGACGACATACACACCGGACAAAACCTGTCGTAGTGGCAAATCTACTGCTAGTACTTAGCCCTGTCCGGGCGACCAAGAGGTTATTATGCCAGTCGGCATACTGGGATGTAATGGATACCAACGACGAAGGTAGCGTTCACGAGCCTAACGAGGGTGATTTACTTCCGGATGAAGCGGCAGTTCTTCCTGAGCGAGGCGAACGCCTCGACGAGACGGATGAAGACGATTTACTCTCGACTGAGGAAGCCGCCGACCGTCTCGGCATCGGCATGGACTAACACCGCGAATTCGACAGACGGCGGGGGATAACCTGCGCTCCGTTTGAACGAACAGGGAGACATGGCACCGGAACTACGAGCTACGACTACATATTTTGGCTGAGGAAGAAATATGTGGGCTTGGTTCGTTGGTTGAAGTATGGCAGACGACGCTCATCGCGACGGTCCACCCCCATTCGACCGGCCATTCGACGGCGCGGACACCAAACAGCGCGTGTACGGCGCAGTCCTCCATGCACGGGAGCCGATGACGGCCGCCGAGATCGCTGACAGCGCAGACTGCTCTGAAGAGTCTGCACGGACGCATCTGTCGTTCTACGCCGATCTTGGCATCGTCATCCACCATGACGGTCGGCCAGCGCGATACGAGCGCAACGACGACTACTTCGAGTGGCGGCGAATGAACGAACTGGCGAACGACCACACCGTCGACGAGCTACAAGCACGGGTCTCGGACCTTACCGACCAAATTGAAGCGTACCGCGAGGAGTACGACGCTGACTCGCCCGCCGACGTTGACGTTCTCGACTACGACGCCGCGCACGTTGACGACGTATACGCGGACCTCGGTGACTGGGCGACAGCGATCGAGGAGCGCCGACTCCACGAGCGCGCCCGCCAGAAGGCGACCAGCTCGACAGCATCCTCACACAGCTGACGATGGTGCCGGCCGACGATGGCGCGAGTCCCGCGCCACTAGACCGGGCAGTGTTAGAGCATCTGCGGCCGCGGTTTGCTGGCCATCGACTGTTCGAGTCAGTGGACCTCATCGAGGAGGGGAAGCTGTATCTCCGTGTCGAACTCGCCGGTGAGTACTATCCGGATGCTGCGTCTGCTCGGGTTGAGATTCGGTGGTATCGCAACGACGATTCACCGTCCAACTATCAAGAAGAACGCCAGGAGAGCGTGTGGAAATGTCGCTGGGACCGCCACCCAAGCAGTCACAACGCACGGGACCACTTT
>NZ_WPCF01000069.1 GCF_009741975.1 Halobacterium sp. CBA1126 | reverse complement strand
ACGTTCCCGATGCTCGCCCACCCCGCCTCCTCGATCGGCTTCCACGACCGCTCGACGAGGTACAGCAGGCCAGCGAGCCCGGACTGCCCCCAGAGGAAGCTGTTGGACTCGTCGAGGACCGCGCGCCCGCCGACCGCGTACCGGGCCGGCGAGTGCCCCGTCCGCCCGTAGCTCTCGTACGTGTTCGCGCCCGAGAGCTGCGTCACGCCCGGGTCCGGCACGCCCTCGGCGGTCCTACCCCACCGGAAGTCGACGCCGAGTTCGGCCGCGCGCCGCCGCGCGAGCGGGAGCAGGCCGCCGTGGCTCACGACGAGCACGTCCGGGTCGACGCGGCGGACGCGAGCCGCGAGCGCGCGCAGGACGGTTCGCTCGCTGCCCTCGATGCGCTCGCCGTCGACGCGGAGCGCGGAGCAGTCGTCGTCCGCGAGCGCGCGGTCGGTCGTCCGCACCGCCAGCGTCCGCAGGTCGCGGGCGGGCGTCGGGTCCGTCCCCGTCTCGACGCAGTACCGGAACCCCGGCGAGAAGTCCACGTCGAACAGCCGGAACGTCCCCGGCGGGCGGTCGGCCTCGCGGTCGACGCGAATCTCGCGGGCGAGCGTCCCCACCTCGCGGACGCGCTCGACGTCCACCGCCAGCACCTCGGTCGGGTCGTCGGCGTGCAGGTCGCGGCGCTTCTCGACCCACCGCAGGTCCGCGACTTTCGGGTCGTCGTCGAGACGCTCCGCGAGCGCGCCGAGCGGCCCGTCGCCGGCGTGGACGTACACCGTCGGCGCGTACGCGGTGTCGCGCTCGGCGGTGACGCCGCCGTCCGCGTCCGCGTGCCACAGCGTCACGCCGTCGGCGTCGAAGTCGAAGGCGTACGCCATCAGTCCAGTCGCTCGCGGAGCTCCCGGAGCTCGGCCTCCTGCGCGAGCAGCATCGAGAGGACGGCGGCGCGCTCCGGGTCGGTCGCGTTCAGGTGGCCGGCGGCGTGGGCGTGGTTGCGCGCGCGCTCGAACAGCCGGTCGAAGTCCTTCTGGCGCTCGCGCCGGAGCGCCCGGCGGAACGGCTGACAGCGCTGTTCGTAGTCGTCGAGGCGGTCGCGGTACGTGGGGTTCGTGCGCCCCATCAGGCGACCACCTCCGGGCGCGCGACGGCCGCCGGGTCGCGGACCGACCCGACGAGGTCGACCCAGTACGGAATCGTGGTCTGCCAGCCGTTCCGCGTCCAGTACGCGGTCGTCGCGTCCTCGCCGTCGTCGAACCGCGGGCCGAACCGCGTCTCCTCGACGTCGATTTCGCGGTCGGCGTACTCGGCGACTGCGTCGGGGTCGGTGGCGGTCACGAGCACGGGCACGTCGCGGGCGTCCGCGAGCGCCGCGAGCGTCGACAGCGTCGCCGCCCGGAGCCGGTCGGCCGCCGCGTCGAGCAGGTCGTCGTCGCGGTAGAGGTCGTCGACGGCGGGCGCGACCACCAGCCCCGTGGGCCGGCGCGCGTCCGCGACCAGCTGCCGGACGAGCGCGTGGTGCTGGTGGGCGGTGAACGCCCGCGCGACGAGCACGCGGTCGAGGACTCGCCGGGTGCGGCCGGCCGCCGCGAGCGCGTACGTCGACGCGTGGTTGCGGGCGTCAACCCAGCGTGCGGGCGCGTCGCGGGACTCCAGTTCGGCAGCGACGAGCGCGGCGAGGGTCCCGCGGTCGCTGGTGTGCAACAGCGTCACCCCCGAGTCGAGGTCGGGCGCGTCGGGTGCGTGCGTCATACCGGGACCGTCGGCCACGCGGGAGATAAACCGAATCCCGGTGCGGAGTGAAAGTGAAACTCTCGCACGGAGCGCGCTGAAGCGGCGAAACCGAGTCCGTCGCCGGTCGAGCGCGGCTGGTGGCGCTGCCGGCGCGGCGCTCCACTTTCACTCGCAGCCGGGCGGCGCGGTCGCTTCCGCTCGTTCGCGAACCGGCAGACCTTACGGCGTTCGCGGGGTAGGGCGCCCATGACCGCGTTCGACGACCTCCCCGGGGGCTGGCGGGTGTGGAACGACGACGAGGACGGCGCGATTCTCGTCTACCGGCCCGACGTCTTCGACACGCAGGCGTTCCCCGCGCCCTGCCTCCCGACGATCCGCGTCGCCCGCCGCCCGCCCACCGAGCGCAAGCGCCGCTCGCACTCCGCGCCCGACAGCTGGTTCGTCTCCCTCCGCCTCGAGCCCGAAGTCCGCGTGAAGGACGCCGACGCGCGCTTCGACACCCGCGAGGCCGCCGAAGCCGGCGCCGTCGACCTCGCGGCGCGCTTCGACGCCGGCGACGTCGACTACCGCGGCGCCTACCAGCTCCCCCGCGACGACTACCTCGACGAGCTCGACGAGCTCACGGGCTGACTACTCCGCCGCGCTGCTCCCGTCGCGGTCGACCGTCTCGGCCTCAGCGAGCCACTCCTGTACGCGCTCGTACGCGAGGTCCACCGCGGTCCCCACGCGCAGCACGTCGGTGTCAACCACGAAGTCCGCGTCCGGCCGGTCGAACTCGTCGTAAATCACCTTCACCGCGCGCTCTGGAACGCCGTCAGACGCGTCTGACGAGGCGCTGCTCGCGTCACTCGCAGCGCTGCCGTCGCGCTCGTGGTTCCGCCGGACGCACGTGTCCCGGTCCGCGGTCACGAGCAGCACGTAGACGTCCGGGAACTCCCGGATTCGGCGCTGCCACTCCGCCTCGTAGAACGTCCCGTCGAGCAGCCAGTTCGCTTCGGGGGATTCCGCGACGCGCTCGAACAGGCGGTCGTAGACGGGCGACGCGAGGTCGTCGGTGTGCACGACCTCGAACTCGTAGCCGTCCGCGTCGAGCCGGCGGTTCAGGCCCAGCGCGACCGTCGTCTTCCCCGCGCCCGGCGGCCCGCACACGACCAGTATCACGCCTAGACTGTCGGTGTTCGCTCTGGTAGGTGTTCGGGCTCGGTCAGGTCGCCGATGGAGCCTGTGACTACGTTGTTGCTTTCGAGGTGGTGTTCACAGCGGACATCACGGAACTCGGAGAAACAAAACTACAACCGATCCCTGCTCGTCCCGCTGGCGGGAGGCTTAACCACGCGCGAGCCGAATCCCCGGACATGACTATCACGTTGCTCGGGTCGCGGCTCGCCGAACCGGGCACGGAGTTCGTCTACCGCGGGGAGTCGTCGGACTGCGAGGGGTGTCCGTACCGCAAGCAGTGTCTGACGCTGGAGGAGGGCGTCCGGTACGAGGTCACCGAGGTCCGCGAGGGCGGGCAGGTCCTCGACTGCGCGGTCCACGACGAGGGCGTGGTGGCGGTGGACGTCGAACCCGCGCCCGTGACGGCGAACGTGCCGTCGAAGGGCGCGTACGCGGGGAGCAAGGGGAAGCTCGCGGGGTCGTGTCCGCACACGGAGTGTCCGAGCCACGAGTACTGCGAGCCGCAGGGCGCGGAGTTCGACGAGGAGTACCAGATTCGGGAGATTCTCGGGGACCCGCCCCACGACTACTGCGCGCTGGACAGGGAGTTGACGCTCGTGGAGTTCGCGCCGTCCGAGGACTGACCGACGGTGCCGCGGTACTGGCCGCGGTAGCCGAACTGGCCGGCGTAGCCGTACGGCGAGAGCAGCACCGGGTAGAAGGGGTCGTCGGCGACGAGTTTGTGGCCGTCGGCGGCGGCGAACGTCTCGCCGCGTTCGACGCGCTCGAAGTTCTCGACGAACACCTCGTACTCGTCGGCCGGGGGTTTCGGGATGGACTCGCCCATCTCGAAGACGGGAATCTCGCGCTCGACGGCGCTGCCGGGGAGCGCGCCGACCGCGGTGAGGAACTCGCGGGCGAGGCGGAACGCGTTCTCGGCGGCCGTCTCGGTGCCCTGCAGGCCGCTTCGGCCTCGATGATGTCCGCGTCGGACGCGAACAGCCGGCCGCCGCCGAACCCCTGCGTGTCGACGGTGGCGACGACGGGGAGCCGCGGGACGACGTCGGGAATCGGGCCGTCGAAGCCCGCGGTGATGGCGAACGGGTCGGCGTGGGACTGCGTGGAGTGCAGCGACAGCACCGTGTACCCGCGGATCTCCTCGGCGAGGCGGTGGGCGAGTTCGACCTCGTGGGCGTCCGCGGGGACGTCCTCGCCGAACGAGCGGTTGAGGTCGGCGTCGAGGTAGCGGACGTTCTCCTCGAGCGCGCGTTCGTTGGCGACGACGAGCTTCACCGGTTCGAGGACGTCGGGGTCGGCGTCGAGCAGTCGCTGGACCGCGCGGGCGCCGCACGGTTCGTCGCCGTGGACGCTCCCGACGATGGCCACTTCCGGTTCGCCGTCGCCTAGCTGTTCGACTCGCATCGTCACGCCGTAGCGGGCGCGGACCCATAGGGGTTGTCGTTGCGGCCATCGCGGCGGCACCACCGACGGGATTACGGCCGCCGAACCACAACGGCCGGGTGATGGACGACCACACCCGCGACCCGAGCGTCGCACCGCCGCTGGGGAACCCGACCGGCTGGCTGGCGGACCGCCGGGTGTGGGAGCACGCGACCCTCCGGAAGGCGACCGAGCACGGCGTCCGCCTCTACAACAGCGGCGCGTTCCACGAGTCCCACGACTGCTTCGAGGACGAGTGGTACAACTACGGCAGCGGCACGACGGAGTCGGCGTTCCTCCACGGGATGGTGCAGGTCGCGGCGGGCGCGCACAAGCACTACGACTTCGAGCCGGACGGTACGCGCACCGCGCCCGAGGACCAGCCGGCGTCCGGGGACGACGCGGGGATGCGGAGCCTCTTCCGGACGGCGCTGCAGTACCTCGACGACGTGCCCGGCGACTACTACGGCGTCGACGTCGACGACGGCGCGCGACGCTGCGGGCGGCCCTCGACGACCCGACGGTCCTCGACGGCTGGGGGATTCGCATCGACGGCGCGGCGCCGAACGCCTACCCGGCGGACTACGAGTACGCCGAACAGCTGGAGTGAACTCCCGGAGCTTTTTCCGTGAGTGCGGCAGTAGTAGACTCGGATGATACTCGATACGCTCCTGTTGCCCCTGCAGTCGGGCGCCGCCGACGCAATCGGCGGGCTCGTCGGACTGCTCTTCGCGCTGGCCGTGTTGGTCGCCGTCGTCGGCGGAACGTGGCTGACGTTCTCGAAGGCCGGCGAACCCGGCTGGGCCGCCATCGTCCCCATCTACAACCTCTACGTGATGCTCAAGATCGGCGGCAACGAGTGGTGGTGGCTGCTGCTGCTGTTCGTCCCCGTCGTGAACGTCTTCGTGCTCGCGAAGATCTCCGTCGACCTCGCGAAGTCGTTCGGCTGCGGACTCCTGTTCGGTATCGGGCTCTGGCTGCTTCCGGTTATCTTCTTCCCCGTGCTGGGGTTCGGCGACTACGAGTACCGCGGCCCGGGCGGCGCTGCCGCCAACGCCGGCGAGTCGTTCTGAGCGCTCGCGGGCCCGACCAGAACCACTAACGGCCGTCCGGTCGGTCCTCGACGTGATGCGAATCACCGACTACGAGCTGTTCCACGCGGCGCCCCGGTGGCTGTTCCTGAAGGTCACGACCAGCGACGGCACCGTCGGCTGGGGGGAGCCGGTCGTGGAGGGGCGCGCGAAGACCGTCGAGGCGGCCGTCGAGGAGCTGTTCGAGAGCTACCTGCTGGGCGAGGACCCCGCCCGCATCGAGGACCACTGGCAGGCGATGTACCGCGGCGGGTTCTACCGCGGCGGCCCCGTCCTGATGTCCGCCATCGCTGGCGTCGACCAGGCGCTCTGGGACATCAAGGGCCAGACGCTGGGCGCGCCGGTCTACGAACTGCTCGGCGGGCCGGCCCGCGACCGGATTCGCGTCTACCAGTGGATCGGCGGCGACCGCCCGGGCGACGTCGGCGAGGCCGCCGCGGAGAAGGTCGAGGCGGGGTTCACGGCGCTGAAGATGAACGCGACGCCCGAGATGCGCCGCGTGGACAACCCGAAGGCCGTCGACGAGGCCGTCGACCGCCTCGCGGCGGTCCGCGACGCGGTCGGCGACGGGGTGGACGTCGGCGTGGACTTCCACGGCCGCGTCTCGAAGCCGATGGCGGAACGGCTCGTCGCCGCGCTGGAGCCGTACGACCCGTTCTTCGTGGAGGAGCCGGTGCTCCCCGAGCACAACGACGCCCTCCCCGAGATCGCGGCGAAGACGACGACGCCGATCGCGACGGGCGAGCGGATGTACTCGCGGTGGGACTTCAAGGAGGTCTTCGAGCAGGGGAGCGTGGACGTCGTCCAGCCGGACCTCTCCCACGCCGGGGGCATCACCGAGGTGAACAAGATCGCGTCGATGGCCGAGGCCTACGACGTGGCGCTGGCGCCGCACTGCCCGCTGGGGCCGGTGGCGCTGGCGTCGTGCGTGCAGGTGGACGCGGCGGCGCCGAACGCGCTGATTCAGGAGCAGAGCCTCGACATCCACTACAACGAGGGCGGCGACGTGCTGGACTACCTCGAGGACCCCTCGGTCTTCGAGTACGAGGACGGCTACGTCGACCTCCCCGACGGCCCGGGGCTGGGCGTCGACGTGGACGAGGACGCGATTCGCGCGGCCGACGAGCCCGACTGGCACAACCCCGTCTGGCGCCACGAGGACGGCGGCGTCGCGGAGTGGTGAGCTCGCCGGGACGGCCGACGCTGCCGGGCTGACGCGCGCTGCCCGTCTGTTCTCCCTTCTGCGAGAGACGCCGACGTCCCCGCTCCTTTCGGTGTGTTTATGTACGCAGTAGCTGTCAGTACCACCCGAGAACCACTCTGTCAGTATGATACTACCAACAGCCCTCCGGGGGTGGCGGTCGTGAGCCGCGTCGGCGACGTCGCCGCCCTCGTCACGAAGCACAGCAAGGCCGCCATCGCCGTGATGCTGGTGCTGACCGTCCTGGTCGGCGCCGGCGCGCCGATGGTCGAGCAGTCCTCCTCGCTGGACCAGTTCCAGACCGAGAGCGACGCCTCCCAGAAGCTCGACTACATCGAGGCGAACTTCTCGGCCGGCGACGAGAACACCACGACCGTCCAGGTCGTCGTCCGGAACGACAACGTCCTCACGAAGGAGGCGCTCGTCGACACGCTCGAGTACGAGCGCGCGCTCTACGAGAACGAGACGGTCAACGAGACGCTCACGGGCGACGACGCCGTCACGGGCATCGCGAACGTCGTCGCCACGGCGTCCCTCCGGCAGGAGGAGGGTCGCGAACTGCAGGCCACCCTCCGGGAGTTCGAGGCGCTGAACCGGACCGTCCAGTCCGAGCGGGCGGCGGTCGAGGAGCGGTCGGCGGAGCTGAACGCCACGGCGGAGGCGCTGCGCGGCGAACTCACGTTCCTCCGCCAGAACCCGGACGCGAGCGTCAGCGCGGCGTTCGACCGGGTGCGCGCGAACTCCTCGGTGAACCTCACGGACAGCCACTACCAGACCTTCGAGCGGGCCGCCAGCGACCTCCGGAACGCGCAGAGCGAGTCCGACGTCGAAGCCGCCTACCGGCTCGGCACGCGTGGCGTCCTCGAAGCCGAGTACGCGGCCCTCGACGAGCGCGCGAGCGAACTCGAAGCGCAGGCCGAGGAGCTCGAAGCGCTCGGCGACGAACTCGCGGACCGGCGGGCCGCCTACGAGAACGCCACCGACGCCTCGCTGGACGAACAGCTCGCGGAGCTCCGGTCGCTGAACGACTCCGAGGTCGAGGAGCTGGTCGGCACCGTGCTCGACGACGGACGGAACGGCGGCAACGGCCAGTCCGTCTTCGGGTTCATGCCGACCGAGTACGAGCCCGGGTCGACCGACGCGGAGGCGACGATGCTCGTCGCCACCCAGCAGACCGACGGCGAGGTGCCCGCCGGCGGGCAGGTCACCAGCGACGCCGTCATCGACGCCCAGCTCGCGATGCAGGACATCGGCGAGGACCGCCCGCAGGACTACCTCGTGTTCGGCAGCGGCATCATCAGCCACGAGATCGACGCCTCGATGGCCGACAGCCTGCTCATCGTCGGGCCGCTGGCAATCCTGTTCGTGCTCGTGGCGCTCGCGGTCGCGTACCGCGACGTCCTCGACATCGCGCTCGGGCTGTTCGGCATCGGCGCCGTGCTCGCGTGGACGTTCGGGTTCATGGGCTGGGCGGACATCGCGTTCAACCAGATCATGATCGCGGTGCCCGTGCTGCTCATCGGGCTCTCCATCGACTACGCGATTCACATCTTCATGCGGCACCGCGAGGAGCGCGTGGGGGCCGTCGAGGACCCCGACAGACCGACGGGCCCGCGCGGGTCGATGCGGGTCGCGCTCGCCGGCGTCGGCGTCGCGCTCGTGTGGGTGACCGCCACCACGGTCATCGGGTTCCTCTCGAACCTCACGAGTCCCGTGCCGCCCATCGGGGACTTCGGCATCGTCTCCAGCGTCGGCATCCTCGCCGCGCTGCTCGTGTTCGGCGTGCTCGTCCCCGCGCTGAAGGTCGAAATCGACGGCTTCCTCGAAGCGCGGGGCTGGGACCGCACGAAGCGCGCGTTCGGCACCGGCGGCGGCCGCTTCAGCGAGGTGCTGTCGGTCGGCTCGAAGGCCGCCCGGAGGGCGCCCGCGGTCGTGCTCGTGATCACGCTGCTCGTGACCGCCGCGGGCGCGTACGGCGCGACGAACGTCGACACGTCCTTCGAGCAGAAGGACTTCCTCGCGGAGGAGCCCGCCGACTGGATGCAGGACCTCCCGGAGCCGTTCGCGCCCGGCGAGTACTCCGCGAAGGCGAACATGGAGTACGTCAACGAGCGGTTCGCCCCGGAGAACTCACAGGCCCAGATACTGATCGAGGGCGACGTCGCCAGCGGTGACGCCCTCGAACGGATACAGGCGGCCAGGGACGCCGCCGTCGACAAGGAGGTGACGTACGTCCTCTCGAACGGCGAGCCCGACATCCGCGGGCCGCTGTCGACGATGCGGACCGTCGCGGCGTCCAACGAGTCGTTCAACGCGACGTTCCACGACGCGGACACCGACGGCGACGGCGTCCCCGACCGGAACGTCGAAGCCGTCTACGACGCGCTCTACGAGACCGCGCCCGAGCAGGCGGGCGCGTACGTCCACCAGACCGACGACGGCTACGACGCCGCGCGCCTCGTGGTCGCCGTGGAGGGCGGCGCCTCCGGTGACGACATCACCGAGCAGATGCGCGACGTCGCGGACGTGGCCGACGGGGACGGCCTCGCGGCCACCGCGACCGGGAGCGCCATCCTCAACAAGATCGTCCAGGACCAGCTGCTGGAGACGGTCGTCCAGAGCCTGCTGGTGACGCTGGTCGCCGTGTTCGCGTTCCTGATGGCGACCTACCGGCTCACCGACGGGAGCGCGACCCTCGGCGCGGTGACGCTGCTGCCCGTGGTGTTGAGCGTCGCGTGGATCCTCGGGACGATGTACGTCTTCGGCATCCCGTTCAACGTGCTCACGGGGATGATCACGAGCCTCACGGTGGGGCTCGGGGTGGCGTACAGCATCCACCTCAGCGAGCGCTACATGCAGGAACTGGAGCGCACGGACACCGTCTGGACGGCGATGCGCACCGCCGTCACCGGGACCGGCGGCGCGCTCCTCGGGTCCGCCGCGACCACGGTCGGCGGGTTCGGCGTGCTCGTGTTCGCCATCCTCCCGCCGCTCCAGCAGTTCGGCATCATCACCGGCCTCACCATCGTCTACGCGTTCCTCGCGGCGGTGCTGGTGCTGCCGACGCTGCTCGTCATCTGGACGAAGTACCTCGGCCCCGACGACGCGAACTTCGGGGACGGCGACGGCGACGACGCTGACGACGACGAGTCGACCGACACGGCGCCCGCAGCCGCCGACGCGGCGGCCACCGAAGCCGTCGACGAGCCGACGCGCAGCCTCAGTCGCACGCTCGTCCAGCCCGGCGGGACGCTCACCGCGACCGTCGCCGTCCCCGCGCGGGACGGCCGCGTCGTGCTCACGGAGACGGTCCGCGGCGGCACCGTGACGGCCGTCGACGCCGACCCCGAGCCGGTCGAGGCGGTCGTCGACGACGACACGGTCTACGTCGCGTGGCGCCTCGACGGCGAGGCCGCCTCGGTCAGCTACGACGTGGCGGTCGCGAGACGGCGCCCGACGGCTCCGACGTGGAGCTCTCCGGGCGCGTGCTCGGCGCCGGCGACGAGCGCGACGTCGGCGGAGACGACGGCGCCGCGGTCGTCGCGGACATCTTCGAGCGCGTGTTCGCGCAGGCGGACGTCACGGACGCCGACCTCGCGGACGCCAGCGCCGCCTTCGAAGCGGGCGAACTGAGTGCCGACCAGTACGACCGCGTCGTGCAGGAGTGGGCGCGCGAGCGCCCGGAGGACGAATGAACGACGAGGACGCCGTTGGCGCGCTCAAGCGCCTCGGGCTCTCGACGTACGAGGCCCGGGTGTTCGTCGCGCTCCAGAAGCTCGGCACCGGCTCCGCCAGCGAGGTCGCGGACATCGCCGACGTCCCCCGGTCGCAGGTGTACGGCGCCGCCGAGGACCTCGAGGGGCGCGGGCTCGTGGACGTCGAGCAGTCGAACCCGACCCGGTACCGGCCGGTCGACGTCGAGGAGGCCCGCGAGCGGCTCTACCGCCAGCTCCGCTCGGAGAGCGACGCCGCCTTCGACTACCTCGAGTCCGTCCGCGAGGAGTACGGCGCGACCGAGGAGAGCGAGTCCATCTGGACGGTCCGCGGGGACGCGAACGTCGTCTCGCGGGCCGCCGAACTCGTCGAATCAGCGGAGCAGCGCGTCGTCTACGGCACGGACGACACGGCGCAGCTGGAGCCGGCGGTCCGCGACGCGCTCGCGGCTGCCGTCGACGCGGGCGTCGACGTGACCGTCGTCAGCGAGACCGAGGGGGTCCTTGAGGTCGCCCGCGACCTCGGCGCGCGCGCCGTCGCGGTGGACCCGCAGCCGACCCCCGACATGGGCGCCGAGCGCGTCGTGATGGTCGACGACAGCGCGGTGCTGCTCAGCGTCGCCAGCGACGACGGCACCGAGTCCGCGTTCTGGAGCCGCGACACCGGCTTCGCCGCGATGCTGTCGTCGCTGCTCGGGGAGTTCGTCGCGGACGTCGCCGGCGAGCAGTAGGGGTTTTCCGGCTCGCCGCCCGACCCGGTGGTATGCCGGTCGTGCGAGCCGACACCGACGCCCGCTACGAGGACGCCCTCGACGTCAGGTACGACGTGTTCGTCGACGAGCAGGGCGTCCCCGAGGACCTCGAAGTCGACGACCACGAGGCCGACGCCACGCACTTCGTCGCGTACGACGGCGACGAGCCGGTCGGCGCCGCTCGCCTCCGCGAGTACGACGACGGCGTGGGGAAAGTCGAGCGCGTCGCGGTCCTCGAATCCCGCCGCGGCGAGGGGTGGGGCGCGGCGCTGATGGACGAACTCGAAGCCACCGCCAGCGAGCGCTACGACGAGCTCTACCTGCACGCCCAACTGCCCGCGGCCGGGTTCTACGACGACCGCGGGTACGTCCGCGAGGGCGAGCAGTTCGAGGAGGCGGGCATCCCGCACGTCGCGATGCGGAAGCGGCTCTGACTACCCCCCACGTCCAGCGCGCGTCGAGGACGTAGCGGTAGAGCCCGCTGACGAGGATGGCGACCGCGTTCGCCAGCAGGTACGGGACCGCGCGCCACTCCACGAGCGCGAACAGCACGCCGACCTGAATCGGAATCGCGGTGCCGCGGACGAGGTTCGTCTTCAGCAGCCCGACGAAGTAGTCGAACCGGCCGGTGTTCCGGTACTTGCGGAACGTCCACGCGTTGTTGAGGACGTACGAGAGGACGATGGTGATCTCGATGGCGATGACCGCGCCGACGAGGTAGTTCACGCGCCCGACGTCCACGAACAGCCACAACAGCACCATCTGGATGCCCGCGGTGAACGTGCCGACGGCGACGAACCGCCGCAACTGCACCGCGAACGGCCCCTCGTAGAGGGCGCGGAGGTAGCGCCGGAGCATCTATCTGTAGCCGAGTGCTTCCAGTCGCGCGCCGAGGTCCTCGTCGACCTCGGTCTCCGTCGTCCCCTTGCGGTCGCGGATGGCGGTCGCGTGGGCGTCGGCCAGCGGCGCGAACCGCTCGACGACGTCCCGGACGTCCGCCGACACCTCGCCGGCGCGGTCGTCCTGCTGGTCGGGGTCCGTCGGCCGGTGGTAGAGCTCCGTCTCGCCGGTGTCGACGTTCTCGATGTACGTCCAGTCCCGGTCGCGGACGCTGACGAGCAGGTCGCCGTCGTCCAGCGAGCGCGGAATCGGCTGGGCGGTCACGGACTCCCCGCGGACGGTCACCGACACCACGGGCTCGTCGTCGGGCTCCTCGCCGCCGAGGACCGCGGGCGCCAGCGAGTCGCCCTGCCAGTCGGCGTCCGCGTCGACGCCCACGAGGTCCGCGACGGTCGGCGGAATCGAGTCGAGGCCGACCTGCCCCTCGATTCGGCGCGGCTCCGCGCCGGGGACGTCGACGACCAGCGGCGCGTGAATCAGCTCGTCGTAGAGCTTCGGGTAGTGCGCGAGGTGGCCGTGCTCCTGGAACTCCTCGCCGTGGTCGCCCGCGAGCACGACCGCGGTCTCGTCGGCGACGCCCTCCGCGTCGAGGGCGTCGAGCAGCCGGCCGATGCTCGCGTCGACCTGCCGGACGGCGGCCTGGTAGAGCGTGCGGAGGTCCGCGAGCGTGCGGTCGCCGACCTCCCAGCCGAGGCCGGTGCGGGTGTGCGCGAGCAGCATCCGGTGGGTGCCGAGGACGTTCGAGGACACCTCGCGGATGTACCGGGGCGCGGGGACGTACGGGGTGTGGGCGTCCATGTAGTGGACCCAGAGGAAGAACGGCTCGTCGGCGTCCTCGACGAACTCCGTGGCGGCGTGCTCGACGTCGAACATCCGAGAGGTGTCGAGGAACGGCCGGTCGTCGCCGTCGCCGCGCAGCCACGACCCCGCGCGCCGCAGCGGCGACGTCGCGAGCTGGAGCCACGCCTCCACGGTCGGGTGGGTGGCGAGGTACCGGCTGTAGATGCTGGAGCCGACGCTGGCGACGAACGGCTCGAACTCGTCGAAGCCGTCGTCGTACCCCCAGTGGGAGGTGAGGAAGCCGTTCGCGGCGTTGAACCCGCCGGTGGCGAACCCCGCCTCGGAGAGGGCGGCCGCGAGCGTCGGCGACTCGCTGACGCCGACCTCGTCGGAGTCCGAGAACACGGGCCGGGAGGAGAGCATCGACGGGAACGAGAACGGGGTCCAGTTCCCGTTCGCGAACGCGCGCTCGAAGACGGTCCCGCGCTCGGCGAGGCGGTCCATCACCGGCGTGTGTCGCTGCGCGTCGTACGCGCCGATGGCGTCCGCCCGGAGCGAGTCGACCGTGACGAGTACGACGTTCGAAAGCTCTGTGTCTGGTCCCATGTTCGTCGGTTGCCCCCGTTCCGTTCGAGACCCGTGCCCCTCGAACGGCGCTGACACCCACCCCTCTCAGTGGGAGCGGTGTATGCGTTTCGCTAGGCTACTCGGAGCGACGGGCCGACGCGGTATTAACTGAGCGGTCGCCCGCGGGCAGGCGACAGCTACAAGGACGGCGGCGGCGACGGACGACTCGAATGGACGCCGACACCGCCGCCCGGACGTGTACGGACGTAATCGACGCCGTCAGCGGGGCGGTCGTCACGGACCGCGCGTTCCTCGAGACGGTGCTCTCGGGCGCGCTCGCCCGCGGGCACGTCCTCCTCGAGGACGTCCCCGGCACGGGGAAGACGCTGACGGCGCGCAGCCTCGCGAACGCGCTCGGCCTCGAGTTCACCCGCGTGCAGTTCACGCCCGACCTCCTCCCGTCGGACATCACGGGCTCGCACGTCTACGACGCCCGCGCGGAGTCCTTCGAGTTCAACCCCGGCCCCGTGTTCGCGAACGTCGTGCTCGCGGACGAGATCAACCGCGCGCCGCCGAAGAC
>NZ_WPCF01000114.1 GCF_009741975.1 Halobacterium sp. CBA1126 | reverse complement strand
GAGGAGACGGACGCTAAAAGTCAGTCCGGTAGCGCGGCTCGAGGTCGTCGACGACCGACTGGTTCCCGACGAACGTCGGCACGCGCTCGTGGAGGCGCTCGGGGCTCGACGTCGAGCAGGGGACTGCGCCAGCGGCGACGGCGTCGCCAACGCGTCCGTGTCCGTGACCGAAGCGGACAACGCGACGTACGCCGCGCCGGCGACTACACGACCGACGAGAACGGCACCGTCGGCCTGCCGGCGCCCGAGCAGAACGTCACCGTCGACGTGGTCGCGGAAGCGAACAACGCGACCGCGGAGACGACCGCGACGCTCACCGTGAGCGAGGACGGCAACGCCACGGAGTCGTTCGGCGAGCGCGTCTCCGCGTTCGTCGCGGCCCTCCAGGCCGAGGGCAACATGAGCGGACAGGCGGTCGCGGCGTTCGTGGTCGACAACAATCCGGGCGCGGACAACCGCCCGGACCACGTCGACCCCGGCCCGAAAGACGACGGTAGCGAGGACGCCGAGAAAGACGAAAGCGGGGACAGCGAGGCCGGCGGCAACAACGGCAACGGCCACGGCGCCGACGGCAACGACGGGAACGGCGCGGACGCCGCGAACGGCGGCAACGGGAACGGCAATCCCGGCAACGGTCACGGGAACGGCCCGGGGTCGGACGATAACGGCGGTCCCGGGAACGGCAACGGAAACGCTGGCGGCAACGGCCCCGGCAACGGGAACGGCCCCGGCAACGGGAACGGCCCCGGCAACGCTAATCCCGGCAACGGGAACTGAACGGCACAGCGGCTTCGAATCCGAACAGGTCAGTTCCCGGCCAACGAGCTTTTTCGGTATCCGGCCGAGGAATCTAACGCAGGCCTGACGGCCTGCGGCACCCACTGTCGACGGCGTCAGCGCCTCGGCGGGCGGCCACGCTTGTGAGTCGAGTCGCCGTCCCGCCGCCCGCCGAGGACTCCCCCGCCGGGCGTTCGGACGGCGCGACGGCGTACCATCGGACCTGCCGTCCCGCCCGGCGTTCTCCGCTGCTTCGGTAGGGTTTTGAAGCCAGTGGCCGTCCTCGTTCGTATGACAACTGCGCCGCCAATCAGCGAGCAACTCGACGAGGTCGGGGCCGCTCGCGACGCCGGCCGGAAGAAGATCGACTGGGCGTTCGAACACATGCCGATTCTCTCCTCGCTGCGCGCGGACTTCCAGGAGAACGAGCCGCTCGCGGGCGAGACCGTCGGGATGGCGCTGCACGTCGAGGCGAAGACCGCCGCGCTCGTGGAGACGATGGCGGAGGCCGGCGCGGAGGTCGCCATCACGGGCTGCAACCCGCTGTCGACCCACGACGACGTGAGCGCCGCGCTGGACGCCCACCCCTCCATCACGAGCTACGCGAAACACGGCGTCGGCGACACCGAGTACTACGAGGCCATCGACGCCGTCCTCGACCACGAGCCCACGGTGACCGTCGACGACGGCGGCGACCTCGTGTTCCGCGTCCACGAGCACCACCCCGAGCTCATCGACACCATCGTCGGCGGCACCGAGGAGACCACGACGGGCGTCCACCGCCTCCGCGCGATGGACGACGACGAGGCCCTCGAGTACCCCGTCATCGCGGTCAACGACACGCCGATGAAGCGCCTGTTCGACAACGTCCACGGCACCGGCGAGTCCTCGCTGGCGTCCATCGCCATGACCACGAACCTCTCGTGGGCGGGCAAGGACGTCGTCGTCGCGGGCTACGGCCAGTGCGGCCGCGGCGTCGCGAAGAAGGCCAGCGGCCAGAACGCGAACGTCATCGTCACCGAGATCGACCCGCGGCGCGCGCTCGAAGCCCACATGGAGGGCTACGACGTGATGTCCATGAGCGAGGCCGCCGAGGTCGGCGACGTCTTCGTCACCACCACCGGGAACCGCGACGTCATCGTCGAGGAGCACTTCGAAAAGATGCAGGACGGCGTCGTCCTCGCGAACGCCGGCCACTTCGACGTCGAGATCGACCTCGAAGCCCTCCGCGAGCTGGCGGCCAGCGAGCAGGAGGTCCGGGACGGCGTCCGCGAGTACGAGCTCCCCTCGGGCAAGCGCATCAACGTGCTCGCCGAGGGCCGCCTCGTCAACCTCGCGACGCCCGTCAGCCTCGGCCACCCCGTCGAGGTCATGGACCAGAGCTTCGGCGTGCAGGCGGTCTCCATCCGCGAACTCGTGCAGAACGCCGACGACTACGACGCCGGCGTCCACGAGGTCCCCGACCACCTCGACCGCAAGCTCGCGGAGATCAAGCTCGACGCCGAGGGCGTCGAACTCGACACCCTCAGCGAAGAACAGGAGGAGTACATGACCTCCTGGCAGCACGGCACCTAGGTACCTTTTGCTGTCGCCGAAAGAGCGCTTTGCGCTCTTTCGAGATGACGAGAGACGCCGCAGGCGTCTCTCGAACCACGCTCGCGGCCTTCGGCCGCTCGCTGGCAAAAGCTACGCTAAAAGCACTCCTCCTTCCCGTCGCTCACTTCGTTCGCTCTGGTCAGTCGTCGGCCCGCGCTCACTCCGTTCGCGCGGTGAACCGCTCGCCCGTCGACTGGTGGTTATCGTTCCATCAGCGTCGAGACGCGGGCGTTCTCCTTGAGTTCGACGCCGCCCTCCGGGACGGTCAGCGGCATCGGGCCGAGTTCCGTGGTGACGACCGAGGGGTGGTAGGCGCCGTTCTCGCGGAGTTCGCGGCGAGTCTGGACGCGCAGCGGCGCGCCCTCGGCGAGGGATTCGTTGAACTCGAGTAGGTACGTGCCGGCCTTCAGCGTCCACCACTCGTAGTCGTCGTCCGGGTTCCGCAGCGAGGACGCGAGCGGCCGGCGGTCGGCCTCGGCGAACTCGCCGCCGCCGAAGTCGAGGCGGCCGCGCTCGGCGACCTCGTAGACGTCCGCGACGGTCAGGTCGACGCCGTACTCGTGGACCTGGGTGGCCTCGTGGACGATGCCGTCGACGCGGTCGAGGAGGTCACTACCGGGCATGACTGGGCGGGAGTACGGCGACCACCGAGAAAAGCCGTGTGGCGGTCAGTCGCCGCCGCGGACGACGTGGCCGTACTTGAGGAGGGAGACGAACACGACGCCACCAAGGACGTTCCCGGCCGTGGCGAACGCGAGGAAGCGGCCGTAGGCGACGGGACTGACGACGCCCGAGGCGACGCCGAGCAGCACTTCGACGCTGCCCGCGATGCAGTGCGGGAGGTGGGCGATGCCGATGGTCGCGGCGACCAGCCACACGAAGAACGCGCGGCTCAGCGTCTCTTGTGCGGCCGCGACCAGCCACGACATCAGTCCCATCAGCCAGCCGGCGAGCACGGCGCCCGCGAACAGCGCCGCGTTCCCGTGCGCGACCAGCGGCGTGGCGACCGCTTCGAACGCCGCGGCGTCCGCGAGTCCGTACGCCGGCGCGACGACGGCGGCGATACCCGCGAACACGGCGCCGCCGACGACGTTCGCCGCGAACACGACGCCCCAGAGCCGGGCCAGCGACCGCAACGTCGCGCGCCGTCCAACACCGGGAGGACGGCCAGCGTCGTGTGCTCGGTGAACAGCTCCGAGCGCCCGATGACGACGAAGACGAACCCGACAGCGTAGGCGTTCGCGAGCGCTATCTCGACCGTCGGGGCGCTCCACTCGCCCGCGGCGAGCGAGACCACCACCGCCATCAGCAGCGGCCCGAACCCGATGTCCAGCCCCGCGGAGAGCCCAGAGAGCGCGAGGCCGTCCGTCGCTCGCTCGAGCTCGTTCAGCCCCTCCTCGAGCTGCTGGCCGAGGATCCCGGTCGAGGACGTCTGTTCGTCCGTCGACGTCGACGCGGTCGCGTCGCCCATGGGCGTGTCACTGACGGCGACCAGCGGGAAAAACCCACTCGCCCGCGCGGCGCAAGCTCCTATCCCCCGCCCGCGTAGGGCCGCGTATGTCAGCGGGCACGGGGTCGGCGCATGTCTAACTCCAACGCGAAGGGCAACCGCAGGGAGCGAGAGCTCGTGAACGCCTTCGACGAGCGCGGGTTCGCGGTGATGCGCGCGCCGGCCAGCGGCGCGGCGACCGACCGCGAGCTCCCGGACGTGCTCGCGGGCGACGGCAGCGTCTTCTACGCCGTCGAGGCGAAGTCCAGCGCGGGCGACCCAATCTACCTCACGGGCGAGGAGGTCGAAGCCCTCGTCTACTTCAGCCAGAACTTCGGCGCGAAACCCAAGATCGGCGTTCGCTTCGACCGCGAGGACTGGTACTTCTTCCACCCCGCTGACGTCTACCAGACCGACGGCGGGAACTACCGCGTGAAGAAGGAGACCGCCGTCGAGGACGGCGAGACGTTCGACGACCTCGGCGGCAGCGACGACGAGGGCGCGGACGAGAACAGCGTCGAGGACGTGCTGCACGCCGTCGAACAGGGCGTGCTGTCGCCCGAGGAAGCGGCGTCGATGCTCGACTAGCCGCGGCGCTCGAGGCGGCCCCGCGGGAACGAGTACCGGCGGCGGTCGCGGGGCGAGATTTCGTCCGGAGAGACGCCGCGGTCCAGCGGGTAGAGCGCGTCGACGACGCGGTCGTCGGGGTCGTAGTCGCGGTTCGAGTGGTGGTCGGCGACCGACCAGCCGCGGCCAGCGACGGGGACGTCGCTCGCGCGGTCGTCCGTGGACTCGACGACGACCACGAGGTCGCCGGTCTCGCGGTCGACGACGGTCTCGCCCGCCTCTAGGGTGCAGTCCTCGCAGTAGACGGGGTCGGCGGTGTCGCGGCCGGCGAACAGACCGGCGTCGCAGGCGGCACACGCCGTCGCGCGCTCGCCCGGCGCGGGGACGTCGCCGAGCGTGACGTCGATGGCGACGCGGCGGAGGTGCTTGCAGCGCGCGCCGCGGAACTGGTGGTCGGGGCACGCGCACTCGCCGGCGTCGAGGTCGACGGCGTAGACGTTGCCCGAGGGCGAGTGGACGTCGTAGGTGCCGTCGCCGCGGGCGGTCACGCGGAGTTCCTCGCGGCGGGCGCGGCGGCTCCGCTCGTCGGGCTGCTCGCGGCGCGTCGTGGTGGGAGCCATACCGTAGGGTAGGCGCCCGAGGCGCCTAAACCCCGCAAAATCGGGGTGCGTTTACGGCTGGGCTCCCTCCTAGTACGGGTGGTCGGCGGCCGAGCGAGCACCGAGAATTGCCGCCGGCGTGACGGCTTCGAAGCGCTTTTGCCCGGGCCGACGAAAGCCCGGGGTATGTCTGAAGGGCCCGACGCCCGCGTCGAAGCGGGCATCGCCATCCTGTCTACTCTCGTCTTCATCGCCATCCTCGTGGCCGTCGGCTCGATGAACGAGGGGTTCGGGGCGACGGGCGCCTACGGCGTCGTCGCCGCGGTCGTCGTCTTCATTCTCGTGATGGGCGGCGTCGGCTACTGGCTCTCCGGCAAGCAGAGCGAGTAGGATAGCCGGCGGCGGTCCTCCGCGATTCGACAGCCGACAGCGGCGCGTCCCGGGTCACTCCTCGCTCTCGACCTTGGCGATGCGGGCCGCGTGGCCGGTCTTCGCGCCGTGTTCTCTGACGATCACGGCGGCCGACCGGTCGTCCTCGCCGACGACCGTGGAGAACGGGCACTCCGGGCACTCCACGACCAACTGGGCCGGGGTCTCCGAGGTCATGCTTCCGCGTCGGACTCGGCGTCCTCGCTCTCGCGTTCGCGCCAGTCCTCGAGGTCCTCGTCGTCCTCGTCGTCGAGTTTCGCCTCGTAGTACGACAGCGGGTGGTTGATAGCGTCGCAGAGGTCGTCGGGGTTCGTGCAGTCCCCGTACGCCTTCATCGTCGCACAGGACGGCGCGGTGTACTCGGTGGGGCTGGACTCCCCGCGGATGTGGTCGGTCTGGTAGCGGGTCATCTCCTCGCCGAACCCCGGGTTCACCTTGTAGATGTCGACGATCTCGTCGGTCGTCAGGCCGATGTTCGCGAGGAACGTCGTGATGGCGAAGCGGCTGTGGTGGGGGAGGTGTTCGCCGCGCTGTATCTGGTCGAGGAGGTGCTGCATGCACGGCGGGAACAGCTCGGGGACGACGGTGTCGATCTCCCGCGTGAGGTCCATCTCCGAGAGCACGTCCCGGACCGCCTGCACGGGGCCGTCGAGGGCCTCCGCGACCTCGTCGGGGACGTTCAGGGGGAGGCCGTCGGCGACGCGGTCCCGCACGGCCTCCCGGAGGAGCGTGTCGAGTTCGGTCTCCGTGACCGGGACGCGGCCGTCGTCGAGCGCGCGGTTGACGAGCCGCCACTTGTCCGGGCGCAGCGACGACGACAGCAGGAGGTACGTCGGGACGTCGACGTCGTAGCCGCGCTGGGTGGCGTGGACGTGGCTCGTCAGGTCGAACTCCGCGAGGAGGTCCCGCCGGGAGAGGCTGGCGTCGTCGCCGACGCTCTTCAGCTCCGAGTCGTCGGTCTCGTCGGCGGTGAACCGCTCGTGGGCGGCCTCGGCTTCCGCCTCGGCGTACTTCCGCACGAGGACGTGTTCGTCGACGACGGAGACGAGCACGCGCGCCACGGGGTAGGAGAGCAGTTCCACGCGGTCCGAGCGCGCGCGGTCGCCGACGTCGCCGCTGGTGAGCGCGCCGACGACCCGCTCGCGGGCGCGCTCGACGACCGCGTCGTCCTCGGCGACGACCTCGGCGAGGTCCACGCCGGCCTCCTGGACCGCCTGCCGGGAGTCGTCGAGGAACGGGTAGCGAGCGTGGCGCGCGTTCATCGGATGGGTCCTTGCGAGCGGACGCCGATAAACACCCCGGCTCGGAGCCGCGGCGGCGACCGAAGGGCTATCGGAGGCGGCCGTCCAAGGACGGGTATGCTCGCGCGAGGCCCGTGGAAGTGGACGTACGCCCTGCCGGCGGCGGTCGTCGGCGCGGTGTTGCTGTTCGTGTCGTCGCTGTGGGGGGTCGCCGCGCTCGCGCTCGCGGCGTTCGTCGTCTGGTTCCACCGCGACCCCGAGCGCACGCCCGCCGGACAGGGCGTCCTCGCGCCCGCCGACGGGAAGGTGTCCGTGGTTCGGGAGACCGACGACGGCCGCGTCCGCGTCGGCGTGTTCATGAACGTCCACGACGTGCACGTGAACCGCGCGCCGCTCTCGGGGACCGTCGAGGCCGTCGACCACCGCGCGGGCGGCCACCGGCCCGCGTTCGACAAGGAGTCCGAGCACAACGAACGCGTCCGCATCACGTGCAAGGACTACGCGCTCGTGCTCATCGCGGGGGCGTTCGCCCGCCGCATCCACCCCTACGTCGAGGCCGGCGACGAGCTCACGCGCGGCGACCGCGTGAGCCACATCTCCTTCGGCAGCCGCGCGGACGTCGTGCTCCCCGCGGAGTACGACCGCGAGGACCTCCTCGTCGAACGCGGCGAGCGCGTCACCGCCGGGGAGACGGTCCTGGCGCGCCGGTCACCGCGCCCCGAGTAGGTCGACGCCACCAGTATTTTGACGGACGACAGACAACTCTGTGGTATGTCCATGAGCAAGTCGTCCATGGGCAGCGGCATGGGTTTCACGACGCTCGTCGGCTACCTGCTGTTCCTCGCGGCGCTCGGCGTCGCGCTCGTCGCGACGTACCTGACGCTGACGCC
>NZ_WPCF01000071.1 GCF_009741975.1 Halobacterium sp. CBA1126 | reverse complement strand
GGACGCCGACGACCGCGACGAACCGCTGCCAGACCGCCTGCAAGCGCCCCTCCGGCTCGCTCGCGTTCGCCCCGCCGGTTTCGGTGGCTGTGCCGGCCTCTCGGCCGCTCGCGGCGCCGACGTTCGACGCGACGCCCGCGAGCCACCCGCGTACGTTCGGGAGATGGACGCGTCCGGGGAGGCTCGCGAGCCACGCGAGCACGCCGCGCCAGCCGTCCGCGGCGGCGGCCCGGAGTTCCGCAGCGAGGTCGTCGAGGGCGCCCGAACCCGACGAGCGCGCCGACCGCGGACGAGACGGCGGCTCGGGCGACGGCGGCGAGCGTGCGCGCGACCGAGCGCGGCGTGATTCCGCGGCGCCGCGCGCTCACTGCGATGCCGGCGAGCGCGCCGAGTGCGACGAGCGCGGCGGCCGCGGCGGACGGCAGCACCCACCCGAGGTGGGTCGTCGCGGCCTTCTCGCCGGCCGTCACCGCGACAGCCGGCGCCCGCGTCAGCGGTATCTCGAAGTCCACGGTGCCGTCCACGCCGGTCGTGCCGACGCGCTCGCCGGCGACCGAGACGACCGCTCCGCTCACCGGTTCGGTGCCGGACGTGACCCGGGCGGTGGCCGTCGTGCCCGGCACCGGCGCGACCAGCGACGGGGAGACCGTCACGGCGAGCGCGTCGACGGGGTAGGCCGCCGTCTCGCTGATGTCGCCCCGCGAGGCCGTCACGTCGAGGACGCCCTCGGCGTCGTCGGGAATCCGGACCGCGATGCGACCCTCGTCGTCCGTGCGGCCCTGTTCGACCCCGCCGACGCTGACCGCGGCGTCCGGGAACGGTCGGCCGCCGACCGTGACGGTGAGCGTGCGCTCGGCGCCGGGGTCGACGTCGCCGTCGAAGGCGAACTGGACGTCCGCGTCCACCTCGAACGTCTGCGCGTCGTCGTCGCCGTCGTCGGCCTGCCGGGCGAACGGCGCCCCGACGCTGTACGCGCGGCCGTCGCCGGCGTCCGGGGCCGCTAGCGCGTCGCTCGCCGTGAGGTTGACCGTCGTGGACACCTCGACGCGGAGCTCTTCGGCGTACGGGACGGTGAACGGGACGGTGCCGTTCTCGTCGGTCTGGCCGACCCGGTCGCCGTTCACGACGAGCGCGACGTTCCGCGCGGGCAGGTCGGCGGTCGTCACGGTCGCGCTCACGCGCTCGCCGGGCACGGGCGTCCGGTTCAGGGAGACGTCGAAGTCCCGCTCGTCCTCGTGGAGGTCGTCGCGGGCGCTCTCGCGGGCGTCGCCGGGCGTCGGGTCGAAGCGCACCCAGCCGACGTCCTCGAAGTACACTTCGACCCACGCGTGGGCGTCGGCGCCGCGGACGAGGTAGCGGCCGTCGCCGACGTACTCGCCGCCGGCGTAGCCGACGACGTACCGCGCCGGCACGTCCTGCGTGCGCAGCATCGTCGTCATCGCGGTCGCGAAGTACTCGCAGTACCCCGCGTCCTGCTCGAAGAGGAACTGGTCGGTGATCCGGTCGCCGGGCTCCGGGACGTCCGTCAGCGAGTACGACTTCTCGGCCTCGAGGTGGGCCTCGATTCGGCGCGCGGCCTCGTAGCGGTTGTCGGCGTCGCCGACCACCTCGGCGGCGCGCTCGCGGACGCGGTCGGTCGTCTCGACGGTCGCGTACTCGTCGTCGACCGCGCTGCCCGCGACGGGGACGTGTTCGAGGACGTTCGGTCCGTCCGTCCGCTCGACGCTCTGCACGCGGTAGGTCGCGTCGTCGGGGAACGCCGTGTGCGCCTCGATGCCGCCGGTCGGCGTCAGCGACACCGTCGACGGGCAGCCGCCGTCCCCGCACGTCAGGTCGACCGGCCGCCACGGCGTCGGCAGCGACGTCGCGCGCTGGCGGAGCGTCACCTCGCTCCACTCGCCCGACCGGTCCTCGGCGCCCCGCAACGGCCGCACGCGCTCGACCGGCTGGCGCTCCCACCCCGACCCCGTGTACGTCGTGTACGCCTCCGTCCGCCAGTATCGGGACTCCGCGCTCCGCGCGACGAAGTGCGGCTCCGTGGCGTTCGCGCGCTGCCCGGGCGACATCGGCCCGCCGACGCTCGCGGACTGGCCGGGCGTGAGCGCGCCGAACGCCGACGCCTCGGTCCGGAACTGCTGTGCGGCGTCGGTGCCGAGCAGCGCGTCCATCCCCGGGAGGTTGCGCACGAACTCCGGCACCTCGCTCGGCGCGGGCGGCGAGTCGAGGCCGCCCAGCGGCGCCTGTCCGCCGAGCGCCGGCGCGGCCGCTGCGGCGGTGACGAGGCCGACTCCGAAGACGACCGCGAGGAGGGCGCGTCGCGCGTCCGGACCGGGGGCGTCGCTCATTCGTCTCCCCGTTGGCCGCCGCGCCACGTATATGATTCGGAGGCCGCGGTCAGTCGAGCTCTATCGCGCCGACCGCCACGAGAAGCGCCTGCGCGACGAGCACGACGGCGAGCACGGCGCCCGCGAACAGCAGCGGCGCGGCGAGCAGGCGCGCGACGCGGTACGGGAGCACGAGCCGGCTGAAGCCGAGGACGACGAAGCTCGCGGCGACGAGCGCGAACAGCAGCAGCGACCGCGAGACGAACGCGTTCCGGTCCACAGTCCCAGACTGGCGTCCGGGTGCTTAGCCGTTAGGCTTCGGCGTCGTGGCGGTCGTAGCGCTCCGCGAATCGCTCCCGGCAGGACGGACAGCAGAAGTGGTAGCGGTCGCCGTCGATGCGCGCGGTCTCGCCCTCGCTGGTGACGGTGTTCCCGCACTCCGCGCACGCCATCGCGACGTCCTCGCCGACGCTCGGCCGCCACTCAGCGGACGCCAGCGGCCGCACGTCGTACTCCCGGAGGCGCTCGGCGCCGACCGTCTCGGTGACCCACGCGCGGATGTCCGCGACCGGGAGCCGGACCGAGCAGACGACCGCGCCGCTGGCGGTGACGAAGACGTGCTCGACGGCGTCCGCGCTCCCGACGGCCTCGCGGACGGCGTCGACCTCGCCCGGCGGCACCGACAGCTCCACGAGGACGTTCGCGCCCTCGCGGAGCCGCGAGCGGTCGATATCGACGGTGAACCGCTCGATGACGCCGCTGTCCCGGAGGTTCGCCACGCGGTCCGAGACGGCGGGCGCGGACAGCCCCACCTCGTCGGCGATGTCGCTGTACGGGCGGCGCGCGTCGGCCGCGAGCAGTTCGAGGATGCGGCGGTCGGTCTCGTCGAGGTCGGCCATGTTCGAGGTCGACGGCAGAAACACAAAGTGATTTCGCAGAACCGAATTCGAATCCAAACTCGATGCGCCGCTCGGCCGAACGACGTGAGGCGTAACTGCATTAGTTCGGCGGCGCCTACGGTCGCTCGTGTCCCGAACTATCACCGTCGAAGGGATGAGCTGTGGCGGCTGCGAATCGACCGTCGAGGACGCGCTCGAGGGCGTCGCGGGCGTCGACAGCGCGAGCGCGGACCGCGAGCGGGACGCCGCGACCGTGGAGGGCGACGCCGACCCGGACGCCCTCGTCGCCGCGGTCGAGGACGCCGGCTACGACGCCTCCGCCTGACTACCAGCGGGTGTCGCGGCGGGCGCAATCCTCAACCGCCGGCCGCCCGAACTGTCGCCGTGACCGACTACCAGCCCGGTCGCTGTAACATCGGCAGCGAGCAGCGACGGCGCCGCGCTCGCGTCGCCGCACTGGCGTTCCTCGCGGCGGCCGCGGTGGGCGCCGCGTACGTCGCCGGTGCGCTCCCCGGGCCGCTGGTGCTCGCCGTGTTCGTCCCGCTGGCGGTCGGCTTCGAGTGGGCGTTCCAGGCCCACGAGTCGTTCTGCGTGCGGCTGGCGCTGGCCGGCCGGTACGCGTTCGGCGACGACCGCGGGGAGGTGCCGGACGCCGCGAGCCGTCGCGCGGACCGACTGTACGGCGCGAAAATCACCGCTGTGAGCGTGCTGTTGGCGGGCGCGCTCACGGCGGCGCTTGCGTTCGCGGGCTGAGCCCGGCGTCCGGGTCTGTTAACTGGCGGGCCCGCGAACCCCGTAGTATGACGGAGACTGCGACCGCGACGTTCGGCGGCGGGTGTTTCTGGTGCGTGGAAGCGGCGTTCGAGCAGCTCGCGGGCGTCCGCGACGTCACCTCGGGGTACGCCGGCGGCCACACCGACGACCCCACCTACCGGGAGGTCTGCGACGGCTCCACGGGCCACGCGGAGGTCGTGCAGGTCGAGTACGACACGGACGAACTCGCGTACGAGGACCTCCTCGAGGTGTTCTTCAAGGTCCACGACCCGACGACGCTGAACCGGCAGGGGCCGGACGTCGGCGAGCAGTACCGCTCGATAATCCTCTACCACGACGACGAGCAGCGCGACCTCGCCGAGGCGTTCGTCGACGACCTCGACGCGGCGTACGACGACCCCGTCGTCACCGAGATAGAGGAACTGGAGGCGTTCTACCGCGCGGAGGACAAACACCAGAACTACTTCGAGAAACACCCGAATCAGGCGTACTGCTCGGTGAACGTCGCGCCGAAGGTCGCGAAGGTCCGCGAGGAGTTCGCGGCGAAAGTGGAGTAGCTCGTCGGCGGCGTCGCGGAAAGATTCTTGCCCGAGCTTGTCAAACTGTCACACATGACGGGAGCACTCGCGGGGGCGGTCGGGCGTGTCGACTGACGACGAACCGACGAAGACCATCTGCCCGTACTGCGGCGTGGGCTGTGGCATCGCCGTCCAGCAGGGCGACGAGCCCGCGGACGTCCGGTTCGCGCCGTGGGGGGACGCGCCGGTCAACGAGGGGCGGGTCTGCATCAAGGGCGGCGCGGCGACCGAGGTCGTCGCCCACGAGGACCGGCTGACTGAGCCACAGATTCGCGAGGACGGCGAGCTGCGGGCGGCGTCGTGGGACGAAGCGCTCTCCCGGGTCGTCGCGGAGTTGGAGCGGATCCGGGACGAACACGGCCCCGACGGGATGGGGTTCTACTCGTCGTCGAAGGTCACGAACGAGGAGAACTACCTCTTCCAGAAGCTCGCGCGGCGGTTCGGCACGAACAACGTCGACAACTGCACGCGGATGTGCCACGCCTCGACCGTGTACGCGCTCGGCGAGAGCCTCGGGGCGGGCGCGATGACCAACAGCATGGCCGACCTCCGCGACGCGGCCGACGTCTTCTGGATTCAGGGCGCGAACCCCGGCGAGCAACACCCCATCGCGAACAGCCAGTACTTCCGGCAGGCCGTGCTGGACGGCGCGACGGTGGTTCAGGTCGACCCCCACGCGAACAAGACCACCGAGTCGTTCGACGTCGCGGCGTCGGACCGCCACCTCCACCTCCAGCTCGAACCGGGGACGGACATCCCGCTGCTGAACGTCGTGCTGAAGACCGTCTTGGAGAACGACTGGGTGGACGAGGAGTTCGTCGCCGAGCGCACCGAGGGGGTCGCAGACCTCCGGGAGACGCTCGCGGGCTTCGACAAGGAGGCGGCCGCAGAGGAGTGCGGCGTCCCGCTCGCGGACATCGAGCGCGCGGCCGAGGTGTACGCGACCGCGGAGAACGCCGCCATCTTCACCGGGATGGGGATGAGCCAGCACGCCTGCGGCGTCGACAACGTCCAGAACGAGATCAACCTCGCGCTCGTCACGGGGAACGTCGGCCGGCCGGGGACGGGCGTGAATCCGCTGCGCGGCCAGAACAACGTACAGGGCGCCAGCGACGTGGGCGCGATGCCGGACGTCCTCCCCGGCTACCAACCGGTCGACGACGACGGAGCCCGCGAGGGCGTCGAGGACGTCTGGGGGTTCGAGGTGCCCAGCGAGCCCGGGCTGACGAACGTCGAAATCACGCACAGCATCGGCGACACCGTCCACGGCCTCTACGTCATGGGCGAGAACCCCGTGATGAGCGAGCCGAACGCGAACCGCGTCGCCGACCTCCTCGACGAGACGGAGTTCGTCGTCGTGCAGGACATCTTCCCGACGGAGACCGTCGAGTACGCGGACGTCGTGCTGCCCGCGACGTCGTGGGCCGAGCGCGGCGGCACCGTCACGAACACGGACCGCCGCGTCCAGCGCATGCGCGGCGTCGAGAAGGTCCACGAGGAGACCCGCCACGACTTCGACATCCTCACCGAGGTCGGGCGGCGGCTGTTCGGCGCGGACGCGGGCTTCGACTTCGACGGCCCGGCGGACATCTTCGCGGAACTGCGCGAGGTCTGTCCCATCTACCACGGGATGACCTACGACGCGCTCGGCGAGGCGGGCATCCACTGGCCGTGTTACGAGCCCGGCGACGAGGGCGACCAGTACCTCTACGCGGATTCCTTCGACACCCCCAGCGGGCTCGGGCAAATCGAGGGCGTTCGCCACCAGCCGCCGCGAGAGACGCCCGACGAGGCGTACCCGCTGATTCTGACGACGGCGCGCCTCGAGGAACACTACAACACGGGGACGATGAGCCGCCGCTCGGAGACGCTGTCGCGGCAGCACCCCGAGAACTTCGTGGACGTCCACCCCGCGGACGCCGAACGGTACGGCGTCGAGGACGGCGACAGCGTGACTCTCGAGTCGCGGCGCGGCGAAATCACGCTGACCGCCCACGTCACCGACGCCATCAAGGAGGGTGTGGTGTGGACGACGCCGCACTTCGCCGCGGCGTCGGGGAACGTCCTGACGAACGACGCGCTCGACGAGCGCGCGAAGATTCCGGAGTACAAGGCCGCCGCCGTCGACGTGACCGTCGCGGCGGCGAGCGACGAGGCCGCGGACGACTGAAGGAGGAACCACCGGCCTCGGCGGACTCCTCCCCCCGTGGCCGGCCCGGGTACTCGTCTCGGGGGACGCGATACGACCATTTTTGTGAGTGCCGGGCGGAAGATACGCTATGACTTCTCGTCGAGTGAACGACTGCGGACGCGGGCGGTTCTGATGGCGGAGCTCGCGTTCTCCGTCGCGAAGCTGTTGTTCGCGCTGTTCCTCGTGGTGTTGAACGGGTTCTTCGTCGCCGCGGAGTTCGCCTTCGTGCGGGTCCGCGCGACCTCGGTCGAACAGCTCGCCGAGGAGGGGCGCGCCGGCGCCGGCGCGCTCCAGGACGTGATGACCGACCTCGACAACTACCTCGCGGTCACGCAGCTCGGCATCACGCTCGCCTCGCTCGGCCTGGGGTGGGCCGGGGAGCCCGCCGTCGCGGCGCTCATCGAGCCCGTCCTGGGGTCGGTCCTGCCGGCGACGGTGCTGCACATCGTCGCGGTCGCCATCGGGTTCTCCGTCATCACGTTCCTGCACGTCGTCTTCGGGGAGCTCGCGCCGAAGACGTTCGCCATCGCGCAGACCGAGCGGTTCTCGCTGTACCTCGCGCCGCCGATGAAGCTCTTCTACTACCTCTTCTACCCGGGCATCGTCGTCTTCAACGGCGCCGCCAACCGGTTCACGCGAGCGCTCGGCGTCCCGCCGGCCTCGGAGTCCGACGAGACGCTCGGCGAGCGCGAAATCCGGCGCGTGCTCGCGCAGTCCGGCGAGGAGGGCGACGTCGACGTCGCGGAGGTCGCCATGATCGAGCGCGTGTTCGAACTCGACGACACCAGCGTCCGCGAGGTCATGGTCCCGCAGCCGGACGCGGTGAGCGTCCCCGCAGACGCCACGTTGCCGGAGCTCCGCGAGATCGTCTTCGAGGCCGGCCACACGCGGTATCCCGTCTCGAGGCCGACGACAGCACGCAGGTCGTCGGCTTCCTCGACGTGAAGGACCTCCTGCGGGCGAGCGAGCGCGAGGACGAGGAGACGACGGCCGGCGACATCGCCCGCGAGATTCTCGTCGTGCCGGAGACCACGGCCATCAACGACCTGCTGTTGCAGTTCCGCTCGGAGCGCCAGCAGATGGCCGCCGTCATCGACGAGTGGGGCGCCTTCGAGGGCATCGCGACCGTGGAGGACGTCGTGGAGGCGGTCGTCGGGGACCTCCGCGACGGGTTCGACGTCGACGAGCGCGAGCCGTCGATTCGCCGGCGCGAGGACGGCAGCTACGACGTCGACGGCGGCGTCTCGCTGGCCGCCGTCAACGACGTGCTCGGCACGGAGTTCGAGCACGCGGCCGTCGAGACGGTCGCGGGCCTCGTGCTCGACCAGCTCGACCGCGCGCCCGAGGTCGGCGACCGCGTCGACGTCGGCGGCTACGAGTTCGAGGTGGCGAGCGTCGAGGGGTCCCGCATCTCGACGCTCCGCGTCTTCGAGCTGGACGCCGAGCAGTCGGACTGAGCCGGCTGCCGGCGCCGAGCGAGAAACCGCGGGCGAGGACTGTTACTGTTCGCCGTCCGCCTCGAGGTCGGGTTCGACGCGCGAGAGCCGCATCGCGTTCGCGGTGACGGCGGTGGTCATGCCGGCGTCGCCGACGAGCACGGCGACCCAGATGGGGACCAGTCCGAGCGGGACGCCCGCGGCGAGGACGGCCTTCGCGCCGAGACTCGACCAGACGTTCTGCCGGATGACGCCGGTCGTGCGCCCGGAGAGGTCGTAGAGGTAGGGGAGCCGCGTGAGGTCGTCGCCCATGAGCGCGATGTCCGCGGTCTCGAGGGCGGTGTCGGTGCCCGCGGCGCCCATCGCGACGCCGACGGTGGCGGTGGCGAGCGCGGGCGCGTCGTTGACGCCGTCGCCGACCATCGCGGTCGCCTCGAACTCGTCGGTGAGCTCTTCGACGGCTTCGACCTTCTGCTCGGGGAGCAGTTCCGCGCGGAACTCGTCGACGCCGACCTGCTCGGCGATGGCGGCCGCGGTCCGCTCGTTGTCGCCGGTGAGCATCACGGTGCGCTCGACGCCCAGCTCGCGGAGGCGCTGGATGGCGGCCTCCGCTTCCGGGCGGACCTCGTCGGCGACCGCGATGACGCCCTCCAGTTCGTCGTCCGTGCCGACGAGGACGACCGTCTTCCCCTCGCGCTGGAGGCGGGGGACGAGGTCCTCGAGCAGGTCCAGACAGTCGTTGCGCTCACAGAGCTCCCGGGACTTCTGGGTGACGACGCCGCCGTCCGTGGCGGCGTGGACGTGCGAGAGGTCGAACCCGAGGTCCGCGAAGAACCCGGGCTTGCCGGCGTAGTGGGTGGTGCCGTCGAGGTCCGCGCGCACGCCCTTCCCGGTGACGCTCTCGAACGCCGAGACCGCGCGCCCCTCGACGCCGCGGTCGTCGGCGTGCTCGACGATGGCGTCCCCGATGGGGTGCTCGCTGCGGGATTCGAGGCCGCGCGCGCAGCGCAGCACGTCCTCGTCGGTGTTGTCCCCGAGCGGCACGACGTCGGTGACGGTGAGTTCGCCCTTCGTGAGCGTCCCCGTCTTGTCGAACGCGACCGCGTCGACGGCGCCCATCGCCTCGAGGTGGTTGCCGCCCTTCACGAGCACGCCGTTCTTCGCGGCGCTCGTGACCCCCGAAACCACGGAGACCGGCGTCGAGATGACGAACGCGCAGGGACAGGCGAGCACGAACAGCGTGAGCCCGCGGAGAATCCACGTCGGCCACGCGCCGCCGAAGAACAGCGGCGGGACGACGCCGACGAGGACGCCGGCGCCGACGACCAGCGGCGTGTAGTAGGCGGCGAAGCGTTCGACGAACTGCTCGCGCTCGGTCTGGTTGGCCTGCGCGTCCTCGACCATCTCCACGATGCGCGCGAGCGTGTTCTCCGTGGCCTCCGCGGTGACCTGCACTTCGAGGTAGCCCGCCTCGTTGATGGTGCCCGCGTACACGTCGTCGCCGTCGGTCTTGTCGACGGGGACGCTCTCGCCCGTGATGGGCGCCTGGTTCACGGCGCTCTCTCCCTCTACGACGACGCCGTCCATCGGAATCTTCTCGCCCGGGCGGACGACCACGCGGTCGCCGACGCGGACGTCCTCGACGGGCAGCGTGACCTCCTCGCCGTCTCGGCGGACCGTCGCCTCGTCCGGGGAGAGCTCCATCAGCTCCTCGAGGGAGCTGCGCGCGCGGTCCATCGAGTACGACTCGAGGAGTTCGGAGACGCTGAACAGGACCGCGAGCGTCGCGGCCTCGAAGTAGAGGCGCTCGCCGAACGCGACGCTGGCGGCGACCGCGCCGAGGATGGCGACGGACATCAGCAGGTCGATGTCGAGGTTCAGGCTCTTCAGGGAGTAGTAGCCGCCGCGGACGATGGGCTGGCCCGCGATGAGGATGCCGCCGAGGAACGCGGCGTCCGATAGCAGGACGTCGCTGCCGAGCAGTTCCGCGACCGCGGCGTTCGAGCCGGGGAGGAGGAACTCGAGGAGGAAGCCGGCGGCGACGAGGACGCCGCTCGCCCACGTCTTCAGCGCGCGCTGGCTGGTCCAGACGGAGCCGGGGCTGGCGGGTTCGGTGCGGTCGCCCCCGCTCTCGCCGGAGCGGCCCGTCACCTCGTAGCCCGCGGCCTCGATGGCCGCGACCAACTCGGCCTCGTCGCCGCGTCGGGGTCGTAGGTGACGACGACGCGGCCGGTCGTGGGCTGCGTGTCGAACGACCGGACGCCGTCGACGCCCTCCAGCGCGTGCTCGACCTTGCCGGCGCAGGAGGGGCAGTCCATCTCGGGGACCGACAGCCGGGCGGTCAGGGTGGCGGATGGGTCGCCGTCGGCGGGCGCGTCGGTCATGTCGTCCGAGGCTAGGCGCCGCCCGGTTATTAATTCGGCTGTTACGAGTGCGGCTCAGAGTAGGTGTTCGTAATAAATTCAACCGGGTGTGTTGTTAATCGGCGGGGTTGTCGGCGGTTCTCAGAACGCAGGAAGGACGCCAGCCGTTAATCCCGTCCTGCGAGTACCGGCTGTCTACATGTCTCGTTCGCCGCCTCACACTGTCTCCGGGTCCGACGTGCAGATGAGCGCCGAGGAGGTCGCCGCGTACCTCCAGTCCCGCGGCGACGGCGTGCTCACGCTGCGCGGCGACGACCCGCAGTCGTTTCCCGTCTCCTTCGGGTACGACGCGGCCGAGAGCCGCTGCGTGTTCCAGCTCCTCTCGACGCCGGGCAGCGCCACCCGACCGCTCGGTGACTCGACGCCCGCGACGCTGGTCGCGTACGACGTCGATTCGCCGGACGAGTGGACGAGCGTCGTCGCGGACGGCCGGCTGGTCGAGATCCCCGAGCCGGACGCCGACGACCGCCGCACGTACGTCGAGCAGGCGACCGCGGTCGGGATGAGCGTCTTCGACGCGGACCCGGCCGACCTCGACGCCGCGTGGTACGAGCTCCGAGACGCCGACATCTCCGGCCGCCAGAGCCCGTAACGTCACCCCTCAGGGGTCCAGATGCCCGTGACGACGGCGTCGTCGGCTTCGACGGTGACGTACTCGTAGCCGCGGTCGTCGAGTTTCGGGTAGAGGTGCTGGGGCGCGCGGTCGTTGACCTGCACGAGCACGGCGTCGTCGGCGAGCTCCGGCAGCGTCTCCAGCGTCTCGACGAGCGGGTCGGGCGGCCCCAGCTCGCGGACGTCGAGCAGTTCGCGCTCGCGGTCCAGCGGCACGGCGGTCTCTGCGAGGTGCGCGTGCCAGTCGGTCGTCGCGGCCATGTCTGCACGGACGACCCCCACCGCCCACAGCGTTCTCCCGAACAAGTTCGGGAACACTTCTTGAGGCTGGGGGCACATAGGTCCGAACATCTTCGTATGGCACGAGCTCAACTCACCATCGACCTCCCCGACTCGGTGTGGATCTCGGAGGTGTCGACGCAGTACCCGGACACGCTGTTCCGGGTGCTCGCGGCGTTCCCCGACGACGACCGCGGCGTCGCGCTCCTCGAACTCACCGGCCCGGACGTCGTGGACGTCCTCAAGGAGATGCACGAGGCCGACGGCGTCGAGGACATGGAGCCGCTCGAACGCGACGACGACTCCGTGCTCGTCGAGTTCGAGACGAGCGAGCCGCTGTTGCTGCTGACGCTGCAGGAGGCCGGCCTCCCGCTGGAGCCGCCGCTGGAGGTGTCGAACGGCAGCGCCACGCTGGAAGTCGTCGCGCCCCACTCGAAGCTCTCGGCGCTGCGCGACCAGCTGGACGCCTTCGGCATGGACTTCGAGGTGGGCTACCTCTACGAGTCCGGGGACTCCGAGCGCCTGCTCACGCCGCGCCAGCAGGAGCTTTTGGGCGCCGCCATCGAGGCCGGCTACTACGACACCCCCCGGGAGTGCACGCTCACCGACCTCGCGGACGAACTCGACACCGCGAAGTCCACGCTCAGCGAGACGCTCCACCGCGCCGAGGAGACGGCCATCAAGCAGTTCGCGAGCAACCTCCCGCAGTTCGCGGACGAGGACCTCGCCTGACCGAACACGTTCGGGAGAATTCGCACACGCGGCCGCCGCCTCACTCCGAGTATGAGCGCCGTCCCCGCCGGACTCGCGACCGACCAGCAGCCGCCGATGACGGTGCCGCTACGGTACTTCCTCGCCGGCTTCGCGTTCCTGCTCGCCGGCGGCGCCGTCGGCCTCGCGCACGTCCTCGGCGCCGCGCCCGGGTTCGCGCGCTCGCGCACGTCCACCTGCTGCTCGCGGGCTGGGTCTGTCTCACCATCATGGGCGCGATGACGCAGTTCGTGCCCGTCTGGTCGAACGTCCCCGTCCACTCGCGGCGGCTCGCGAACGCCGCGCTCGCGCTCGTCGCCGTCGGCGTCGCCGGCCTCGCGGGCGCGTTCCTCGCCGCCAGCGTCCACTGGATTCACGGCTTCGGCGGCCTGCTCGTCCTCGGCGTCTGGGCGTTCGCGTACAACCTCGCGCGCACCCTCCCGCCGGTCCGGGAGTTCGACGCCACCGAGGCGCACTTCGCGTTCGCGCTGGCCTGTTTCGTCGCGCTCGCCGCGCTCGGCTTCGTCCTCGCGTTCGACCTCTCGACGCCCGTCCTCCCCGTCGCGGGCGTCGCCCGCCCGCAGGTCGTCGGCGCGCACGCCACGCTCGCCGTCTTCGGCGCGATTCTCGCCACCGTCTTCGGCGCGCTCTACCAGCTCGCGACGATGTTCACGCAGACCGAGATCGCGGGCCGCGAGCGCCACCTCGCGCGCGTCGAGTACGCGTATCCGGCGGGCGTCCTCGCGCTCGCGACGGGGCGGCTGTTCGCGGTCCGCCCGCTCGCCGCCGCCGGCGCCCTCGCGATGGCCGCCGGCGCGCTCGCGTTCGCGGTCCTGCTCGGGAAGAAGCTCTACGAGGGCCGCGTCGAGCGTACGCCGATGCTGTCGCGGTACGCGGTCGTCGCCGTCGCGCTCGCGGCGTGGAGCCCGCTGGCCGCCCGCGAATGGGTCGCCGACCCACTCGGCCGCGACGCCCTGTTCGGGCCGACCGCGGGCGGCCACCTCCTGTTCGTCGGCGTCGTCGGCTTCGTCGTGATGGGGTCGCTGTACCACGTCGTCCCGTTCATCGTCTGGGTCCACCGGTACAGCGACCGCCTCGGCTTCGAGCAGGTGCCGATGATCGACGACCTCTACGACGACCGCCTCGCCGCCGTCGACGGCGCGCTGCTGACGTTCGGCGCGGTGACGCTGATTCTCGGACAGACCGGCGTCGCGCCCGGGCAGGCGACTATCGCGGGCGGCGTCGCGCTCGCCGGCGGGTTCGTCGCGTTCGCCGCGAACCTCGTCGGCGTCGTCTACCGGCACGGGCGCGTCCTCCCCGAGCGCTTCCACGGGCGGCCCGAGAACGCGGACTGACTACGGCTCGTCGGCCGGGTCCGTCACGCCGACCGGCCGGAACGCGCGCTCGCCGTCCACGCGGAAGTCGTCG
>NZ_WPCF01000070.1 GCF_009741975.1 Halobacterium sp. CBA1126 | reverse complement strand
TTCGTCGCGGGCGTCGGGCTCGCCGCCTCGTTTCCTCGACTGGCCGGGCGGCGCGCTCGCCGCGCGCGCCGCCACCGGGTTTCGCGGTGCTCGCGGTCGCCGCGTTTCGCCGCGCGCCGCCACGGCGTCGACCGCCCCGAACTCGACGTCCTCGCGGGCGTCGCCGGCGCAGGCCTCGCGCTCGCCGCGGCCGTCGGCGTGAACGCCGCCACAAGTGGGCTGCCGCGGGGCCCCACGGTCGCGTTACTGGCTGGACTGGGCACCGTCGGCGCGAGCGTGGCGGCGCACGCGGGCCTGACCGCCGAGGAGGTCCGCGCCCGCGAGCGCCGCCTCCTCGTCGGCGGCGGCGTCTCACTCGCGGCGCTCGTGTTCGGGTCGCTGCTCGCCACCGTCGCCGTCGGGTTCGTCCCCGAGACGCCGCTCGCGACCGTCACCGTCAACACCGCGGTCGCGAGCCTCGGCTACGGGCTCGCCGGCGTCGCGTTCGTGAAGTGGTACGACGGCGGCCTCGACGTCGCGAAACCCTCGCGGCGAGACCTGAAAGTCGCGGGCGTCGGCGTCGTCGCCATCTTCGCCGTCCACTACGCGCTCGTCGGCCTCGTCCTCTTCTTCGACCTCCCGCAGACCAGCCACACGCTCGTCGAGACCGCTCGCGACCACCCCGAGATTCTGCCCGCGCTGGTCGTCCTCTCGTACCTCGCGGTCGGCCCGGGCGAGGAGCTGCTCGCGCGCAACGGCGTCCAGAAGTACCTCTACGGCGCGTACTCGCGGCGCGGCGCGGTCGTCGTCGGCTGTCTCGTGTTCACCGGTGCGCACGTCCTCGCGTACGCCGGCACGGGCGCGACGCCGGGCGCGGTGCTCGTGACGCTCGCGCGGCTGTTCGTCGTCTCGCTGGTGCTCGGCGCCGCCTACGAGCGCACCGACGACCTGTTCGCGCCGGTCGTCGTCCACGGCACCTACGACGCCGTCCAGTTCGCGGCGCTCTACGTCACGGTCGCGTGACGGCGGCCGCCCGTCTGACGCCGGGCTGACTAAGTATTACGGGGCGTGCTACCGAATACTATGACATGCCGCGGAAGTACTCCGTCGTCTGCGGTGACTCCCTCGCCGCCGACGTCGAGGAGCTGGCGCGGGAGTACGGGCTCTCCGAGCAGGAAGTGCTGCGCCAGCTCATCGAGAACGGGCTCGAAGCCGTCGACGAGCGCGGGGCGCCCGAGCAGGGCGACTAACGGGGGTTCTTGCGCGCGAGGTCGCTGCCGCAGACCGGGCACCGCTCCTTCGACTCGTCGAACTCCCGCCCGCAGCCCTGACACTGGAAGCGCCAGTCGCGGCGCTCGCTGATGCCGTCCTGTTCGATGACGTCGACGCCGACGCCGAGTTCGTCGGCCGCGTTCTGGACCGCGTAGTCGTCCGTGACGACAGTGCCGTCGAGTTCGTACGCCGCCGCGAGCAGTCGGAGGTCCGTCTCGGAGAGGACGTCGAGGTCGCCGGTCGTGCGCGCGGCGTCGCGGGCGGCGGCGAGCGCGGCGTCGCCCGGCACCTGCACCTGCATGCCGCCGCCCGCCATCGCGTCGTAGCGGTACGCCGCAGCGTCCTCCAGCTCCTCCCGGACGGCGGGAATCGAGGCGGTCTCGCCGCCCGGGTCGTAGTCGTGGATGAACGCGGAGGCGTCGAGGACCTTCACTATCGCTGCACGACGATGTAGTCCTTGACCGCCTGCACGCGCCCGACGGGCACCCGGTAGTGGCCCTCCTCGTCGGTGGGGAAGTCGACGGTGACGTTCGAGTCCTCGAGGGGCTCCACGAGGAGGTCCTCGAGTTTCCCGCTCTTGAGGTCCATCGTGATGTTGTACAGCATGCCCAGTTCCGTGCCGTCCGACCCCATCACGGCCTTCCCGGAGAGGTTCTCGGCGAGGATGTCGGCCATACCCGGGAATCTCGGCTGGGAATCACATAAACCCCGCGGGGTCGTCGGACGCGCGACGCACGTCGCCGCGGTCGTGACGATGGAATTATACGCCACCGCCCGCTCTGTTCGCCCAACAACCGTTCTCTCGGAGGATTCTACTATGTCCGACGCAGACACCACCGAAGACCCCGGGGAGCTGCGGACGCCCATCGTCGCGGTCCTCGGCCACGTCGACCACGGGAAGACCAGCTTGCTGGACAAGATTCGCGGCTCCGCGGTCATCGAGGGGGAGGCCGGCGCCATCACCCAGCACATCGGCGCGACGGCCGTGCCGCTGGACGTCGTCAGCGAGGTCGCGGGCAGCCTCGTCGACCCGACGGAGTTCGACCTCCCCGGGCTGCTGTTCATCGACACGCCCGGCCACCACTCGTTCTCGACGCTGCGCTCGCGGGGCGGCGCGCTCGCCGACATCGCCATCCTCGTCGTCGACGTCAACGACGGCTTCCAGCCCCAGACCGAGGAAGCCATCCGCATCCTGAAGGACACGGGGACGCCGTTCGTCGTCGCCGCGAACAAGATCGACACCATCCCCGGCTGGAACCCCACGGAGGACGCGCCCGTCCAGCAGACCTACGAGAACCAGTCCGACCGCGTGCGCAGCCAGCTCGACGAAGCCCTCTACGAGCTCATCGGCGAGCTCTCGGGCGCGGGGTTCTCCTCGGACCTCTACTGGCGCGTGCAGGACTTCCAGTCGAACATCGGCGTCATCCCGGTCTCCGCGGAGACCGGCGAGGGCGTCCCCGACCTCCTCACGGTGCTGATGGGGCTCGCCCAGCGGTACATGAAGTCCGAGATGGAGGTGAACATCGACGGCCCCGGCGCCGGCACCGTCCTCGAGGTCAAGGACGAGCGCGGGTTCGGGACGACGCTGGACGTGATTCTCTACGACGGCACCATACGGCAGGGCGACGAGATCGTCGTCGGCGGCACCGACGACACCATCGTCACGGAGGTGCGCGCGCTCCTGAAGCCCCGCGAGCTCGCCGAGATTCGCACGGAGAAGCGCTTCGACGACGTGGAGTCGATGCAGGCGGCGGCGGGCCTGAAGATCGCGGCGCCCGACCTCGACGACGCGATGGCGGGCGCGCCGGTCCGCGTGGTCGGCGACCGCGACGTCGACGCGGTCGTCGAGGAGGTCGAAGCCGAACTCGCGGAGGTCGCCGTCGAGACCGCGGAGGAGGGCGTCGTCGCGAAGGCGGACACCCTCGGCAGCCTCGAAGCGCTCGCGAACGCCATGGCGGAAGCCGAGATTCCCGTGATGTCCGCGGAGGTCGGCGACATCGCGCCCCGGGACGTGGCGATGGCGACGACCGCCGACGACGACAAACACCGCACCATCCTCGGGTTCAACGTCGACGTCCTCGACGACGCCGAGCGGAAGGCCGATGAGGAGGACGTCCGCATCTTCGACAGCGACGTCATCTACCAGCTCGTCGAGGACTACGAGGAGTTCGTCGAGGAGCGCGAGCGCGCCCAGCAGGAGGCCATCTTCGAGAACATCGTCCGGCCCGCGCGCTTCCGCATCCTCCAGGACCACGTGTTCCGCCAGAACGACCCCGCGGTCGTCGGCGTCGAAGTGGTCTCCGGGACGCTCAAGCGCAACACGCCGGTCGGGCTCATCGAGGGCAACGAGCTGGAGCGCGTCGGCGTCGTGAAGGGCATCCAGGAGCAGGGCGAGGACGTCGACGAGGCGCGCGCGGGCAACCGCGTCAGCGTCTCCATCGACGGCCCCACCGTCGGCCGCGACATCGAGGAGGGCGACGAGCTCTGGGTCGACCTCCCCGAGAAGCACGCGAAAGTCCTCGAACAGGAGCTCACCGACGAGATTCCCGCGGACGAACGCGAGGCGCTCAAGCAGTACCTCGAGATTCAGCGCAAGCGCGACCCGTTCTGGGGGAAGTAGCGCCGCTCGGCAATCGTCGACTGGCCTACGGGAGAGAAGCGGTCGCGACTACCGCGCGGTCTGCGGGACGTCGTCGCCGAGCGCGCGCTTGACCTGGAGCGCGGCGCTGGCGGCGAGGCCGCGCGCGACCTCCTCGCGGTCGTCGTCGGGGATGAGGTCGTCGTCGGCGACGCCGTCGAACTCCGGGGTGAATCCGGCGCTGACGGGGTTGCCGGCGGGCGGCCGGACGGCGACGGTGACCTGGACGCCGTTCGACCCCGAGCTGATCTCGGAGCCGACGACGTACTCGTCGGGCAGGAAGTCCCGCGTGCGGGCGGCGATCTGGGAGATGCTGTCCTGGAGCGCGCGCCGCTGGGTCCCCGTGAGGTCCGGGGCGGGCTCCGACGGCTCGGCACCACTGTACGGCGTGTTCCCGTGCATTCGCTGCTAGTAGGGGGTTCCCACGTAAAGGCTTTTTACTGTGGGAAGTTCTCGCACGCGGTCCGGGTCAGCGCCGCGACGGGAGGTCCGCGAGCCACGGCGGGAGCGTCTGCCAGCAGCCGTAGCGCTCGACGGCGCGGACGGCGCCCCAGTAGGCGACGCCCGCGAGCGCGAACCCGCCGACGACGTCGGTCACCCAGTGGATGCCGAGGTACATCGTCGCGACGGCGACGCTGGCCGCGAGCAGCCCCGCGACGACGAGCCAGCCGGGGTACTCGCGGCGGGTGCGCCACGCGAACAGCGCCACGGTCACGGACAGCGACGTGTGCAGCGACGGGAAGACGTTCGTCGGGAGGTTCACCTCCGCCGTGAGGTGCTGGGCGGTCGGGTGGGTGGTGAACAGCAGGGAGTCCGCGAGCCCGGGGATGACGTTCCGCGGGCCGTAGGAGACGAACAGCACGTAACAGACCAGCCCGAGGCCGTAGTTCAGGCCGTACGCCGCGAGCAGCTCCGCGAGGCGCTCGCTGCGCTCCAGCGCGAAGTACGCGAGGACGGGGAACACGAGCAGGAAGACGTAGCCGTAGAGGTAGACGAACACGAAGTACTCCGTCACCGCGGGCGTCGCCAGCGACTGGATGGTCGCGATGGTCGCGCCCTCCAGCGAGTAGATGAGCCCGCTGACGTTCCACTGCAGGTACCACGACAGCTCCGGGCCGACCGTGAGCGCGAGCCGGCGCATCCCGAGCACGACCAGCAGCGGCAGCACGTACGGCGCCACACCGACGAGCCGGCGTCTGGCGTCGCCGACCGCCGCGGCGAACCGCCGCGGCCCGACTTCGATGGCGACGCCGACGGCGAGCATCGCGAGCACGTACGCCGCCAGCGTGAGGAAGGTCTCCAGCAGGACCATGTCAGCGGTGGAGGTTCCCGCCGTCGTCGTAGGTGTAGCCGGCGTCGCGGAACAGTTCGCGGGCGCGCTCGGCGTCGAGGTCGCCGTCGCTCCCGGGGAACGGCCCGAGGAGGCGCTCGTTCGGGTCGACGCCGTCGACGTCCCAGCCCGGGAGGACGGGCGCGTCGCTCGCGGCCGCGTAGCCGGCGAACACCGACGCCGCGGCGTGCTCGCGGTCGTGGAGGCGCGCGAGCACCTGTCGGAACCGGAAGTCCGACAGCGGCGCGCGCCGGACGTTGTAGCCGACGACGCAGAGCTCCGAGGGCGGCGCGGTCGCCGGCTCGACGCCCGCCGCTTCGCCGGCGCGGTCGAAGGCGTTCACCGGGAACTGGTGGACGGTCGTGTCGAGGCGGCCGTCCGCGAGCGCGGCGACGGCGTCCTCGCCGGAGGGCGCGTACCGCGCGACGACGCCCTCGCCGTCCAGCGCGGCGGCGTACGGTTCGAGGTCGGGGTCGTCGGCGGTCGCGAGGAAGTGGTCCTCGTACGGCGTCAGCGTCACGGACTCGCGTTCGGTCGCGCTCTCGAAGGCGAGCGGGCCGCTACCGACGGGCTGGCGGTTCTCCCAGACGAGCGCGTGGGTGACGCGGTCGTCGACGAGGTCGGTCCGGTCGCGCCACTCGGTGGCGGGGAGGACGGGCAGCGTGAGCACGCGCTCGGCGGTCCGCTCGTGGGCGTCCTCGGTCAGCGAGAGGCGGACGGTCCGCCGGTCGACCGCGCTCGCGGACGCGACCAGCGACGTCCGGCCGCGGTACCGCGTCGCCGGCACGGGCGAGGGCGCCGCGCCCATCGACGTGTCCGAGAGGAACGCCATCGTGAACGCGACGTCGGCCGCGGTCACCGGGGTGCCGTCGTGGAACCGCTGGTCGGCGCGGAGCGTCACGATCAGGTCGTCGCCGTCGAACGCCCAGGACGCGGCCGCCCACGGGAGCAGCGAGTCGCCGTCGCGGGCGGGCCGCGCCAGCGGGTCGTACAGCAGCCCGAGGAGCTGGCGGTTCCACCGGAACTCCCCCGCGACCGGGTTGCGGTTCTCTGTGACCTCCGCCGAGAAGATGCCCGCGCGCAGCGGCCGGTCGAGGTCGACGGCCGCGAGCTGGCCGAGCAGCGAGAGCGGGCGCTCGGTCGTCGTCCCCGCGCCGACGCGAGGTCGGTCCGGCGCGCGGTGAGGAACTCCGGCACGGCGACCACGGTGAAGGGGACGCGTTCGGCGTACGCCTCGAGGACGTCCCCGAGCGCGTCCGCCGGGCCGTCCGTGCGCATCGCCGCGAGCGTCTCGTCGAGTTTCGGGCTGGCGATTCCGAACGGGTTCTGCCAGCCGGACTCCGGCGCGAACGTCGAGTGCAACAGCGGGTACAGCGTGTCCGGGTGGCTGAGGTGGGGGTGTCTCCCGACGAACACGTCGAAGTCGTGGTTGATGAGGGCGTCGAGGAACAGCTGGGACTGGGCCTTCGGCTCGAAGGAGGCGTCGACGCGACCGCGTTCAGCCGGTCGGTGAGCCGGCGGCCGACCGTCGTCGCCGCGCGGTCGTCGTCCGCGGGCGGCGCGTTCACCGTGAGGGAGACGCGCTCGCCCGGGCTGTACCGGTCGCGGTACTGAGTGCCGCTGCAGCCCGCCAGCGTCGCGGCGGTCGCACTCGCTGCGGCGAGAAACGACCGTCGGGAGTGGAGTGTCGAGTTCATGTCGGAGACGGCCACACGGGCAGTGTGGCGGCGGTCGACGCGTCGCCCGAGCGTCGGCAGTCGCGCGCCGCGGGTGGCAGGCCGAGAGGGCGGTCGGTCGGTGTCCTAGTCGTAGCGGTAAGCCGTAGCACGCCTTATGTGTTCGGGAGTCCGGGCGCGGTCACAGAATCGGTTCGCTGTCGCCGAACGCCGCGACGACGACGGCGGCGGCGTACTCGCCGGCGTCGGCGCCCGTGCTGGTCGCGCGCACCGTCGCGTCGTCGAACGACCAGTCACGGAGGTCCATGCCCGCCTCGATGCCGGCGCGCACGCGGGCTTCGACGTCGGCGGCGTCGGTGTCGCCGGCGACCTCGTAGAACAGCCCCGGGCCCGCGTCGCTCTTCGCCCACGCGAGCGCGCGCTCACGTGGCGCGGGCCGGCGGCGTTGGCGTGCGCTTCCACGACCGTCAGGCGGTTGCCGGCGGGACCGAGGTCGGGCGCGGTGCCCGCCACCTCGACGTCGGCGTCCGCGGGAATCACGGACGAGACCGTGACGAGGTTGTAGTTGTGGACGCCGGCGTCCGCGAGCGCGGCGTCGTAGGCCGCCATCTCCGTCGGGGCCGTCCCCGTCCCCCAGACGACTCTGATGGTCATAGCGACACCTCAGAGCGCGCCACACAAGAGCGTTCCAGTCCGGGCTACCGGATGTAGCTCGGGTAGCTCGGGCCGACCTCCTCCTCGCCCTCCGCGACGAGCTTCTCGTAGGCGGCGTCGAAGTCCTCGCGGCGGACCACGTCGCGGTCGTCCCGGATGGCGAACATCCCCGCCTCGGTGGCGAGGCTCGCGAGCTGCGCGCCGGAGAAGCCGTCGGTCTCCCGCGCGAGCTCCGAGAACTCCACGTCGTCGGCGACGTTCATGTCGCCCGCGTGGATCTCGAGGATGCGCTCGCGGGCCTCCTCGGTGGGGTTGGGCACCTCGATGAGGCGGTCGAAGCGGCCCGGCCGGAGAATCGCCGAGTCGAGCATGTCGAAGCGGTTGGTCGCGGCGATGATGCGGACGTCGCCGCGCTCGTCGAAGCCGTCCATCTCCGAGAGCAGCTGCATCATCGTCCGCTGGACCTCGGCGTCGCCGGAGGTCTTCGAGTCCGTGCGCTCGGCGGCGACGGCGTCGATCTCGTCGATGAAGATGATGGCGGGCTCCTTCTGGTCGGCGAGCTCGAAGAGGTCCCGGACGAGCCGCGACCCCTCGCCGATGAACTTCCGGACGAGCTCGCTGCCGGCCATCTTGATGAACGTGGCGTCGGTCTGGTTCGCGACGGCCTTCGCGAGCATCGTCTTCCCCGTCCCGGGCGGGCCGTGGAGGAGCACGCCGCTCGGCGGCTCGACGCCGACCTTCTCGAACTTCTCGGGGTTGACGAGGGGGTCCTCGACGGCCTCCCGGACCTCCCGGAGCTGGTCGTCGAGACCGCCGATGTCCTCGTACTCGACGGTCGGCGACTCGTCGACCTCCATCGCCTGCGCGCGGGCGTCCGTCTCGTCGTCGAGGACGCGCTGCACGCTGAACGAGTCGTTGATGGCGACGCGGTCCCCCACTTCCAGTTCGTCCGCGAGCCGCGGGGACAGCTCGGTGAGGACCTCCTGGTTGTTGCCGTGCTGCTTGATGACGGCGCTGTCGTCCTCCGGCAGGTCTTCGACCGTGGCGAGGTACAGCGACGCGGTCTTCAGCGTCTCGTTCTCCCGCTGGAGGCGGTCGACCTCCTCGCGGAGCTCTTCGCGACGCGACTCGACGTCCTCCAGCTGGTCCTGGAGCTGCTCGTGGACGTCGAGAATCTCCCGGTAGTGGTCCTGGAGCGCGTCGAGGTGTTCTTCCGGCGACGACTCGGGGTCGACGTCGAGCGTCGGCCGGTCAGGTAGTGAAGGACTACGCGACATTCGTTGCCGGTCGTAGGGGCCGCGCGTAGAAGTTCCTTTGGGTAGGCGGAACGCCTACCGGCGGTCGGGCGTCAGACGCTCGCAGTCCGGAGACGCCGACTGTGAGCGTCAGAGCAGGCGTTCGGCTTCCTCCAGACGCTGGTCGTAGACGTCGAGCGCGCGCTCGATGGGGTCGCTGGTGGACATGTCCACGCCGGCGGCCCGCAGCAGCTCCAGCGGGTACTCGCTGGAGCCCCGCTGCAGGAAGTCCAGGTACCGGTCGGCGGCGGGCTGCCCCTCCTCGAGGATGTCCTGGACGAGCGCGACGGCCGCCGAGATGCCGGTGGCGTACTGGAAGACGTAGAAGTTGTAGTAGAAGTGCGGGATGCGCATCCACTCGCGGCGGATGTGGTCGTCGACGACCGCGTTCTCGTAGTAGGCCGCCTTGCGCTCGCCGTACACCTCGTCGACGCGGTCCGGCGTGAGCGCCTCGCCGTCCTCCGCCAGCGAGTGCAGGCGGTGTTCGACGTCCGCGAACAGCGTCTGGCGGTACAGCGTCGACCGGAACCGCTCGAGGTACTCGTTGAGGATGTGCTTGCGGAACCGGTCGTCCTCGACCGTCTCGAGGAGGTGGTTGACGAGCAGCGCCTCGTTGACCGTGGAGGCGACCTCCGCCACGAAGATCTCGTAGTCCGCGTAGACGTACGGTTGGGCCTCGCTGGTGTACTGGCTGTGGAGGCTGTGTCCGAGCTCGTGGGCGAGCGTGAACATCGAGGAGATGTCGTCCTGGTAGTTCATCAGGATGAACGGCTGGGTGTCGTAGGTGCCGCCGGAGTACGCGCCCGAGCGCTTCCCGCGGTTCTCGTAGACGTCCACCCACCGGGAGTCGAGGCCCTCCGCGACGCGGTTCTGGTAGTCCTCGCCGAGCGGCGCCACCGCCTCGACGACGTGTTCTTTGGCCTCCTCGTAGGGAACTTCGGGGCTCTCGGAGTCCACGATGGGCATGTAGAGGTCCCACATCTGGAGGTCGTCGACGCCGAGCGCCTGCCGCTTGAGGTCGGCGTGGCGGTGGAGCTTGTCGAGGTTGTCGTCGACGGTCTCCACGAGGTTGTCGTACACCTCGGTGGGGATGTTCGCTCCGTCGAGGGCGGCCTCCCGGGCGGTGTCGTAGTTCCGCGCCTCCGCGAGCTTCACGTCCTTCTTGACCTGGTTCTTCATCGTCGCGCCGATGGTGTTCCGGACGTCGCTCATCGTCTCGTAGAACGACTCGTGGACGGTCTGCCGGAACTCCCGGTCGGGCTCCTTCAGGAGCTTCGTGAAGTTCGCCTGCGAGATCTCGACGGCCTCCCCGTCGGGGTCCTCGACGGTCGGGAACTCGAGGTCCGCGTCCGTCAGCATGTTGTACGCGTCGCTGGGCGCACCCAGCACCTCGCCGAGGTCGCTCAGCAGCTCCTCGACCTCCGCGGAGCGCGTGTGCGGCTTCATCCGCAGCACGTCGTCGAAGTAGTGCTCGTAGGTCTCCAGTTCGGGCTCGTCCTCGACGAGCGCCTGCAGTTCCTCGCGCGTGCAGTCCTGCAGTTCGGGGTCGAAGAAGGAGCTCGCGCTGGAGACGTCGGCCATCAGGCTCGAGGCCCGCGCCCGGAGCGCCTGATACTGCTGGTCGCGGGTGTCCTCGTCCGAGCGCATGCGGGCGTACGCGGACACCTTCTCGGCCTCGCGGTGGATCTCGTCGCGGAGCTGGAGGGCCTCGAGGAGGGTCTCGCCGGACTCCGTGAGCCGCCCCTCGTAGGCTTCGAGGTCCTCGAGGCGGTCGGCGACGTCCTCGTAGGCGGCCTCCCAGTCGTCGTCGGTCGCGTAGATGCTCTCGAGGTCCCACGTGTGTTCCTCGGACAGCTCGCTGCGTTCGGGAACGCTGCTCATGGCCCAAACGTTCGGTGCAGGGCGGTTAAACGTTGATGAACGGCGGAGCCCTCGCCCGCGAACGAGGCCCGCGTTTTTGCCGTTCGGGCACGAACGGACCCACATGACAGAGGACGCAGCCGACGCCGCGCTCGGGCGGGCGTGGCGCGACGACACCCCGTGGCGGGTCCTGACCGCGCTGACGGAGGGCGACGACCGGCTGGCCGGCCACGAGGGCGAAGCCGCGGCCGCGGAGCTGGCGGGCCGGGCGTTCCTCGACGCCGGCGCCCGCGACGCCCGCGTCGAGACGTTCGCCCTCCCGGTGTGGACGCGCGGCGACTGCTCGCTGGCCGTCACCGACCCCGTCGAGCGCGAGTTCCCCGCGTTCGCCCTCCCGTACTCGCCGGCGGGGGAAATTGCGGACGCGCCGCTCGTCGACGCCGGCCACGGCACCGAGGGCGACTTCGCCGAGGTGGACGCCGAGGGTGCGGTCGTGCTCGCGTCGACGGACAGCCCCGCCGGCGGGCGGCTCGTCCACCGCATGGAGAAGTACGGCTACGCGGTCGACGGCACCGCCGCGGGGTTCGTCTTCTACAACCACAGGGACGGCCAGCTGCCGCCGACCGGGGCGCTCCGGTTCGGGCGCGAGGGCGAGATTCCGGCCGCCGGCGTCTCGAAGGAGACGGGCGCGTGGCTCCGCGAGTACGCCGACCGCGGCGGCCGCGTCGCGTTCGCGGTCGACGCCAGCACGGAACGGGGAACCGGGACGAACGCCCACGCCGTCCTCGGCCCCGACACCGACGAGGAGGTGCTCGCCCTCGCGCACCACGACGCCCACGACGTCGCGGAGGGCGCCCTCGACAACGGCTGCGGGGTGGCGACGCTGGTCGCCGCGGCGCGCGTGCTCGCCGACCTCGACCTCGACTGCCGGGTCCGCGTGGCGACCGTCGGCGCCGAGGAAGTCGGCCTGCTCGGCTCCGCCGCGCTCGCGGACGCCGTCGACCTCGACGCCGTGCGCGCGGTGGTGAACGTCGACGGCGCGGGCCGCTACCGGACGCTGCGCGCGTTCACGCACGGCACCGACGCGTTCGCGGGCGTCCTCGAGGACGTGAGCGAACGCGCGAACCGCCCCATCGAGGTCGAGGAGACGCTGCACCCGTACAGCGACCACTGGCCGTTCCTCCGGCGCGGCGTCCCCGCGGTCCAACTGCACAGCGTCACGCCCGAGCGCGGCCGCGGCTGGGGCCACACGCCCGCGGACACCCGGGACAAGGCCGACTCCCGGAACCTCCGCGAACACGGCGCGCTCGCCGCGCTCCTCGTCCAGACCCTCACCCGGCGAACGGTTCCGCGTCCGGAGGACGACGAACTCCGCGAGACGCTCGCCGACGCGGGGATGCGGCCCGGGATGGAGGCCGCGGACGTCTGGCCGGCCGACTGGGACTAGATGGCGTCCGCCACGTGGCCGGCGGCGCGCGCTCTCGCGCGGCGGCCCTCGCGCAATTCTGCGAACATCTCCCGCGTCGCCGCCGCGGCCGCCTCGTCGACTTCGAACTCGAGGTCGTAGGCCACGTCGTCGAGGACGAGCGGGCCGGGCACCGCGGGCGTCACGCCCGCCGGCCCCTCGACTGGTTCGGCGGCGAGCAGGCGGTCGATTCGGTCGAAGCCCGCGCCGCCCGCGACCTCGCGGACGAGCGCGACGACCCGACGCACGAGTTCGCGGCAGAACCCGCTCGCGCGCAGCGTCACCACGATGAAGTCCCCCTCGCGCTCGATACCGCCAGCGAGCTCCCGGACGGTGTTCTCGTCGTCGGGCGTGAGGTTGTGGAAGTCGTGCTCGCCGAGCAAGCGGTCGAGCGCGCGGCGCGCCCGCCGGTCGTCCGCCGCGTCAGCGAGCCAGAAGTAGCGGTACGCCCGCCAGTGCGCGTCGTGGGTCGCGTGGAACTCCGCGGGCGCGTCCGCGGTCGCCCACGCGAGCAGCGGCCCGGAGAGTTCGCCGTTCAGCGCCGGCGGCGTGAGCCACTCGGGCGCGTCGAACGCGATAGTCTGCGCGCGAGCGGAGACGCCCGCGTCGGTGCGGCCGGCGGCGGCGTACCCGTCCGGCTTCTCGCCGTCGAAGACGTCGAGGCGGCGGAGCGCGCCGAACAGCTCTCCCTCGACGGTGGTGACGTCGGGCTGGCGCTGGAAGCCGTGGTACGGCCGGCCGTCGTAGGCGACGCGGAACGCGCGGCGGGGCATCTACTGGAAGTCGGCGAGCGTCGGGCGGTCCCGGTCGCCGGGGAAGTCCTCGAACGGAGCTGTGGTCTGGTCGCCGCTCTCCATGTCCTTGACGGTGACCTCGCCGTTCGCGAGGTCCTGCTCGCCGACGATGACGACCGTCTCGGCGCCGATGCTGTCGGCGTAGTTCATCTGCGCGCCGAAGCTCCGGTCGGCGACGTCGGTCTCGACGACGTGGCCGCGGTCGCGGAGGTCGCCGGCGACGCGGGCCGCCTCTTCCTCCGTGTCCCCGACCTGGAGGACGTAGTAGTCCGTCGAGAGGTCGCCCTCGGGGGCCACGCCGGCGTTCTCCAGCAGGAGGTTGAGGGTGGCGTGGCCGGCCGCGACGCCGACCGCGGGCGTCGGCTGGCCGCCGAACTCCTCGATGAGGTCGTCGTAGCGGCCGCCGCCGAACACCGAGCGGCCGACGTCGCCGGTGGCGTCGAAGCACTCGAAGACGACGCCCGTGTAGTAGTCGAGCCCGCGGGCCGTCGTCAGCGAGACGTCGCAGTACTCCCGGACGCCGAGGTTCTCCGCGGCCTCGAGGACGTTCCGGAGGTTCCGGACGGCGTCCGCGACGCGCTCGGTGCCCGCGAACTCGACGAGCGCGTCGAGGTCGTCGCCCGCCAGCAGGTCGTCGAAGCGCTCGGCCTGGTCGTACGTGAGGCCGGCGTCGGCGAGGCCGTCGAGGTACTCGGCGCGCTCGATTTTCGCGCGCTTGTCCACGACGCGGATGGCGTCCTCGGTGTCCACGTCG
>NZ_WPCF01000122.1 GCF_009741975.1 Halobacterium sp. CBA1126 | reverse complement strand
GCGCCGCCGTCGCCGCGCCCCACTCGAGGGCGTCGGCCACGTCCCCGCCCTCGATGCGCGGCGCGCGAGGAACCCGCCGACGAACGCGTCCCCGGTCCCGACCGCGTCGTGGGTGTCCGCGTCGAACGCCGGCTGCTCGTGGACGTCGCCGTCGCGGACCGCGAGCGCACCGTCGGCGCCCAGCGTCACGACCACCGTCTCGAAGCCGAACTCGTCGGCCAGCCCCCGCGCGATCTCGCTGGCGCTCCCCTCGCGGGCGAGCACGCGGCGCGCGTCCCGCTCGGCGACCACGAGCACGTCCACGTCCGGGAACAGCGTCTCCAGTACCTCGCGGGCCTCCTCAGGGTCCCAGAGCTTCGCGCGGTAGTTCACGTCCAGCGACGTCGTCGTCCCGGCGGCCTGCGCGCGCTCCAGCAGCGCGGCGGTGGTCTCCGCGAGCGTCTCCGAGAGCGCGGGCGTGATGCCGCTCGTGTAGAAGTACTCTGCCGAATCGACGCGCTCGGTCGCGAGCTCCTCGGGGGTCGCCGTCGTCACCGCCGCGTTCGCGCGGTCGTAGACGACGTTCGTCCCGCGGGGCTCGCCCGCCTGCTCGAGGTAGTACGTCCCCTGCCGCCCGGTCTCGCTCCACGCCACGTCGGGCCGGGTGCCCTGCGCGCGCAGCGTCGCCGTCACCTTCCGCCCGAGCGGCGAGTCCGGCAGCTTCGACAGCCACGCGGTGTCGGCGCCGAGCCGGCCGGCGTTCACCGCGACGTTGCTCTCCGCGCCCGCCGCGCGGAACTCCAGTTCGGTCGCGCGCTCCAGTCGCTCCTGTCCCGGCGGCGAGAGCCGGAGCAGGGTCTCGCCGAACGTCACGAGGTCCATACCCCGCGGTACGGCGGCCGGGGTTTAGTTCCCGCCGTCTTCGCGGCGCCGCCCGCCGTGGCCCGGGTAGTCCCGCTCGAAGCGCTCGGCGAGCTCGTCGGCGTCCACGCGAATCAGCGTCGGCCGGCCGTGCGGGCACGCGTACGGGTTCTCGCAGCCGTCCAGCGCGTCCAGTAGCGCCACCACCGACCCCTCCGTCAGCGACGTGTTCCCCGTCACTGCGGGCCGGCACGCGAGGTCCGCGAGCAGTTCGTCCGCGGCGTCGCCCACCGGGTCGCCGCTCGCGTCCGCGACGAAGTCCGCGAGCACGTCCCGCGCCAGCTCGGGGTCGAGGACGTCCGCCAGCACCGCCGGCACCGCCGTCACGCGCGCCGTTCGCTCCGACAACTCCGCGTCGAATCCGAGCGCGCGCAGGTCCTCGATTGCGGCGTCGAAGACCGCCGCCTCGCCCGCCGTCAGCTCCAGTTCGACCGGCGAGACCAGCGCCTGCGACGCGCCGCCGACCTGCTCCCGCAGGCGCTCGTAGTGGACGCGCTCGTCGGCCGCGTGCTGGTCGACGAGCACGAGCCCGTTCTCGGCCGCCGCGACCACGTACGTCTCCGCGAGCTGGCCGAGCACGCGCAGCGCCGGCAGCGAGTCGAAGCCCGCGCTCGCCTCGTCGCCCTCGTCGGTCGGCTCGTCCGTGAGCCGCGCGTTCTCCGTCGGCGCGTCGAACGACGACCGAGCGCCCTCACCGGACTCGTCGTCGCTCGCGGTCGGCTCGTCAGCCGTCGAGGTGTCAGTCAGCGAGTCCGTCGCGCGCGTCTGGCGCTCCGTGTCCGCGCTGCTGGGCGTCGCGTCCTCGCTCGTGCGAACCGGATTCTGTGCTTCGTTCGCTCGTTCTCGCGTCGACGTGATGTCCGCGGCGTCGTCGCGCTCACTCGCCGGCGAAATCGCCGCGTCCCCGGGCTTGGAGGCGCCGCGGGGCGCCTGCGAGCGCACGATGCCGGCGTCGAGCAACGCGTCCCGCACCGCGTCCTCGACGGCCGCGCGCACGCCGTCCTCGTCCTCGAAGCGCACCTCCATCTTCCGCGGGTGGACGTTCGCGTCCACGCCCTCGGTCTCCACGAACAGCACCGTGAACGGGTAGCGGTCGCTCGCGAGCTGGCCGCCGTACGCGTCGAGGACGGCCTCCCGGAGCACCGAGTCGCGGACCGACCGGCCGTTCACGTACGTCGCGAGGTACTCGCGGGTCGACCGCGTCGTCTCCGGCTCCGAGACGTAGCCGTGCACGCGCTCGACGGTCCCCTCGGGAGACGCGTCGACCGGGACGAGCGACTGGGCGACCTCGCGGCCGTACACCGACAGCGCGGCGTCCCGCACGTCCCCGGTGCCGGTCGTCGCGAACACCTCGCGGCCGTCGTGGGTCAGCGACACCGCGACCTCGGGGTTCGCGAGCGCGTACCGCGTCACCGCGCGGTTGACGTGCGCGAACTCCGTCGCGGGGCGCTTCAGGTACTTCCGGCGCGCGGCGTCTCCGCGAACAGGTCCGCGACCTCGACCGTGGTTCCCGCCGGCCGCCCCGCGGGCTGCACCTCGCCGACCTCGCCGTGGTCGACGGTGAGCTTCGAGCCGGAGTCGCCCGCGTCCCGGGCCCGCGTCGTCACGGTCATCCGCGAGACGGAGCCGATGGTGTAGAGGGCCTCGCCGCGGAACCCGAGCGTCCCGACCGCGTCCAGTTCGCTGGCGTCGCCGAGCTTGCTCGTCGTGTGCTGGCGGACCGCCGCCCGCAGGTCCTCGCCGGTCATCCCGCGGCCGTCGTCCGCGACGACGATGCGGTCCCGGCCGCCGTCCGCGACGGTGACGTCGACGCTGGCGGCGCCCGCGTCGAGGCTGTTCTCCACGAGCTCCTTGACCACGCTCGCGGGCCGCTCGACGACCTCGCCCGCCGCGATCTGGGCCACGGTCGCGTCGTCGAGCTCCCGAACGCGGTCGCCGTCGGTCATACTCCCCGGCAGGCGGCCCGCGCGTATCAATCCCGCGCTGCCGCCTCAGGCGGGCACCGTCCCCTGGAAGCCGCGCCGGACCGTCATCGCGTGCGCGTAGTCGGACTCCGAGAGCACGCCGACGAGGTTGCCGTCGGCCTCCACCAGCGCCGTCGACGTCCCCGCCTCGTTCAACGCGACCAGCGTGTCGAAGGCGTCGTCGTCCGGGGCGACCCGAGGGACCTCGCGGACGACGTCGCGGACGCGCGCCTCGCCGTGGTTCTTCCCCTTCGCCTTCCGGAGGTCGGCGAGCGCGACGACGCCCAGCACCTCGTCGCCGTCGGTGACGAGGTGGACGGCCTGCCGGTCGCTGAGCAGGCGGTCGCCGAACGCCGCGAGCGTCGCGTCCGCGTCGACCGTCGCCAGCTCCTCCGTCATGATGTCCCCGACCGTGATGCCCTCGAGGAGTTCGTCCACGAGCACCGTCCGGGACTCCGTCGTCGCCGCGCCGTAGATGAAGAACGCCAGCAGCAGCAGGATGATGTTGAAACTGAGCACGCCCACGACGGCGAACAGCAGCGCGAACGCGACCCCCGCCCGCGCCGCGATGCGCGTCGCCGTGCCGTACGGCCGCGACCGCGCGAGCAGCGCGCGGAAGATGCGGCCGCCGTCCATCGGGAACGCCGGCAGGAGGTTGAACCCCGCCAGCAGGAGGTTCGTCATCGCGAGGTAGCCCACGACGAACCGCGTCACCTGCAGGCTGGGCGGCGCGACGACGACGCCGACGTAACAGACGGCGCCGACCGCGACGCTCGTGATCGGGCCGGCGATGGCGATCCAGAACTCCCGGTCCCACTCCCGCGGGACGGACTTCAGCGAGGCGATGCCGCCGAGAATCCACAGCGTGATGGACTCGATCTCGACGCCGTACCGCAGCGCCACCCACGAGTGCCCGAGCTCGTGCAGCGTCACGCTCACGAACAGCCCGACCGCCGCGGTCACGCCGATGACCCACGGCATCTGGCCGGCCTGCAGCCGCGGGACGTCGAACCCGACGCCCGTGAACCCCTCGATGAACCCGGCGTACAGCTCGATCTGGCCGCCGCTCCCGATGAGCCACGCCAGCACCGGGAGGAAGATTAACAGCGACGTGTTGAGCCGAATCGGGATGCCCCAGATGCGCCCGACGGTGAAACTCCGCATACGCACTCGTCGGCGCCCGGGAACTTAGGTGACGTGACCGACGACTACTCGTCGTCGAGCCGGCGCTGCCACTCCTGCACGCGCGAGAGCAGCTCCACCGGCGGCGTCTCTTCGACGTCCACGTCCCGGAGGTCGTCGAGCACTTCGCGGGTCTCGGGGTCGATTTCCGCGTCGCCGCCGTCCGCGGCGCTCTCCGCGTCCGCCGTCGGTTCGCCCGCGTCGCCCGCTGCGAACTCGCCGGCGTCGAGGTCGAAGACGGCCTGCACGGGTTCGCTCGCGGACCCCCGTGCTTCGACGGCCTTCTCCTCGCGGAGGCGGTCCAGCACCTCCCGCGAGCGGTCCACCACCGGATCCGGGACGCCCGCGAGGTCCGCGACGTGGACGCCGTACGAGCGGTCGGTCGCCCCCTCGCGGACCGTCCGCAGGAACGTCACCTCGCCGTCCCGTTCCTCGGCCGCGACGTGGACGTTCGCGACGTCCGCGAGGTGGTCCGCGAGCGCCGTCAGCTCGTGGTAGTGGGTCGCGAACAGCGTCTTCGCGCCGACCTCGTTGTGGAGGTACTCTGTGGCCGCCCACGCGATGGAGATGCCGTCGTAGGTCGCGGTCCCCCGCCCCACTTCGTCCAGAATCACGAGCGAGCGCTCGGTCGCCGCGTGGAGGATGCGGGAGAGCTCCTGCATCTCCACCATGAACGTCGACCGGCCCTGCGCGAGCTCGTCCAGCGCGCCGACGCGCGTGTAGATGCCGTCCACGAGCCCGATTCGAGCGCTGTCGGCGGGGACGTAGCTGCCGACCTGCGCGAGCAGCACTATCAAGGCGACCTGCCGCATGTACGTCGACTTCCCGCTCATGTTCGGGCCGGTGACGACGAGGAACCGCCGGCCCTCGCCGAAGCGCGCGTCGTTGGGCACGAACTCGGTGGTCTGTTCGACGACGGGGTGCCGGCCGCCCTCGATTGCGAGGTCGTCGCCGTCCACGAGCTCTGGGGCCACCCAGCGGTTCGCGGCGGCGTGCTCGGCGAGGCTCGCGAGCGCGTCCAGTTCGGCGAGCGCGCGGCCGACCCGCTGGAGGGCTCCGGCGCGCTCGCCCACCCACGCGCGGAGGTCGTCGAACAGTTCGTACTCGAGGTCGCCGCGCTCCTCCTCCACGCGGAGAATCCGGCGCTCGCGCTCCTCGAGCTCCTCGGTGGTGTACCGCGTGGAGTTCTTCAGCGACTTCACCTCGCGGTACTCCGCTGGCACCGCGTCGGTCTCGGAGTTCCCGACCTGGACGTAGTAGCCGTCGGTCTTGTTCCGGTCGACCTGCAGGTGCGTGATTCCCAGCCGGTCCTTCTCGCGCTCGGCGAGCCCGTCCAGCCACTCCTCGTGCTCGCGGGCCTCGCGGAGGAGCGCGTCGAGTTCGTCGTCGTAGCCCTCCCGCAGCAGGCCGCCCTCGCGGAGCGTCTTCGGCGGGTCCTCGGCCAGCGCCGCGTCCAGCTCGGCGCGCACGCCCGCCGCCGTCTCGCGGTCCACGCCGTCCAGCACCTCGCCGACCGGCGAGGCCGCGAGGTCCGGGTCGGACTCGAGGGCGTCCGCGGCCGCCGGGAGCGCGGCCAGCGTCTCCCGGATTCGCAGCAGATCCGTGGCGTCAGCGCGGCCGCCAGCGGCCCGGCTCGCGAGGCGTTCGAGGTCGTAGACGTCGCCGAGCACGTCCCGGAGCGCGTCCCGCGCGAGCGGCGCGTCCGCGAGCGCGCCCACCGCGGCCTGCCGGCGCTCCAACTCCGTGCGGTCCCGCAGCGGCCGCGTCAGCCACGCCTGCAGTTGCCGGCCGCCCGCCGCCGAGACCGTGTGGTCGAGGGTCGCGAACAGCGAGCCGTCGCCGTCCCCGCCCATCGTCGCGGTGAGTTCGAGGTTGCGCTGGGTCGTCGCGTCCAGCTCGACGTGGTCGTCCGCGCGGTACGGCTGGAGCCGGGTCAGCGACGCCAGCACGCCCGCGTCCGTCGCCGCGACGTAGTCGATTGCCGCGCCCGCCGCGCGGGCCGACGGCCTGTCGCTGTCGACGCCGAGGCTGTCGAGGGCGCCGTCGCCGAACTGCTCGCGCACGCTGTGGGCGGCCTTCCCGGGCGCGAACGCCGACGCCTCGTGCAGCGTCAGCGTCGCGTCCGCCCGCTCGCGGAGCCGCCCGAGGAAGTCGTCGTCGCCGCGCAGCTCGGGGCCCGGGAGCACCTCCTCGGGGGCGAACCGGTGGAGTTCCGTCAGCGCGTCCGTCTCTGTGTCGGCGTCCGCGACGTGGAACTGGCCCGTGGTCACGTCCACGAACGCCAGCCCCCACGACTCGCCGCGGACGACCGCCGCGAGGTAGCGGGCGTCCGCGCCGGTCACGTCCACGAAGGTGCCGGGCGTCGCGACGCGCGTGATTTCGCGCTCGATGTCGTCGGCGCCGTCCTCCAGTTGGTCGGCGATTGCCACGCGGTAGCCGCGCTCGACCAGCGCCGCGACGTACGGCGTCAGGTCGTCGACGGGCACGCCCGCCATCGGGTACGACGACCCGTGCGCGGACTTCTCGGAGACCTGTAGGTCGAGGACGTCCGCGACCGTGCGCGCGTCCTCCGCGAAGAACTCGTAGAAGTCCCCGACCT
>NZ_WPCF01000144.1 GCF_009741975.1 Halobacterium sp. CBA1126 | reverse complement strand
CACCGCCAGTCGCGACGGCGCCGTCGTCGTCGCCGAACTCAAGGCCCGCCGCGTCGGCCCGTCCGCGGCGTCGCAGCTAGAGCGGTACGTGAACGCGCTCCGCCGCGACCTCCACGCGGACGCCGACGTGCGCGGCGTGCTCGTCGCCCCCGAAATCACGGAGAAGACCCGCCGGCTGCTCGCGGCGAACGGCCTCTCCTTCTCGCCCGTCGAGTAGTCAGTCGAGGTCGCGCTTGAGGTCGTTCAGGACGTTCAGCGCCTCCACCGGCGTCAGCTCGGCGACGTTCACGTCCCGGAGCTCCGCTGCTACGTCGCCGTCCGCGGCCGCCGTCTCGTCGTCGCTCACTTCGGCTTCCACGTCAGCCGCGTCGAGGAACTCGCGGGCGCGCTCGACGACCGGCTCCGGGACGCCCGCGGTCTCCGCGACCTCGACACCGTAGGAGGCCGTCGCCGGGCCCTCGCGGACCTCGTGCTCGAACCGGACGCCGTCCCCGCTCCTCGTCGCGCCGAAGTGGAGGTTCACGGCGTCCGCGAGGCGCTCGGCGTCCGCCGTGAGCTCGTGGTGGTGGGTGGCGAACAGCGTCGTCGCGCCGAGCTCGTCGTGGACGTACTCGGTGACGGCGCGCGCGATGGCGAGCCCGTCCGTCGTGGACGTGCCGCGGCCCACCTCGTCCAGCAGGACGAGCGAGTCCTCGGTGGCGGCGCGCAGAATCGACGAGAGCTCGGTCATCTCCACCATGAACGTCGAGCGCCCGCCGGCGATGTCGTCGCTGGCGCCCACGCGAGTGAAGATGCGGTCGACCACCCGGAGGTCCGCGCTCGCCGCCGGCACGAAGCTCCCGGCCTGCGCGAGCAACACGATGAGGGCGACCTGCCGCATGTACGTCGACTTCCCGCTCATGTTCGGCCCCGTGACGACCGCGACCCGGCGGTCTGGCGTGAGGTCGGTGTCGTTCGGCACGAACCCCGGTTCCGTGCGCTCCACCACGGGGTGGCGGCCGCCCTCCACGTGGATGCCGTCGCCGCCCACCTCGGGGCGCGCGTAGTCGTGGCTCGCCGCCACGGTGGCGAACGACGCGAGCGCGTCCACGGCCGCGACCGCCGCCGCCGTCGCCTGCACGCGCTCGGCCTCCTCGGCGACCCGGTCCCGGACCTCGCAGAACAGCTCGTACTCGAGGTCCTGGGAGCGCTGCTCGGCGCGCACGATGTCGTCCTCGCGTTCCTTCAGCTCGGGCGTGACGAACCGCTCGGCGTTCTTCAGCGTCTGCCGGCGCTGGTAGTCCTCGGGGACGGCGTCGAGGTTCGGGTTCGTCACCTCGATGTAGTAGCCGTGGACCGCGTTGTGCCCGACCTTCAGCGAGTCGACGCCCGTGCGCTCCCGTTCCTGCGCTTCGAGGTCGTCGATCCACCGCTTGCCCGAGCGCTCGGTCTCCCGCAGGTCGTCGAGGGTCTCGTCGTAGCCGTCCCGGATGACGCCGCCCTCCGTGAGCTCCTGGGGCGGGTCGGGGACGATGGCCCGCGACAGCAGGTCTCGAATCTCCGGGAGGTCGTCGAGGCTCGCGCGCAGCTCCCGGAGCTTGTCGCTGTCCGCGTCCGCGAGCAAGCCGCGAATCTCGGGCACCACGTCGAGGGTGTCCTTCAGCGCGCGGAGGTCGCGGGCGTTCGCCCGGCCCCGCGAGACCCGGGAAATCAGGCGCTCCACGTCGTAGACGTCCCGCAGGTGCTCGTGGAGCTCCTCCCGCGTCAGGGGGTCCGCGAGCAGTTCGCCGACGGCCTCGTGGCGCGCCTCGATCTCCTCGGCGTCGGTCAGCGGCCGGCGCAGCCAGTCCGTCAGCGTCCGCCGGCCGAGCGCGCACGCCGTCTCGTCGAGGACGTCCACGAGCGCCGTGCCCTCCGCGCCGTGGACGCTGCGCTGCTCGAACACCTCTAGGCTCCGGAGCGCCACCGCGTCCAGCTGGAGGTACTCGCGGGGGTCGTACCGCGTCAAGTGGTTCAGGTAGTCCAGCCGGTCGCCGTCCTCGCCGCCCCGCGTGTACTCGGCGTAGTCCAGCAGCGCGCCGCAGGCCGCCACCTCGGCGTCGGTCGCCAGCGCGTCCACGCTCCCGAAGTACGCCTCGATGGTCTCGCGGGCGCGCTCGCCGTCGAACGCCGCGTCCTCGTACGCCGCGACGAACGTCCCGTCCTCGAAGCGCTCCGCGGCGACCTCCGGCCCCGTCACGAGCTCCGCGGGCGCGAACCGCCCGAGCTCGTCCCGCACCCGCTCGGCGTTCGGCAGGCTCGTCGCGTAGAAGTCGCCCGTGGAGACGTCCAGCAGCGCGAGCCCGAACCCGCCCGGCTCGCGGGACTCCCCGCTCGCTGTTCCCGCGGCGCTGCGCGCCCCGTCGTCCGCCGCGCTGAGCGCCGCCACGAAGTTGTTGTCGTCGCCCGCGAGCAGCTCGTCCTCGGTCAGCGTCCCCGGCGTCACCACCCGCGTCACCGCGCGGTCGACGACCCCGGAGACCTCGTCGGGGTCCTGCACCTGGTCCGCGACCGCGACCCGGTAGCCCGCGTCCAGCAGGTCGTCGATGTACGGCTCCGCGTTGTCGATGGGCACGCCCGCCATCGGGTACTCGCCGGTCGAGTCCTCGCGCGCCGTCAGCGTGATCTCGCAGATGCGGGCGGCAGCCTCCGCCGCGTCACAGAAGAGCTCGTAGAAGTCCCCGACCTGGAACAGCACGAGCGCGTCCTCGTAGCGCCGCGTGAGCTCGAAGTACTGGCTCATCATCGGCGTCAGGTCGCCCTCGTTTTCGGCCATCTGGTCGGGTGGCCCGAGCGCCGCGTCCATGGGCGAAGGCAACGGGGCGGGCGCTGTTATGCTCACCGATTGCGGGCCCTCGCGCCCGTCAGAGCAGGCCGGCGAGCACGAGCAGCGCGACGCTCACGACGCCCGCGGCACCGAACCACGGCGTCGCGTCGTCGGCCGCGGACTCGACGTCGTGGCCGGCGGTGAGCCGGTTCGTGCCGAGGTGGCCGAGCCCAGCGAGCACCAGCCAGAGGCCGGTCATTCCCACCACGAGGTGGCCGCGCGACGACCCCGCGAGCGCCTCGAACGTGTAGAGGTTGCCGGCGAGGTGGCCGCCCGTCAACAGCATCGCGAGGACGCTGGCGACGCTCAGTTTCGCGAAGCGGTCGGCTATCCACTCCACGGGCGCGGCGTCGAGCACGCCGCGGCGGGCGGCGGGCACGACGAACAGCGCGACGGCGAGCGTGCTCCCGGTCCACGCCGCGCCGAAGACGACGTGGACGACCCGGGCGGCGGTGATGTCGAAGCTCATCGCCTCCGGGTTCGGAGAGGGAGGGAAATAACGCGTCGGTCTCCGCTCGGTCTCGACCGCGCTCCGGGAGCCCGCCGAAGACTAAGTGCCAGTAGGGCGTCGGCGGAGGCGTGCGCACCGACCGAATCCTCGTCGCGGGGGAGACGCTCGTCGACCTGTTCCCGGACGGTCCCGGCGACCTCGCGGCCGTCGATGGCTTCGTCCACCGCGCCGGCGGCGCGCCAGCGAACGTCGCCGCCGGCCTCGCCCGCCTCGATAGCCCGCCGGAACTCTGGACGCGCCTCGGCGACGACGCGTTCGGCGCGTACCTCCGGGACAAGCTCGGGGACCGCGGCCTCGACGGCGCGTTCGTCGTCGAGGGCGACGCCGCCACCGCGCTCACCGTCGTCAGTCCGACGCCCGAGGGCGACCGCTCGTTCTCGTTCTACGAGGCCGACACCGCGACGCTCGCGTTCGAGACGGGGACGGTCCCCGACAGCGCGCTCGCCGCCTTCGACTGCGTCCACCTCGGCGGCGTCGCGCTCGCGGACGATGCGGGCCGCGAGGCGACTATCGACCTCGCCGAGCGCGCCCGAGACGCCGGCTGTCTGGTGTCGTTCGACCCGAACGCGCGCCCCGACCTTTGGGACGACCCCGCGGACGCGGACGGCGCGATTCGGGACGCGCTCGGGCTCGCGGACCTCCTGTTCTGTAGCCCCGACGACCTCCGGCCGCTCGGTCTCGCGGAGCGCGCCCGCAGCGACGCCGAAGGCGTCGCCACCGACCTGCTCGACTACGGGCCGGACACTGTGTTCCTCACGCGCGGCGGGGCAGGCGCGACAGTCGCCGCGGACCTCCCGAGCTGCGAGCGCGTCGCGCGCTCCGAACCCGCGTTCGACGTGACCGTCGTGGACACGACCGGCGCGGGCGACGCGTTCACGGCCGGCGCGCTCGCGGCCTACGAGCCCGGGATGGGGGCGTCTGGACTCGCGGACGTGCTGCGGTACGCGAACGCGACGGCCGCGCTCGCGACCACGGAGACCGGCGGGATGGCCGCGCTCCCCGACGCGGACGCGGTTCGTGCCCTGCTCGACGCTCCGGAGTCCGCGTAACGCTTTACCCACGTCGCCGCCCACTCGCAGGTACATGCGCTTAGAGGAGTACTGGGGGGTCGGCCCGAAGACCGCCGAGAAACTGGAGACCGAACTCGGCGTCGCGGACGCCGTCGACGCCATCGAGTCCGCGGACGTCCGCGCGCTCGTCGACGCCGGCATCTCGCGGGGACGGGCGACGCGCATCCTGCGGCGCTCGAACGGCGGCGAGGGGATGGACGCGCTCGCGACCGACGACGCCCGCGCCGTCTACAAGGAACTCGTCGCGCTCGCCGCGGACTACGCGGTCACGCCCGGCGCCGCCGACCGGATTCGGGTGCGGACGCCGCTGACCGACCGCGACGAGATGCGCGAGCGCCTCGACGACGTGCAGGCCGCCCGCGAGACGTGGGCGCGCCTCGACGGCGAGACCAAGGAAGCCGTCCTCGACACGTTCGACGCGCACGACGACGCGGGCGACAGCCAGCGCGCGGCCGTCGAGACCGCGCTCGCCCTGCAGGACGTCGTCGGCGACGAGGCGGGCGTGTTCGCGGCGGTCACGGACCTCGACCGGGACGCGCTCGAGGACGCCGCGGACGCGCTCCGCCACCTCACCGGGAGCGGGGTCGCGGACGGCGCGGACGCGAAACTCGACCGGCTCCGGGAGCGCGCGAGCGACCTCGAACGCCTCGAACGCGACACCTTCGACGTGCTCGAGGACGTGCGCTCGCAGGGCGTGGAGGGCACCGACGAGTTCCGCGAGGCGTTCGTCCAGTACGTCGCCAGCGAGGCCGGCGTCGAACCGCGGCGCGTCCGCTCCGCGATGGCCGCCGACGCCGCCGACGC
>NZ_WPCF01000113.1 GCF_009741975.1 Halobacterium sp. CBA1126 | reverse complement strand
GCCTCCGGCGCACCCCGCTCGGCAAAAACTTGCGAAAAAAGCACTCCTCCCTCACTTCGCGCTCTTCGAGCGCTCCGTTCGGTCGTCGGCCCGAGCGCTCACTCCGTTCGCGCTCGGTGAACCGCGAGCGCCGCCGGCGCTCGCGGATGCTGGCCTGTCTATTCTTTCTTCAGCTCTTTCCCGCTGCGTAGCCCGTGAGCCGGGAGATGCCCCAGACGATGACGAGGAAGGGGAGCAGCGGCAGCAGCAACACCAGCAGGCCGAGCAGCATCGCGTAGCCGACGCTGGTCATCTCGACGTTCGACCGTACCTCTGCGTGGCGGCGGACGCTCCGCGGCGGCTCGTCGGGCTGGTCGCTCATACTCGTGTTTCGACGCGCACGCGAAAAAGTAGTCCGGCCGACAGAACCTACTCGAGTTCGATGGCGGGGCGGAACGGCACCGCGCGGGACGCGCGTTCGGCGTCAGTTTCGGTCTCCGGCACGACGTCGACGCTGGCGTCGAACTGGCGCGCGAGGAAGCCCGCGGCGTTCTCGTAGACCTCCCGCTCGTCGACCTCGTCGAGGGCGGCGAGTTCGTCGTCCGAGCGCTCGCGGACGTCCGCGACGAGGTCCTGTACGAGGTCGTTGACCGCGTCGCCCTTCTCGCGCAGGCTCTCGTGTTGCATCACGTTCCCCATCACCGCGCCGACGTCGGTGCCCGTCTCGCGGACCGTCTCGTAGACCGTCTGCTTCCACGGCGCGGGCGTGTACACCGTGATCTGGTCGGGGTCGGTGTCGGTCACGTCGATGACCTCGCGGACGTCGTCGGTCAGCGACTCCACGAGCTGCTCCTCGACCTCCACGCGCTCGGACTCGAACTCGGTGTCGGCGGTCGGCCAGTCGTCCTGCCCGACCGGCTCGCCCGTGAGCTGTTCGTGGAGTTCGTTCGCGAGGAACGGCACGATGGGCGCGAGCAGGCGGAGCCGCGTCCGCAGCACCTCGCGGAGCGTCCACCGCGCGCCGTCGCGGTCGAGCTCCGTGCGCTTGCGGTACCACGTCAGGTGCTCCTCGAAGTGGTAGAACGCCTCCTGGCTCGCGGCGCGGGTCTGGAACTCGTCCATCGCGTCGGTCGCGTCCCGGATCGTCGACTGGAGCTTCGACAGCAGCCAGCGGTCGATGCGCTTCAGTTCGACGTCCTCGCGGTCCTCGACGCCCTCCGCGCTCTCGATGACGTCCTGCGCTCGCTCGTAGAACCGCGCGAGCTGGTCCTGCGTGGTGCCGACCTCGTCGTCGCGCCAGTCGACGTCCTGCCACGGCTCCGCGGAGTTCAGCAGCACGAACCGCACCGTGTCCGCGCCGTACTCCTCGATGGCCTCCGTGGGGAGGACGACGTGGCCCTTCGAGGAGGACATCGCGTCGCCCTCCAGCAGCACCATCCCCATCACCGTGATGCCCTCCGGCCACTTCGCCTCCTCGAAGAGGTCGGTGTGGTGGAAGAGGTAGAAGGTCAGGTGGTTCGAGATGAGGTCGTTCCCGGAGACGCGCTGGTCGACGGGGTACCAGTAGTCCCACTCCTCGCGCAGGTCCAGCGCCGTCTCGTCGGGGTCGTCGACCGCGTCCTCGCCGTAGAACAGCGTGTCGAAGAACTCGCGGTCCATCTCCTCCGGCGGCACGTCCTGCAGCCGGTGGGCGATGGTGTAGTAGGACATGTACACCGTCGAGTCCGACAGCGGCTCGATGACGAAGTCGTCGTCCCACGGCAGGTTCGTGCCGAGCCCGAAGTTCCGGATGCACGGCCACTCGTTCAGCCAGTCGACGGTGTGGTCGAGCTGGTCGCCCGCGCTGTCCGGGCGCGCTTCGAGCTCGCTGATGGCGTCGTGGGCGAGTTCCTTCCAGTCGTCGTCGCTGTACGTCAGGAACCACGTGTCCTGCTTGGCGACCTCCACGTCGCCGCCGCAGCGGCAGACGACCTCCTCGGAGAACTCGTACATCGAGTCGAAGTCGCCGCTCGCGCGGAAGTGCTCGGCGAGCTCGTCGCGGACGTCCTCCACGACCGCGCCCGCGTACTCGTCGTACATCTCCTTCAGCTCGCCCGCGTGGAACTCCCGGTTGTACACCTCCTGGGTGGCGTCCTCGAGTCCGGGGTCGTCGCCCGATTCGATGCCGTGTTCCTCGACGGCCGCCCGCGCCGGGAACGGGTCGTCGTAGGCGTCCACGTCGATGATGGCCTTCGGCTGGATTTCGTCGACTTCGGCGGGGTCGATGCCGTACTCGCGCATGCGCTCGTCGTCGGCCTTCGCCTCCTGCAGGGCCATCCAGTCGTCCGGCGAGTGCGCCGGCACGGACATCACGACCCCCGTGGCGTTGTCGGCGTCCACGAAGCTCGCGGGCAGCACGAGCACGTCCTCGCCCGTGACGGGGTTGGTGACGCGCTCGCCGACCAGCGCCTCCCCGGTGAACCGGTCGCGGATCTGGACGTCGCGCTGCTGGAGCACGAGCTTCTCCGCGGCCTCGTCGCTGACCAGCCACGTCTCGCCGTCCACCTCGGCCTCCACGTAGTCGGCGTCCGGGTCGATGTACGCGTTCGTGACGCCCCGCACCGTCTCCGGGCGCAGCGTCGCCATCGGCACCACGGTGTCCCCGTGCCGGAACTTCACGAGCGTGTACTCCTGGAACTCCGCCTCCTCGCCCTCGAGCAGGTCGTGGGTGGTGACGGGGTTCTCCTCGTCGGTGCAGTACTTCACGGGGTGGAGCCCCTTCTCCAGCCGGCCGTGGTCGCGCAGCGTCTCGTACTGCCACGTGATGAACTTCGAGTAGCGCTCGTCGTTGGTCGTGAACTCCCTCCGCCAGTCGATGCTGAGGCCGAGGGACTTCATGTTCTGCTTGTAGTGGTTCTCGATGAAGTAGCGCGCGAACCCCATCGGCGTCTCCAGCTGCTCGAGCTCGGACTCCGGGACGTCGTACGTGTCCCGCAGCACCGACATCTGCTCCTCCTCGCGCTTCTGGAGGCGGTTGACGGCGCCGACGATGGGCGTGCCGGTGACGTGCCACGCGATGGGGAACAGGACGTTGTCGCCCTGCAGGCGTCGGTAGCGGGCGTAGACGTCCGGGACGGTGTACGTGCGGGCGTGCCCGATGTGCATCCCGCCGGAGGGGTACGGGTACGGCACCGTCACGAACGTCGCGTCCTCCTCGGGGTCGGGTTCGGCGTGGTAGCGACCGCCGTCCTCCCAGCGGTCCTGCCACTTGCGCTCGATTTCGCGTGGCTCGTAGGTCATGTTCGGTGTGACAGCCTGCCGGGCCAAAAGCTCTCTCATAGTCGCCCCGCCGACCGCCCGCGGGGAACTTCTTTGACGCTCCGGCGCCTCTCGCGAGCTCGTGGGCGAGTTCACCGACGCCGTGCACGCGCACCTCCGCGACGCGCTCGCCGCCCGAGCCCCCGACCGCGAGTGGACGACCGAGTGGTACGTCCGCCGCACCCCGGTCGACGTCGCGGGCGTTCCCGACGCGGACGCCGCACCGCTCGCGCTCGTGGAGGTGGAGATGCGGCGCGCCGACCCCGCGAACAACCCCGTGAAGCTCGCCCGGCACGTCGACGGCGGCGCCGTCGACCGCCCGGTCGTGCTCGTGCAACTGTTCAGCGACTACTACGCGCTCGAAGACGACGCGCACTCCTCGAAGCGCGAGAACGCGGAGTTCGTGGGTACTCTCGCCGCGGACGCCGTCGACGGCTTCGACTACCGCGCCGTCGACCTTTCGGTCGCGCCGCCGGTGCGCGGCGACGACCCGCCCGAGGGCTGGCGCGAGGGCGTCGAACGCGCCGCCGACCGCGTCACCGACGCGCTGTAGCTCACTCGATGTCGACGCTCGTCGACTCCTCGCTGGCGTGGGACTTCGGCAGCGTCACGGTCAGCACGCCGTTCTCGAAGCTCGCCGTCGCCGCCGCCTCGTCGACTTCCTCGGGGAGCGTGACGCTCCGCGAGAGCGAGCGCTTGCTGCGCTCCCGGCGCACGTAGTTGTCCTCGTCCGCGTCGGTCTCCTCCTCGTGGCGCGCGTCGACGCGCAGCGTCCGCTCGTGGACCTCCACGTCGATGTCGTCTTTCGCGAACCCCGGGAGGTCCGCGGTCACGACGAACTCGCCGTCCACGTCCTCCACGTCGACCGCGAGCCCGCCGCCGGCGCGCTCGCGCGCGTCGTTCATCTTGTCCAGCAGGCGCTCCAGCTCGTCGAACGGGCTGCCTCGCGTCATGGATTGAAGTTCGCCGCGAACCACGGAAAAGGTATTGGCCGGCTAGCGGCCGAGAACACGACCAGCATCCGCGAGCGCCGCTGGCGCTCGCGGTTCACCGAGCGCGAACGGAGTGAGCGCTCGGGCGCGAACCCCACCGAAGGTGGGGTGACGGCGCTTTTTCCCCAAGTTTTTGCCGAACGGGGGTCGCCTGTGGCGACCCCCGTGCAGCGCAAAAAGTGGGACTACACCACGTGCTCGACGTCGTAGGAGCCGAGGCGGCGCACCCACCCCTTCTCGGCGATGGTCTCGATGTCGTCGAGGGCGGCCTGGGTGCGTTCCTCGTAGAGGCCGGCGTCGACGTCGATGTGGAAGAGGTAGTCGCCGAGGCGTTCGCCGCTGGGGCGGGATTCGACGCGGGAGAGGTTGATGTCGCGGTCGGCGAACGGTTCGAGGAGTTCGAGCAGCAATCCCGGGTAGTTCGCGTTGGGGTAGACGACGAACGAGGACTTGCCGCCGGCGTCCGAGCGCTCGCTGGGCGGCGCGACGACGAAGAACCGGGTGGCGTTGCTGGTCTGGTCCTGGATGTCCGAGGCGACGACCTGGAGGTCGCCGTCGGCGTTGTCGGGGTGGGCGATGCCGGCGACGGTGGCGTCCTCCCGCGCGATTTCGACGCTGCGGGCGGTCGAAGCGACGGGTTCGCGGTCGACGTCCGGGTAGTTCTCGTCGAGGTAGGTGCGGACCTGCGCGAGCGCCTGCGAGTGGCTGGCGACAGTGTCGAAGTTCTCGCTCTGCGCGATGAGCGCGTGCCGGACCGGGGTGACGACTTCGCGGACGACCGCGAGCTCCGTCTCCGCGAGGGCGTCGAGGGTCTCCGTGACCGAGCCCTCGATGCTGTTCTCGATGGGGACGACGCCGCGGTCGGCGTCGCCGTCGGCGACCGCGTCGGCGATGCTGCGGACGGACTCCACGAAGGAGATGCCGTCGTCGGTGACGGCGCTCGCCGCGCGGTGGGAGTACGTGCCGGTCGGGCCGAGCGTGACCGTTTCCATGCGCTCCCGTACGCGGCGGAGGTGGGAAAAGGGCGTCGGGGATTCGCTACCGGTTCAGCGTGTGGACGGCGTGGCCGAGCGCGTGCTCGGCGGCCTCCATCGTGGCCTCCGAAAGCGTCGGGTGGGTGTGAATCGTGGCGGCGACGTCTTCGAGCGTGGCGCCCATCTCGATGGCGAGCCCGAGCTCCGCGATTAGCTCGCTGGCCTCCGGGCCGACGATCTGCGCGCCGAGCAGGAAGCCCGACTCCTCGTCGGCGACGACGCGGACGAACCCCTCGCTGTCGCCCGTGGTGAGCGCGCGGCCGCTCGCGTCGAACGGGAACGTGCCGACCGCGGGCTCGAAGCCCTCCGCGCTGGCCTCGTCCTCGGTGAGGCCGACGGTCGCGATTTCGGGGTCCGTGAACACCGCTGCGGGGACGGCCTGATAGTCCAGTGCGGCGGGCTCGCCGGCCGCGACTTCGGCCGCGACCTGCCCCTCCTTGCTGGCCTTGTGCGCGAGCATCGGGCCGGGCGCGACGTCGCCGATGGCGAAGACGTTCTCGACGTCGGTGCGGGCCTGCTCGTCGGTCTCGAGGCGGCCGTCGTCGTTCGGTTCGAGGTCGATGGCGTCCAGATTCAGGGTGTCCGTGACGGGCTCGCGGCCGACCGCCACGAGCACCTTCTCGGTCTCGAACTCCGCGAGTTCGCCGTCGACGCTTCGCCGTCTGCCTGAGGCGTCTTCGACGCCTCTCTGTCCTCGTCCTCGGCGGCGACGACGATGCCGTCGTCGGATTCCTCCCACGAGTCCGCGGCGAGGCCGAACTCGAAGTCGATGCCGAGCTCTTCGGCGCGCTGTTTCACGGGCTGGGTGAGGTCGTCGGGGTAGCCCGCGAGCGCCTCGTCGAGCATCTCCACGACGGTGACGTCGACGCCGAGCTTCGCGAGCACGGTCGAGATCTCCATCCCGATGTAGCCCGCGCCCACCACGACGATGGAGTCGGGGAGGTCGTCCAGCGCGAGCGCCTGCCGCGAGTCGAGCACGGGGTCGTCGTCGAACGCGAACCCGGGCACTTCGACCGGGCGGGAGCCCGTGGCGACGACGCAGTGCTCGTACTCGATGGTCTCCGAGCCCTGTCCCTCGCCGCTGTGGACGACGCGGAGCTTGTCGCCGCCCGCGAACTCCGCGCGGCCCTCCACGAGGTTGACGCCGTTGGCCTTGCAGAGCTTCTCGACGCCGCCGGTGAGCTGGTCGACGACGCCGTCCTTCCACGCGACCATCTCCCCGAAGTCCACGTCGGGGTCGGCGTAAATTCCCATCTCCTCGGCGGTGGCGGCGTCGTGGGCGACGTCCGTCGCCGTGATCATCGCCTTCGAGGGGATGCAGCCGTAGTTCAGGCAGGTGCCGCCGTAGGCGTCCATCTCGACGAGCGTCGCGTCGAGGCCGAGCTGTGCGGCGCGAATCGCCGCGACGTAGCCGCCCGGCCCGCCGCCGACGACCGCCACGTCCGTTCCAGTGGATACGTCTCCGACAACCATTATTCTAAGAGGAGGAGTTCGGGGTCAGTCAGTCGCTCCATCACGTGGTTCGTGAACCGCGCGGCCTCCGCGCCGTCGATGACGCGGTGGTCGATGGACAGCGACAGCGGCAGCGTCTCCGCCGCCCGCACCTCGCCGTCCTCGGCGACCGGCCGCTCGTCGATGCCGCCCAGCCCGAGAATCGCCGTCTCCGGGTAGTTGATGATGGGCGTCGCGTACTCGCCGCCGACCGCGCCGAAGTTCGTGACGGTGAACGTCCCGCCCTGCATCTCCTCGCGGGCGATCGAGCGGTCGCGGGCCTTCGCCGCGAGCTCGTTCACCTCCTCGGCGATGTCGAGGACGGACTTCTGGTCGACGTGCTTCACCACGGGCACCATCAGCCCGTGGTCCGTGGCGACCGCGACGCCGACGTTGTAGTCCTGTTTGAGCGCGATTTCGCCCTCGTCCTCCCGGAGCTCGGAGTTCAGAATCGGGTACTCCCGCAGGCCGGAGACGACCGCCTTCAGCACGAACGGCAGGTACGTGAGCTTCACGTCCCGCTCGGCGGCGCGCTCCTTGAGCCTCTCGCGGGTCGCCACGAGGTCGTCGACGACCGCCGTGTCGTGGTGGGTGACGTGGGGCGCGGTGTACTTCGACTCGGCCATCTGCTCGCCGATGCTCCGGCGGACGCCGCGGTAGGGCTGGGTCGTCTCGCCGCCCTCGACGAACTCTCGCTCGGGTGCGCCGGTCGTGGGCTCGCCCTGCGCGGCGGTGCCGCCCTCCGCGTACTGCTGGACGGCTTCCGCGGTGACGAACGCCTCGCCGTCGCGCTCCTCG
>NZ_WPCF01000119.1 GCF_009741975.1 Halobacterium sp. CBA1126 | reverse complement strand
TTCCTGCCGCTCGCTTCGCTCGCGTTAGTCAGTCGTCGGCCCGAGCGCTCACTGCGCTCGCGCTCGGTGAACCGGCGACCTTCCGGGGCCTCCGGCCCGCTCGGTCGCCGGTCGCTTGACAACTGAATAACTCAATAGCTGAGGAGCATCGGCGAGCGAGTGGTTCGGAGAACCCGAGCGAGCCGTTCGCCGCGAGCCGTAGGCTCGCGGGCCGACGACCGAACGGAGTGAAGCGAAGTGAGGGAGGAGTGCTTTTTCACCAAATTTTCCGAGTGAGGGGCGCTACGCGTCCCTCACGTGGTTCGAGAGACGCCTGAGCCGTCTCTCGTCATCTGGAAAGAGCGCACAGCGCTCTTTCCGTGACAGCGTAAAAAGTGGTCTTCAGACGCCGTCGACGGTCTCGCGGTAGGCCTCGACGCTGGCTTTGGCGTCGGCGATGCTCTCGCGGGCGTCGTCGTCGTTGACCGCGTCGGCGAGGTCGTCGAGGGTGTGCGTGATGCGCGCGAGGCGGCCGTGGTCGGGGCCGTCGTCGGCGGTCGCGAGCTCGGCGAGGGCGTCGGACTGGTCGTAGAGGCGCTGTTCGTGGTCGGCGTCCGCGGCGGCGACGGCGGCCGCTCGGAGGTGGTCGCTCGCCGCGCGCAGGTCTTCGCGTACCATGCGCGAGTCATCGGCGCGGACCGGGAAATAGGTGGGCGGTCGCGGCTACCGCCGGTCGCTCCCTTCGCCGACCGCGTCTTCGACGCTGACGACGTGGTCGAGCGCGCTGGCGACGCGGTCGCGGGCGTCCTCGCCGACGCGCTGGTGGTGTTCGCGGAGCGTCTGCCGGTGGCCGGAGAGCCGGCGCTCGTCGGGGGCGTCGTCGCGAGTGGAGAGCGCTTCGAGGGACTCGGCTTCCGCGTACAGCTGGTCCGCGACGTCGTCGTCCTCGACGAGTTCTTCGGCGTCGCGCAGGCACTCGACGGCCGAGCGGAGTTCGTCGCCGGTGTCCTCGCTCATGGGCGCAGATTCGTCCCGTCGCGGCGAAAGCGTTGGGGCCGACTACCGGAGTTCGAGGACGCCGCCCTCGGTGCCGACGTACAGGGCGTCTCGGGCGGCGACGAGGACGACGGCGCCGTCGGACTCGCGGTACGTCCACCGCCGTTCGCCCGCCTCGGCGTCGAGCGCGTACACGTTCCCGTCGCCGTGCGTGCTCCCGCTCTCTGCGACGTAGACGGTGCCGTCGGCGACGACCGGCGGGCAGAACCAGCCGGGGCGCCGGAACGACCAGCGCTCCTCGGCGGTGTCGGCGTCGAGCGCGTGTAGCGTCGACGCGTCCGGGACGTTGTAGCCGTTCTCGCCGTCGCCGTAGTGCAGCGAGACGACGTACGCGCGCTCGCCGTCGCTGGCCACGCTGCCCGCGCTGTTCCCGAGTTCGACGTACTCCTCGCGGGTGCCGGCCGGCGCGACCACGTTCAGGCCGCACGTCTCCGATAGGTAGCAGGTGGTCTCTCCCGCGAGGACGTGGTCGCCGGCGACGACCGGTCTCGTCGGCCCGAACACGTCGTGGGCGGTCCAGGCGCGCGTCGGTGCGTCCGCGAGCACGCCGCGGAGTGCGCCCCGCGGCTCGTACGCGGTGAGGTTCGACGCGCCCGCGAGCAGGCGGTCGCCGTCGAACGCGGGGTACGCTCCCGCGTCGGCGCTCACGCTCCACCGGCGGCGGCCGCTGTCGAGCGCGTACGCGTCGAGGCGGTCTCCGACGCCGACGTACGCCGTTCGCTCGTCGACGAGCACGCCGTACACCCGGCGGTCGGCGTCGCGGCGCCACTGTACCGCGCCGTTCGACGCCGCGAACGCGGTAATCGTCGCGCGTCCGACCGCGAGGACCACGTCGGGGCCGACCGCCACGCGGAACCCGCTGGCGGCCCGGTCCCAGCTCGCGTCCGCGTCCCCGTGCTCGAACGCGTAGACGGCGTGGTCGGTGCCGGCGTACACGGAGCCGACGCCGACCGCCAGCGCGTTCACCGTCCCCGCGACGTCGTACGTCCGGACGCGCTCCGGATTCGCGGTCGGCGGCGCCGCGTGGGGGTTGTGGGCCGTGTTCCCGCGGTCGTAGCGCGGTTGCAGCCACGTCCCATCCGGGGCGTCCAGCGGTGCGGGGGACCACGCGCCGTAGCGCGCCGTGACGCCAGCGAGGACGCCCGCGGCGCCGAGGCCGGCGGTTCTCAACACGTCGCGTCTGGAGGGCATCGTCGGCGGTTCGGCCGGCGACGCCAAGTGTCTGGTGTCGGCGTTCGGCCGCGACGACTGCGATTTGCTCGCGCGGTCCCTGCGCTCGGGCGCGCTGCTGAAGTGCCTCCACGCCTACTGTCGGATAATGAGCGACGCCAGCGGTCCACTCCAGCCGGACCGACCCGAGGCCGAGAAGCCGTTCCGCGTGGACGCGCCGTTCGACCCCGCGGGCGACCAGCCGAAGGCCATCGAGCAACTGGTCGAGGGGTACGAGGACGGCGCGGAGAAGCAGACCCTGCTCGGGGTGACCGGCTCCGGGAAGACCAACACCGTCTCGTGGGTGGTCGAGGAGCTCCAGCAGCCGACGCTGGTCATCGCGCACAACAAGACGCTCGCCGCCCAGCTCTACGAGGAGCTGCGGAACCTCTTCCCGGACAACGCCGTGGAGTACTTCGTCTCCTACTACGACTACTACCAGCCGGAGGCGTACGTCGAGCAGACGGACAAGTACATCGAGAAGGACGCCTCCATCAACGACGAGATCGACCGGCTGCGGCACTCCGCGACGCGCTCGCTGCTCACGCGGGACGACGTCATCGTGGTCGCCTCCGTTTCGGCCATCTACGGGCTGGGCGACCCGCGGAACTACGAGGAGATGAGCCTCCGCCTCGAGACCGGCCAGGAGATCGAGCGCGACGAGCTGCTGAGCCGGCTCGTGGACCTGAACTACGAGCGCAACGACGTGGACTTCACGCAGGGGACGTTCCGCGTCCGCGGGGACACCGTGGAGGTGTTCCCGATGTACGGCCGCTACCCCGTGCGCGTGGAGTTCTGGGGCGACGAGGTCGACCGGATGGCGAAACTAGACCCGCTCGAGGGCACCGTCGAGAGCGAGGAGCCGGCGGTCCTCTTCCACCCGGCGGAGCACTACTCGGTGCCCGAGGACGAGATGGAGGACGCCATCGAGGAGATTCGCGCGGACATGCACGAGCGCGTGCGGCACTTCGAGCGCGACGGCGACATGGTCGCCGCCCAGCGCATCGAGGAGCGCACCACCTTCGACCTCGAGATGATGGCCGAGGCGGGCTACTGTTCGGGCATCGAGAACTACTCGGTGTACCTCTCCGACCGCGAGCCCGGGGACGCCCCCTACACCCTCCTCGATTACTTCCCCGACGACTTCCTGACGGTCATCGACGAGTCCCACCGCACCGTCCCCCAGATCAAGGGCCAGTACGCGGGCGACAAGTCCCGGAAAGACAGCCTCGTGGAGAACGGCTTCCGGCTGCCGACGGCGTACGACAACCGCCCGCTGACCTTCGAGGAGTTCGAGGAGAAGACCGACCGGACGCTGTACGTCTCCGCGACGCCGGGCGACTACGAGCGCGAGCACTCCGAGCAGGTCGTCGAGCAGATCGTGCGCCCGACGCACCTCGTCGACCCCGAGATTTCGGTGGCGGACGCCACCGGGCAGGTGGAGGACCTGATGGACCGCATCGACGAGCGCGTGGCGAACGACGAGCGCGTGCTCGTGACGACGCTCACGAAGCGCATGGCCGAGGACCTCACGGAGTACCTCGAGGAGTCCGGGGTCGCCGTCGAGTACATGCACGACGAGACGGACACGCTCGAGCGCCACGAGCTCGTGCGCGGGCTCCGCCTCGGCGAGTTCGACGTGCTCGTCGGCATCAACCTCCTCCGGGAGGGGCTGGACATCCCCGAGGTGTCGCTGGTCGCCATCCTCGACGCCGACCAGGAGGGGTTCCTGCGCTCGGAGACCAGCCTCGTGCAGACGATGGGGCGAGCCGCCCGCAACGTCAACGGCGAGGTGGTGCTGTACGCCGACGAGCGAACCGACGCGATGCGGGACGCCATCGAGGAGACCCAGCGCCGCCGCCGCATCCAGCGCGAGTACAACGAGGAGCACGGCACGACGCCGACGACCATCGACAAGGAGGTCAGCGAGATGAACCTCCCCGGCGCGGAGACCGACACCTCGGACGTCGCGGGCGACGGCCCGAGCGACGAGCAGGAGGCCGCCGTCCTCGTCGAGGATCTCGAGGAGCGCATGGAGGCGGCCGCGAACAACCTCGAGTTCGAGCTCGCGGCGGACATCCGCGACCGCATCCGCGAACTCCGCGAGGAGTACGACTTAGACGGCGGCGACGACGCCGAGGAGGGCGTCGCGCCCGAGCCCGGCGAGTGGTAGGCCGCGACGCCACGCGCTTGTCGTCTGCGAACTATCCACAGACGCGCGTCTGACGCCCGTTCACCCCGGAACTTCTCTCGTGGAAGTCAACGCTTTTCAGTCGGCGGCCGGTTAAGCCGGGCAATCATGTACTCCGCAGACGCGCTCGGTCGCTCGTCGCCCGGTCACCCGATTCAGCCGCCGAAACGAGGTGCGAGCTGACGTGGCCGACGCCGGCGGCTCCTCGACTGCGCGCGCGACCAAGACGTTCCTCAAGTACCAGCACGTCTTCGTCTTCTTCGCGCCCGTCCTGTTCGTCTCGTTCGTCTACTTCGGACCGATGGCCCCCAGCGACCCCGCGCCGGGCTACTGGACGAACTACTGGTGGCTGTTCCCCGCGTTCCTCGCCGGCGCGACCATCGTGAACACCGTCGGCATCAGCGGGTCGGCCATCTTCGTGCCGTTCCTCATCTTCGTCTACCCGCTGTTCGCCGCGCCGCTGGAGGCGGAGACGCTCGTGAAAATCGGGCTCATCAGCGAGTCCTTCGGCCTCTCCAGCTCCTCGGTCGCGTTCGTCCAGTACGGGCTCGTCGACCGGAAGCTCGCGCTGTCGCTGGTGCTCGGCGGCCTGCCGTTCGTCGTCGCCGGCGCGCTGCTCTCGTTTTTCATCCCGGAGCCGGTCTTCCACGGCCTGCTCGGCGTCGCGCTGCTGGCGGCGTCCTACCTCCTGTTCAGGGCCGACCTCGGCCACGGCGACGACGCGGACCACGGCGAGGAGAGCTCGACGACCGCCGCGGACGGCGGCGCGCTCCCGAACGACGCCGACAAGCTCGGGCCGGCGGGCGTCCGCACCGACGACGAGGGCGCCGTGACGCGCGTCGACCGCGACGGCGAGACCTACGAGTACGACCGCTCGGGCTACCTCCGGCGGTTCGGGAACTACAGCGTCGGCGGCACCTTCCAGGGGCTGGCCGGCTTCGGCATCGGCGAACTCGGCATCATCTCGATGCTGTCCACGAAGATTCCGGTGCGGATCGCCATCGGCACGAACCACATCGTCGTCGCCACGACCGCCATCATCGCGTCCGTCGTCCACATCTTCGGCGGCGGCCTCGTCGGCGGCCACTCGATGAACCTCGCGACGACCCCGTGGAACATGGTCGTCTGGACGGCGCCGGCGGCGGCGCTCGGCGGCCAGATCGCGCCGTACGTCTCCGCCGCGCTGGACACGGACACCATCAAGAAGGGCGTCGGCGCCCTGTTCGCGGTCATCGCGACGGCGCTGTTCCTAATGGCCGTCGGGGGGTTCTGAGATGTACGACGACGTCCTCCTCCCGACCGACGGCAGCGACGGCACCGCGGCGGCGGCCGAGCACGCCGCGGCTCTCGCGCGGGCCTACGACGCGACCGTCCACGTGCTCGCGGTCGCCGACGAGCGCAACCGCTTCGAGACGCCGAGCGCGGGGCTCGCCGCCGACGCGTGGGCGGAAGGCGAGCGCGAGCGCGCGGAGCGCGCCGCCGAGGAGACCGTCGCCGCCCTCCCCGAGGACGTGGCCGTCGAGCGCGCCGTCGTCGAGGGAATCCCCCACGACGCCATCGTCGACTACGTGGAGGACGCGGCCGTCGACGTGGTGGTCATGGGGACGCACGGTCGCACCGGGCTCGACCACTACCTCGTCGGGAGCGTCGCGGAGAAAGTCGTGCGGACGTCGCCCGCACCGGTGATGACCGTCCGCATCGAGTCGTAGCTACCGCTCGTACACCCGCGCCTGCTGTTCGACGTACCGGCTCGGCCACTCCCGCACGTGGCGCCGGAGTCGCGCGACGACGGCCCGGAGCGGCCCCGTCGGGACCGTCTCGTCGCTGGCGCGGTCGTTCTCGTCGTCGATGCGCCCTCGACGTCCACCGTCGTAGCTCATTACAGGCGGACATACTCCTCCCGTGCCAATAAATGTCATGGACGTTCGCGATGGTTCGCTACAAACGGTTCGCGATGGTCTCGGCGGTCGCCTCGCCGACGCCCTCCACGTCCCGGAGGTCTTCGACCGACGCCTCGCGGACGCCCTCGACGCTGCCGAACCGCCGCAGCAGGCGCTTGCGGAGCTCCGGGCCGACGCCGTCCACGCCGTCGAGCGCCGTCCCCACGTCGTCGCGGAGCGTCTGGTGGTACGCGACCGCGAACCGGTGGGCCTCGTCGCGCACGCGCTGGAGGACGTGCAACTGCGGCGCGTCGTCGTCCCAGTCGTACGTCCGGTCGGCGGTCACCACGAGCTCCTCGTCTTTCGCCAGCGCGACCACGGGCACGTCCCAGCCGGCGTCCGCGAGCGCTTCGCGCGCCGCGTCCAGCTGGCCCTCGCCGCCGTCGATGAGCAACAGGTCGGGGTCCGGGCGGTCGTCCCTGCCTTCGACGGCGCGGTCGGCGCGCCACTTGACCAGCCGGTACATGTTCGCGTAGTCGTCGTTCTCCTCGGAGAGCTTCTTCCGGCGGTAGTCGGGTTTCTCCGCGCTGCCGTCCACGAAACAGACGTCGCTGCCGACGACGGACTTTCCCTGCGCGTGGCTCACGTCGAACCCCTCGATGCGGGTCGGCCGGTCGACGCCGAGCGCGTCCGCGAGC
>NZ_WPCF01000185.1 GCF_009741975.1 Halobacterium sp. CBA1126 | reverse complement strand
TCCTCGACGCGGTCGGCGACGACGTCGTCGATGCCGTCGTCGCTCTCGCTCGCGCCGCCGTCGAGGTACGCCCGCAGCGCCGCGCGCATGACCTCGCTCTTGGACTCGTCGAGGTCGTCGACGGCGTCCACGAGGTCGTCGTCCGCGCGGAAGGTTATCTTCGACATGACCGTTCGGTACTACGTACCACCTCCGGGGTCTTCAACCCACCCCACGCGTCTGACGCTCGTCGTCCGTTTCCGAATGGTAACCCTTAAATCCGAACCGCGGCCTACGCAGGAATGCGCCCGCCCTTAGCTCAGACTGGTAGAGCAGTCGACTGTAGATCGACTTGTCCCCCGTTCAAATCGGGGAGGGCGGACTCGTTTTACGAGTCGACTCGTCGGGAGTCGAGTTCTATCGGAGTTCCGAGTCGCCGTCGCAGACCGGACAGGTCGCGGCGCCGTCGGTGCCGGTCGTCCCGCACTCCGAGCAGATCCAGTAGCCGCTGTCGGCGTCCTCGGGCTCCGACGTGGCGGCGTCGGCGAGGTGGTAGTCGCCGCGGAGGAACTGTTCGCCCGTCGTCGAGATGCCGACGAGGTCGTCGTTCTCGACGAGGAGGTCGTGGGCGACGAGTTTCTCGCAGCGCTCGTCGAAGGCGTCGGCCGAGAGGTCCAGCAGCGGCGAGAGGTTCGCGAGGGTCGCGCGGAGCTGCGGCCGCGTCAGCGGCCCGGTCTCGTCGAGCGTCTCGAGGACGCGTTCGTCGGTCTGCGTGAGCCACTCCGCGTGTAGGCGAACGGGCACGGGTCACTCCGGGTCGCCGGTCGCGACCGTGGACGATCTCGTTCGCGTCGGTGCGAGCGTGTCGACGTCGAGGGCGGCGAGGTGTTCGTCGCAGAGCCGGAGCGTCGCCCGCTCGGCGTCGTAGTCGACGCGGGAGACGACCCGGCCGCCTTCGACGTGCGCTTCGGGGAGCCACTTCGGGAGCGCCCACACGCCGTCGCGGTCGCAGTACAGGCAGCCGTCGTCGGTGCGCTGGCTGCCGGGGTGGGCGGCGAGTTCGCCGAAGTACTCCGTCTCGCAGCGGACGCAGAGCGGCCCGAGCTCCCGGCCGGTGGTCGTGTCGACGACGGCGCGGTTGTAGCCGCTGCGTTGCTGGCACGCGATGCAGTCCATGTGTGGTCCTCGTTAGGTACGGACTAGCACCCACTGTCGGGTGGTAGTATAAAATTTTCTAATAGTCGTACGGAGGGCGACCGAGCGGCGCGTCCGGATCCGTACGCACCACTGGTTCGATTGGAGAACCGCGGGAGTCAGCGCGCACGAACCGGAGAATCGACGCCCGCCGCGTCGCGTCCTCCGGTTCGAGTCGAGACCGCCCGACGGCACGCTGCGCCCCGTCCAACCGAACTCGTATCAGAAATACGCGACGAACGGACGAACCGACAGACGGCGGACTGCCGACATAATTCTGCCCGCGAAACTCCGGAACGCGGCGTCAGACGCGAGTGCGACGCGTTTCGACTGGAGACCCGTTCACACACGGCACGATCGTCTCGGCGCTGAACCGGACCGCGACCTCGGTGGGACTGTCCCGCGGCGGCGCTTACTCCTCGGTGCACTCGGCGCAGCTGCCGGGCGTCGTGAGCTGGATCCGGTACTCCGTCTCGACGGCGCCGGCGCTGTCCTCGCTCTCGACGATGGAGTCCCACTGCGGGAAGAGGAACTTCGGCTGGTCGCCGCACTTGAAGCACGCGACCAGCGAGATCGACGTGGCGTCGCCGTGGCCGTTCAGCCAGTTCGCCTCGCAGTCCGTGCAGAGGCTCCCTTCGACGGCCCCCGAGAACCGGTCGACGGCCACACGCTCGTAGTCGGTCGTGCGGCCGCAGCGAAGACAATCCATTCTAGTTTCGACGACAGGTCCCTCGTCGCTCAGGTTGCCCAAGAGCGCATGAGTTTATTAATATTTTGCCGGGTCGCGGACGAACACCTGCGAGAACCGGACGCCAGCGGCTCCCGACGCCGATTCGACGAGCTCCCGGCGACCTCAGCCGCTCGCCGCGGCGTGCCGGGTGCGGAGTCGCGTGTGGAGGACCGGGGTCGCGAGGAAGGCGGCCGCGGCGC
>NZ_WPCF01000161.1 GCF_009741975.1 Halobacterium sp. CBA1126 | reverse complement strand
GACCATGCAGTTGGCGTCGAAGCCCGTGACGACGTGGTTGACGACGCAGCCCACGCGCTTGATGCAGCCGTCCGCGAGCAGCCGCTCGGTGGCGTCGAGAACGTCCTCGACAGGCGCGCCGACGGCGTCCGCGACGTCGCGGTACGGCGTCGCCGACAGCGGGAAGCCGTCCTGGATCGCGAGCAGCAGGTCGGCGTCCAGCGTCGAGAGGTCGCCCGCCGCGCGCTCGCTGATGCGGGTCGCCGAGACGTCCGTGCTGTCCAGTGATTCCCGGGCGAACCGGTCGCCGTTGACCACGGGGAACTCGAGGTCGATGTAGTAGTCCGTGAGCATCGGGAGGTTCAGCACCTCGCAGCCCGTCCGCTCCTCGATTTCGGCGAGAATCTCGTCGCGGGTCTCGCGGCTGCCGGCGGTGACGACGAACCACTGGTTGTACTCGTGGTCGCGGCGGTAGTTGTGGTTGACCTGCTGATAGCTGTTGATGACGGCCGCGATCTCGTCGTAGCGGTCGGCGGGCGCGCGCACGGCGGCGAGCGTCGACGACCCGATGACGGGCGGGTTGAGGACGGCGCCGAACCGCCGGAAGACGCCCTCGTCGTGGAGGCGTTCGACGCGGGCGAGCGCGTCGGCTTCGGTGACGCCGAGGTCGTCCGCGACGGCCTCGAACGGGCGCTCCCGGATCGGGAACCCGCTCTGGTACTCGTCGATGAGGCGTGCGTCCACGTCGTCGACGCGTTCGCGCCAGTCGGCCGCGGCCATTACCACTGCGTTGGGACTGCGTCGGCTACTGTTTACCGGTTCGTCGCCGGCCCGGAGGGAGCGGAATGGGGTGGATTTACGCCGGTGGAAGCCGAACGAGTCGGCATGAGCGATTCGTACGGCGAGTGGCCGCTGCAGCGCCTGATGACGGAGGTCGTCGGCTCCGGGCCGAAGTCCGCCGCGGACATGTCTCGCGAGCAGGCGATGGAAGCGTTCGAACGCATCCTCGACCTGACGCCCGACCAGACGACGCTGGGGGCGTTCTGGCTGGCGAACCGCTGGAAGCGGAACAACGGCGAGGAGCTGGGCGCGTACGTCGACGTGATGCGCCGGGAGAGCGTCGTCGCCGCCGAGCCCGACGCGACCCCGTGGACTGCGGCGCGAACTACGACGGAAAGGGCGACTCCGCGATTCTGGGCGTCGCCGCGGGCGTCGTCGCCGCCGCCGCCGGCACGCCGGTCGTCGTCCACTCGGGCGACCGCGTGCCGACGCAGAAGCAGGACGCCTACAAGCACGTCCTCGACGAGCTCGGCGTGCGCACCGAGCTCGAACCCGAGGAGTCCGCCGCGATGGTCGACGAGCACGGCTTCGGGTTCTACTACCAGCCGTCGTTCAACCCCGTCGTTGACGCGCTCTGGGACCGCCGCGACAACATGGGCGTGCGGACGTTCGTGAACACCGTGGAGACGCTCGCGAACCCCGCGAACGCCGACACCCACCTCGGCTCGTTCTACCACCTCGCGTTCGCGAAGAAGGTCGTCGAGACCGCTCGCGAGAGCGAGGACGTGGGCTTCGACCGCGTGCTCATGTTCCAGGGGATGGAGGGGTACGACGACGTCCGCCCGGGCTCGACGACCGTCGCGGAGTGGTCCGAGGGGTCGGAGCTGGCGGACTTCACCATCGAGACGGCGGACTACGGGATGGACGTCGAGAGCGCGGACCTCGAAGTCGACGACGTGGCCAGAGAGTCCGCGGAGATCACGGCGGACGTGCTCGCGGGCGACCGCCGCGACGAGTTCGCGGACGCCGTGAAGCTCAACGCCGCGCTCCGCATGTACGCCGGCGAGGACGTCGACTCCATCGAGGCGGGCATCGAGGCCGCCGAGGAGGTCGTCGCCAACGGGCGCGCGGAGAGCCTCCTCGCGGACCTCTGCTCGTTCTGAGTAGGTAGCGTTATCCGACGCGACGGCCTCTCTTCGGGTATGACCAAGAAGGCGACCCTCCACACGAGCGAGGGCGACATCGAGGTCGAGCTGTACGACGAGAAAGCGCCGACGACGGTCGAGAACTTCGTGAAGCTCGCGAAGGACGACCCCGCCGCGGGCGCCGACCCCGCGCCGGACACGAAGACGTGGGAGGACCCCGAGAGCGGCGAGATTCGGGGCGACTCGCTGTACCGCGACGTCGCGTTCCACCGCGTCATCGAGGGGTTCATGATTCAGGGCGGCGACCCCACGGAGACCGGTCGGGGCGGCCCCGGCTACGAGTTCGAGGACGAGTTCCACGACGACCTCCGCCACGACGACGCGGGCGTGCTCTCGATGGCGAACTCCGGCCCGGACACGAACGGCAGCCAGTTCTTCATCACCCTCGACGCCCAGCCCCACCTCGACGACCGCCACGCGGTCTTCGGGAAGGTCACGGACGGCATGGACGTCGTCGAGGCCATCGGCGACGTCGAGACCGACCGCAACGACCAGCCGAAGCGCGAGGTCGTCCTCGAGTCCGTCGAGATTCACGACTGACCCGCCGGCACCGACAGTTCAAAGCCCTCCGGCACTAATCCTGGTACATGACCGAGGACGCCGACACCGTCGACCCGAGCGAGCTCGGCGAGGCCGACGCGCCGCCCGTCGAGGAGAAGCCGTACAAGCTCGTCTTCGAGGCGAACAAGTGCTTCGGCGCGGGCAAGTGCGCGGAGGTCTCGGATAACTGGGAGATGGACCTCGCCTCCGGGATGGCCAAGCCCGTCTCGTACTTCTTCGGCGAGGACGACCTCGACCACAACGTCGCGGCCGCCGACGCCTGCCCCGCGAAGAAGGGCGACGGCGTCATCCACGTCGTCGACCGCCGCACAAACGAGGAGATCGCGCCCGACCCCCACGGCGACGGCACGCTGTCCGTCGACTGGTAGGACCGTAACGGACTTCTCCCCGCGGCGTCCACGACGACACGCGAGGGTGGCCGAGCGGCCAAAGGCGGCGGGCTTAAGACCCGCTCCCGTAGGGGTTCGTGGGTTCGAATCCCACCCCTCGCACTCGTCCTGCGAGCGAACGCGAGCAGGCGAGGAGACGTGGGATTCGAAGCACGGAAACGCGAGCGAAGCGAGCGTTTGCGTCGGGTTCGAATCCGACCCCTCGCATACGCTCACCCCGTTCGTTTTCTCGCGGAGCCCGGAGAGTAATGGTGGTCGGCCGTCTACGTGCGGGGGATGGCCGTGGAACTCCGCCCGGCGGTGGCGGTGCTGGTACTGGTCGGCGTGCTCGCGGTGGGCGCGTCGGGGTCGCTGCTCGTGGCGGACGTCCAGAGCGTCGACCGTCCCGAGCAGGTGGAGTCGATTCCGCTGCCCGAGGAGGACCGGGAGCTCTGGCTGTACACGAGCGCGGGCCGGACGTTCGCCTCGCCGACGCTCGCGCTGAACGTCGTCGTGTACGGGGACGCCGAGGACGTGCGCGGCTACCTCCTCGAGGGCGACTGGAACGAGACGACCGCCGAGCAGCGGGACGCGGCGACCAGCGAGCGCGCGACGGCGCCGGGGAGGACGGACCCGTGGGAGTCCGCGACCGGCGCCCAGCGGTACGTCTACCTCGCCGACGCGGAGCGCGGCGTCTGGCTCGCGGAGGCCTACCAGGTGCACGACGGCACGTACCTCGGCGGCCGCCACCACGTCAGGGCGTACACGGCGCCCGACGCGGACGGGTGGACGGCGATGCAGGCCCACCACGAGCACTGGGACTGGTTCTTCGGGAAGCACATCGTGACGAGCACCACGGACACCCAGTCGTACGTCGAACGCGAGTTCGCGGGGTCGCCGTGGGCGCCCGAGATTCGGCGCGTGCCGATGTCGCAGGGCGGCGACGACGGGTTCGAGCAGTGGCTGACGGTCGTCGACCTCGACGGGGACGCGTCCCCGTCCGTCGCCCTGTTCGCGGTCGTCGCCGCCGTTGGGCGCGGGCCGGGGGGCTCGGGCGGTGGCTCCGCGAGCGCGCGGCCGCCGGCG
>NZ_WPCF01000018.1 GCF_009741975.1 Halobacterium sp. CBA1126 | reverse complement strand
GAGTGCCGGTCTACCGGAAGGCAATCGACCCGGAGTCGGTCATCGGCTTCCAGCACTGGAGCGAACACGCAACCCGCGGTGAGGTCCGCGTCGAACGCCCCGACGGCCGTCCCCGACGACCACGCGCATCGGCCTCGTCTGTACGTGCGGGCAGACGAACCACGCGGACCGCGACGACATCATCCAGGGCGCGGACATCAAAGGCGTCGTCGAACACCTCCACGCGACACTCGAGTCACTCCGCGAGGAAGGCCAGCACTCCAGTCACGTGGATTTCGACGCGCTCGTCGACGTCCTGTACGCGCAGTACCAGCACGACCCTGGGTATGACTTCCCGGTCGCGGTTGGCATCGCTGCTGAAGCTGGTGATCGTGATGCCTGAGTTCTCTGAGGAGACGATCGTCACCGCGGAGATCGCCGGCCGCGAGGTCCCCGGCCAGGTCGTCGGCACTGTGGGCACCGAAGCCCGGTACGGTCCTGGCCCCGAGGACGTCCTGATTGTGGAGGTGCCTGGTGCGGGGACGTGGCGGGTTCCGGAGTCCGACATCACGGCACCAGTGTAACTCAGTCCCGATGACCCGGTTTGGACAGCCCCCTCGGGGGCTGGAGGCGAGGGACTGTATCGCACGCATACCGGCCCCTCGGGTGTCCGACGGGCTAGTCGAGTGGCATCCTACTGGGCCCCGAGTCTGCGTCGTGGACCACCCCGCGGGACAACCGCGGCGTCCACGCATGGGGCGCGGTGCAACCCCGCCCACTCGCCACCATCGCAGCTGTTCTGCCTCGCCCCCATCACGTGGGCATCGGCGTCACGGTCGAGCGAGGTCTTCGGATGCACCATGTCGGTTCTACCACATCGCCGCGAAACACTCGCCGAGTACAACGAGCGCTTGGAGCGTGAAACACGGATGCCTGTCGAGCGCTGGAAAGCTATCAAGAGTCTCGTGTACGCCATCCTCATGGCGGCCACGTTCGTCGCGATGACAGCCTTCGACGGCACCTGGATGCAGGCTGCCGTCTTCGGGGTGAGCGTCATCGTCGTGTTCATCGGGGAGGTCCACGAGATCGAGGTGGCGAACCTCATCACAGTCACCTTCTCCAACCAGGACGACCCATGACCAGCCTCCTCGAAGCCATCGTCGCGTTCCTCAAGTCCGCCGGCCAACCTACCGAAGCCAGCACCGACCGCGACGGCGCCTTCAGCTACAAGAGTGAGACGCACGCCGCCGGCCTCGGCATCGCCGCCGGCTTCGCCGCCACCGCACACGGCCAGCAGCAACTCCTCTCGCTGGTCTACGGCGCGGCGGTCTACGGCAAAGCCCAGGAGGCCAACGGCCAACGCCGCCGGCTCTGGCAGGACATCAAGAAAGAACCGCACTACGCGCTCGGCGGCGTCGTCACCGGCTCGGTGCTCGGCGTGCTCGTGGGATGGGCGACCCCTCATATCCCGCTCTCGTAAGCGATGCCCGGTACGTCCAAACTCCCACAGCAGCGAGTGCGCACGCTCACGCGGAAGCTCGCCTCGAGTCCACTCCTGCCGGTGCTCGGCATCACCAAAACCGTCGAGACAGTGATCGCGGGCGGCCCCACCATGCGGTGGGTCGCGTACGCTGTTCTCGTGACGGGTGTCTGGATTTACGCGGATGATCTCCAGCGCCGTGCGAGTGAGGCGACGGAGGCCGCTCAGGACGCCGTCGACGACGCCACCTCTCCGGAGAACTGACACACAACCACCCCGGACGCCTCGGACGTCGACGTCCACCGGCCACCCTACTTAAAGTATAACTTCAGTCGCGACACCACGCGACACCCATACCCCCATGTCCAACCGCGACCGCCGCGTCAACCTCGCGTTGAAGTGGCACTATCTCGACAACCTCTCCCCCAAGGAGGTCCGGGACCGCTTCGAGGCCGAGGGTATCGCGGACCTCACGGTCTCGACGATCAGGGACTACCTCAACGAGGACCCAGAGGAGGAGGTCCTGGAGATGATCGAGGCCGAGCACGCTGACGTCCGGCTGCAGGCCGCGGAGCGTTTCGAGCGGTTGTACCAGCAGGCGCGGGAGGACCACGACGAGCTGGCCGTCGAGGACGAGCCGGTGCGTCGTGTGAAGCCGGAGATGCGGCGGCTCCCGGCGGACTCGGAACCAATCGAGGTGCCGGCCTGGGAGGTCATCGACCCCGGCGATGAGGACTGGCCCGAGCACGCCAACGAGCGCGACCTCTACATTCGGTTCACAGACGGGACGCGAGCCATCAAACCGGGCGACCAGTATCCCGCGCGCAACCCGATCGACGACGAGCCAGTATACACGACGGAGATGGTCGGCATGGCGCGCGACGTCCCGGAGCTCTCGCAGCGCCAGGCTTCTCGAGGAGAGATGAGCCAGCACATGCAGGCGAAGGCCGACGTCATGGGCGTCTACAGTACGGACATCAACCTCGACGTCGACGGCGAGCTGGAGACGTCGGTGTCGCTCGATGAGGAGGCGGCTGCAGTGATCCGGGAGGCGACCAGCCCCACAGGTGACAGCGATGAGTGAGACCTGTGAGCGCTGCGGCCGCGACCTCGTCCGGTCGACTGGCGTCGCCGGCGCGATGGTCTACGTCGACGGCCTCGAGTGCCCGAGTCGGTGGTGCCGCCTCCAGGGGTGGTTGTTCCGATGAGTGGTACCCAGAACACGGGAGGCGACGACGTCGAGGTGGAGCTCTCCCGGTCGGAAATCAGGGCCGCGTACAATCCGTTCGAGCACGGGTGCTGGCTGGAGTTCGCGAACAAACTCACCGAGGGCTACATGAGCTCGGAACCCGACCCGTGGAGCCCGCTCGGCGACCACCACAGTCAGTGGCTCCGCCACATCGCCGGCGAAGCTGACGCCGACGGCGACCTCGCACTCCTCTGCCACAGGGACGGCCTGAAGACGACCATCATCACCGCGTACCTGATCGCGTGCCTCGAGTACAAGCCAGGGTTCCGCGCGATCTGGTGCATGAACACCCAAGAGCAGGCCTACGAGAAAGCCGACCGCGAGCTCAACAAGTTCATCGAACGCAACCCGTGGCTGATCAACCTGAACAAGCCCCGGAAGACGGACTCGAAGAAGGTCAAGGAGTTCCACCACGACGCCTCCCTGACGACCGCGTGGCTGTTCGGCGCGGTCGAGGGCGCCCGCGCCCACGTACTCCTGCACGACGACATCATCAAGGAGCGTGGCGACGGCTCGACGTCAGAGGTCATCAACTGGGTGGACGGCGTCGCCCAGCCGATGGTCAAAGACGACGGCCGCACCATCATGGTCGGCACCCGCAAGCGCCCGGACGACATCTGGTCGCACTACCGCGACTACCAGGGGTACGCGCTCCGGGAGTATCCCGCGATCCTCGACGTCTGGGACTCGGAGTATGGAGAGGACGACGACCACCAAGAGCGCCGCCCCGACCCCGACTACTACACGGAAGTCCAGAACCCGTGGAGCAACGGTACCCTCCAGGTCCTCTGGCCGGACGCCCGTGGCCCCGAGTGGCTCCGTGATAAGCGGTCGAAGATGGCTGACCACCTCTTCTGGCGCGAATACACCCTGACGATTCGCGGTGCCAGTGGGAACCTCATCAACGCGGACGACGTCAACCAGCGCGTCGAGGACGGCGGCTGCAGCATCCGTGGCTCGAGTCCACCGGCGAAGTACCGCGCCGGCGAGCGGGAGGCGATCGTCGTCGCGCACGACCCGGCACAGTCGCCGACCGGTGACGATGCGGCGTTCGTCGTCTTCCGCGCGAAGGCTGACGGCACGCGGACGCTCCTGGACGCCCGCGCCGAGCAGGGTCTACAGCCCAGTCAGATTAAGGCCCAACTGGCGGAGTACGACCGGCGGTACGACCCGGCGGTCATCGTCATCGAGGACAACGGGATGCAGCAGTACGTCGTCAACGATGCCATCGAGTTCAGCCCGCAGCTGGCCGCGAAGGTCACGGGCATCTCTACCAGCGGGAAGAAGCACTCGTGGGAGAACGGCATCCCGCGGCTGCGGACGCTCGTCGAGAATGGAGCGATCCAGTTCTACCGTGGTCATCAGCCGAGCGAGGAGTTCGTGCAGGCGGCGATGAGCTTGGAGCTCCAGGACGGGAAGCTGCAGGGGCATACGCCGGACCTCGTGGCGGCGTGGTACATGGCCGAGCAGGGGATGCGTCGGCTGGCCTTCGCCGGCGCCGACGACGACGTCGACGAGGACGATGACAGCAACGGAGTGAGCTACCTATAGATGAGTGACAACGCTGACGACGGCGGCGGTGAGGTATCGCTGTCCATCACCTCCCTCGACAAGGGCAACACGGGCGCGATGGAGAAAGCACGCGAAACCACGCAACTCGACGAACGCCGCATCGCGACCGACGTCGGCCGCGGCATCGTCCCGCCGTACAACCCCGAGACCCTCGCGGCGTTCCAAGAACTCAACGAGACCCACCAAGCGTGCCTCCGCATGAAAGCCCGCTACGAAGTCGGGTACGGCTTCGACATCGTCCCCCACCAGAGCGCGGACGACCCCGACCCAGAGGGCGACGCCTACCAGACGGTCGAGGACTTCTGGCGCGGCTCGGACTCCAGGTGGCAGCTCGGTCCTGAGGGGACGGCGACGTCGACGCCGGAAGAGGTGCTTGAGCTCTCCCGGCTCGACTACCACGGTGTCGGCTGGGCCGCCCTGGAGATTCTCGTGAACGGCGAAGGCGGCCCCGTTGGTCTCGCACACGTGCCGGCGACCACCGTTCGCGTCCGGAAGACCACGACCACCACTGAGACTGAGGACGGCGAGGAGGTCGAGGCGATTCAGTCGGGGCACGGCTACGTCCAAATCCGGCAGGGCCGCCGGCGGTACTTCGGAGAAGCCGGCGACCGATACGGCGAGGATCCGACGTTCGTCGACAAGGAGAACGGCAACGTCGCCTCCTCGGCGGACGACCTTGAGAACGGGCCGGCGAACGAGCTCATCTTCGTCCCGAACCCCAGTCCGCTCAGTCTGTACTACGGCATCCCGGACTTCGTCGCGGCGATGCGGACGATGGCCGCCGACGAAGCCGCGCAGGAATGGAACCACGACATCTTCGACAACCTCGGCATCCCCCACTACGCCGTCAAAGTCTACGGCGGCAAGCTCACCGAGGACTCGAAGGACGAACTCCGTGACCTCCAGGAGAACCTCAAGGGTGAACGGTACCGGACGGCCATCCTCGAGGTCGAGGGCTTCGAGTTCGAAGACGACAACCCCCTCAAGGAGGGCGACCCGAGCGATGTCGAGATCGAGTTCGAGGCGCTCGGGGCGACGGATTCCAACGACATGGAGTTCCAGGCGTTCCGCGAACGGAACGAGCACGAGATTGCGAAGGTCCACGAGGTCCCCCCGATCCTCATCAACGTCACCGGCACGAGCAACCGGTCGAACTCTGAGGCGCAAGTTCAGGAGTTCGCGGAGGGTGTCATCGCGCCGGAGCAGGCGAAGTTCGAAGCGCGGCTGTACAAGATCCTCCACCAGACCGCGCTCGGGGTTGATGACTGGACGATCGACTTCGAGCTCCGCGGCGCGAACAACCCGAAGGAGGAAGCACAGCTCACCGAGCGTCGCGTGCGCTCGTACCGCCTGAGTGGTGTGCCAACGGTCAACCAGACGCTCGAGGAGCTCGGGCTGCCGCCGAACGAGGAGTACGGCGACATGACCCTCGCGGAGTACGAAGCCGACGTCGCCGGCGACAGTGGCGGCGGCGGTGGTGGTGGGGAGACGGAGGCGTCGCGTGCGGTGGACGCGCCCCCGGAGGACCGGAAGATCGGGGAGCGCGAGTGGAGTGTCGTCGAGAGCCAACTGGAGACAAAGGACGCGATCGAGCAAACCTCGTTCAGCTCCAGTAATCTCGACGAAGGCCTCTACGACTTCGAGGCGCAGGAGCTCTACCTGTCGTTTCAGCGGCCGGATGGCCAGAACTCCCTGTACGTCTACGTCGACGTCCCCCAGTCGGTGTGGGCGGCGTTGAACAGCGCGGGGAGTCACGGCAGCTACCACTACTCGAACATCCGCCTCGAGTATCCCTACCTGGAGGTGACGAACTTCCACGACCGCCTCCCGTCGGGGCCGACACCCGACCCGGAGGACGTCCCGGACGACATCCCGAGCGACATCTAACCAGTTATCCCCGAGTGGTCGAGGCGTGGTTCGATTCCACGCCGGGGACTTCAGCCGGCCGTCGGGGCCGGCACCCTGTTTTCGACCGATGTCTGAGAACAAGAGCCGAGAGCGCGGCGAGAAGCGCGGCCTCGCTGACACCGAGACCGCGCAGAAAGCCGCCGACGACAGCAACGAGGAGGACTGACTCATGACCGAGCAGCGAGGCGAACAGTACGAGAAGCGCGTCGACTACATCCAGAAGGACGCCGACGAGCAGACGGCAACTGGCGTCGTGATGGTCCCCTACACGGTCGACCACCACGGCGACTGGGAACGCCCCGAGACGATCGAGGCGTTCGCCACGCAGTTCGACGCGTTTGTCGACGCCGGCGAAGCCGACGGCGGCGTCATGCACGCCGTCTGGCCCTCGGAGTGGATGACCCTCGAACGCAACGAGGTCCTCGACACCGCGGAGGAGATCGGCGGCCAGAGCGTCGATGAGGGTGCCTGGGTCCAGGAGTGGTCGTACAACGACGACGAACTCTGGAGCCTCGTCGAGGACGGTATCCTCGACGGCCACTCCATCGGCGCCGTCGACGTCGTCTGGGAGCCCACTGGCGACGACCCCGACGACCTCCCCGAGGAGGTCTCCGTTCCCGACGAGGTGGATGTCGAGGAGTACTGGGAGCTCACCGACGGCCTCATCCGCGAGGTCTCCGCCGTCGACGTCCCCGCAGTCCCAGACGCCCGCATCCTGGAGGCGTCGAAGGCACGGGCGGCGACCGCGGAGAAGCGGCTCGCCGACCACCTCGGGAACCGGAGCGCGTTCATCGAGGAGGCGATGGAGCGTGGCCATACCGAGACCGAGGCTGAACGACTCTGGGATGTCCTCAGTCGTGCGGTGAACGTCGAGGGTGCCGGTGAACCCGGCGAGAAGAGCCTGACGAGCGCCGCAAAGTCGTTCCTCAACACCCTCACCAACGGCTGGGGTACCTCCCCGAGCACGCTCCAGGGCGGGGCGACGGCAGCGAAGGGCGCCAGTTCGCCCAGCCGGGACGCGGCCCACGTGTCCAAGGAGGACACTGTCGGTGTCGACGTCTTCCGCATCACTGCCAGCGAGGACGACGACACGGACTACAACGGCGACCTGCTCGGCATGGGCGTCGACTTCCCCGAACACGACGTCTACGTCGACTGGCGCCGGGACGCGTTCCCGGACGCACTCGAGGACCCGCACGTCTCGATTTACGGGAGTGTCGAGGACCTCCAGCAGGCCACCGGCAACGACATCGAGTCACTGGACTCGGTGGAGAGTCCGACCGACGGCTTCGCAGCAGAGGCGCAACGCATCCGCCGGAAGGCGGTCGAACAGTCTGAGAAGTACGCCTCCGAGGGCGATACCTCGGATGACAACACAACCATGAGCGACAGCGAGCCCCCCGAGTGGGCCAAGGAACTGCAGGAACAGATCAACGAACAGAGCAAGCGAATCGACGACGTCCTCGCGGAGGGCAGCGAGAAGGACGCCAACGGGGAGACGGATGCCTTCGAGGACGCCCCGGAGTGGGCGAAGGAACTGAAGGAGGACGTCGACAAGCAGTCCGAGCGCATCGACAACATCTCCAAGCAGACCGGCGCGACCGAGAGCCAGCAGCTCACCGGGACGGAGAAGAGCGGTGCTGGAGAGGGCGGTGTCGACGAGCGGGCGGCGTTCTTCACGCCCGAGTCGAAGATGCATGAACTCGCAAACAGCGGCGGCCGCGGAGGTCGGTAGACCATGAGTACTCAGCAGAACTACGCGGGCATGACGGGCGTGCGGAAGCAGAACGAAGAAGCACTGAAGGACATCGCCCCCGGGGATCTCTCGGGCGGTGTGATGCCGCGGGACCTCTTCGAGGACTGGTACCAGCGCATCCAGGACACCAGCCAGCTCCTCAACATGTGCCGTACCGAGGTGCTGCCGCGGCCGAAGATGGAGCTCGCACGCATCGGCGTCGGCGAACGCATGCGGCGCGGCGCCGGCACTCAGGAAGGTACCTCTGGCGGCAGTGCGGAGGTGAACACGGACGGCATCCAGATGGACGCCGAAAAGGGCGTTCTGGACTGGGACCTGCCCCGGGAGACTGTCGAGGACACCATCGGCCAGGTCGACGAGATCGTGCTCGACAAGATGAGCAACCAGTGGTCCGTCGACACGCAGGACCTCGGCATCAACGGCGACACCGCCGACACGTCGGGTGGGGACAGCCAGGCGTTCCTCACGCAGAACGACGGCTGGCTGAAGATTCTCAACGACCGGCCGGATACGAACACGTACGACCACGCTGGCGGCGCCATCGACACGTCGCTGTTCCACGAGGCGCGGGCTGCGCTGCCGAACAAGTTCAAGCGCAGTGCGGAGGTTCAGGAGCCGGTCTACATGATGAACCTCTCCCAGATCGAGGAGTGGGAGTACGACCTCACGCAGCGCGAGGATCCGCTCGGCGCCGCGGTCATCTTCAGCGACGAGGATCTGACGCCGTTCAACTACGACGTCTACGGGTTCGCCGGCTGGCCGCAGGGGACGGCGCTGTTCACGTACCCGGAGAACCTCATCTACGGCATTTGGCGGCAGACCGAGGTCGAGGTGCTCGACCAGACGGACAAGACCGCGGAGAACGACCTGTTCGCGCGGTACTTCATGCGGACCCGCGACGACTTCCAGGTCGAGGACGAAGAGGGCGCAGTGCTCATCGACAACGTCGCGACGGCCTAACTCTGGTGAGAGTGGATGCCTGAAGTCACTTACACCGGAGGCGGCCACTACCGCGTCGCCGGCGTCGGCTTCGACCCCGGCGACACCCAGGACGTCAACGACGACCTCGCCGAGTACCTCGACGAGCGCAACGACTTCGAGATCGTCTCGGAAACGGACGAGACCGGCGGCGACGCGCCGGACGAGGACACCAGCGAACCTGAGTCCGAGGATGTCGACGAGGAGTCCGGGTTCGACGCCGAGGCGTTCCTCGACCGGGACGCCGCCGACATCGTCGACGCCGTCGAAGCGGGCGAGGCGGATGGCCACCTGGACGAAGTCGGTGACGCGACTGAGTACGTCACCGTCGAGGATGCTGTCGGCGAACGCCGCGCGGAACTGGAGGGATAACCGATGCCCCCATGGCACGCGAGTGCGGTTCTCGCCGACTCCAAGAGCCTTACCGCTGGCGAGGCAGTCGGATGGACGTTCCCCGGCGCCGGGTACCACACGCCCGTCGTCTGCATCAACCTCGAGGACCTCGAAGGAAACACCGACGACACGCTCACGGTCGCGTTTGACGGCGACGCGGCGACCTACGAGGAGGACTCGCGGACGCTCAGTGAGGTGCAGTCGTACACGGTCGACCTGCCGCAGTGCGAGGGCGTCCAGGTGACGTCGAGCAATGGCTGCACGTACAGTGTCGAAGTGCGGAACAACCCGAGGTAACCCAGAATGCCAAACACGGGGTACTGCACGCTCGAAGACCTCCGGAAAGCACTCAACGCCGCCGACCTCCCGGGTGATGTCAGCCAAGACCCAGCGATAGCGGTGAAGGCGATCACCGCGCAGACGGAACCAGTGGAGAAGGAACTGAAGCGACACTGGTACGCCCAAGAAGGCGACCAGATCCTCACCGAGGCCACCGAGATCGACATCCCGACGTCGCCGAAGACGCGGAACGACGAGGAGGACATCCCGACCGCCTCGGCGTTCATCGTCGACGAGGATGGCCCTGTGCCGAAGACGAGTCAGGGGACGTATGCGAAGATCACGCTGGCGCGGCGGGATGCCGAGTCCCTCTCGGCGTTGCACGTCCGCCAGGAGGATGGCACCTACGAGGACTGGGCCGCGTCCGAGGGCTACAGTGAGGGCTCGTGGCCGCCATCGGGGGAGGATTACTACCTCCGCGTGAACAACGGCGGCTGGTCGCGGTTGTACCTCGACACCACGAACCTCCTCAAGCCCGAGGAGGACGACGAGTACGTCCTCGACAGTTTCGCGAACGCCGTCTACCTCGAGTGGAGTTACGGCCACGAGGGGATTCCCGAGAACGTCCGGCGCGCGGTCGCCTTCAGGGCGGCCGCGGACCTGACTGAAAGCCCGTCGTTCTCCATCCCCGACAACTCGGAGGTCTACGGCGCCGAATCGAAAGCCAGCGAGTTGCGCGAACAGGCGGACGAACTCCTCGAGGTGTACAAATGACGCCACTGGTCGACTTCTTGACGTCGGTCGTCGGCGTTGTCCTCGGGACGTGGCTGTACCATGCGTGGCGGGACCGCAGCACCGACGGCGACCCACGGTGGCTGTATCGGGCTCGTGTCTCGGAGACGCCCAGCGAGGATCCACGCACGGAGGAACAGTGACCCCCACATGCCAGAAGGGAATCCTGCGGCGACAGTCACCATCGACTTTTCCCTCGAACTCCAGACCGACCCACTCGGCGCCCAGTTGGACGTCTCCGTACCTGACGCTGCGAGCGACAGTGCGCGCCAAGCGTTCCTCGACAGCGCGGAGTCCGCGTTGGTCGGCTCGCAGGGCAACCTCATCTCGCAGACGGTTGGTGAGGCCCACGACGCGCTCGCAAGCTACGCCTCCGCGCAGGGCGGCTACGCCTACGACCCCGTCGAAGACAGCTTCCAGGGCGTCACCGTCGAGCGCAGCCAGCGTGGTCTCACTATCGAGTGGTCGTGGGGGCACGTCGCCGCTGGCCTCTGGGAGTTCGGCGTCCCGCCACACACGATCCGCGGCGACCCCCTGCATTTCTACTGGGCCGCGAAGGACCAGTGGATTCAGACCGACGAAGTCCAGTGGGGCTCGGAGACCGGCGGCATCCCCGAAGCCCGCTGGGTCCGGGATAGTCTGCATTGGCTCCGCCGGGAGGTAGCACAAACATGACACAACCAACCACTCGACCGCGGCCGCTCGGCTGGCTGCACGTCCTCGCGTACTGGCTGCTTGCCGGCGCGTATCACGCACTCCTCGTCCCGATCTCGTTTGCGTTCTGGGGGTACGAGGGCGTGGACGACGTCGTCTGGCACTTCTGGGAGTTCTATCCCGGGGAGGCCAAGCGATGACCGCGGAACTCGACTGGGTCCTCTCTCAGTTCGCGTCGGTTGTCGACGACGTCGCCAACCAGTACACGCTCGAGAGCGGCGACCCCGTGCAACTCGAGCGCGTGAATCGCGACGAGTCCCGCATCCTCGAACAGGACGTCCAATCCATTCGGGGTGACCTCGAGAAGGCAGCGTTTGTCGGCGCTACCCACGTCGACACTGTCCGCGACCCGGTCGGCACCGAGTACGACGCCAGCCGGGAGGTCGTCGTTGGCGTCCGCGTCACGGGGCTTACCTCTCAGGGCTCGTACGGCCACATCGACCCCAGCGGAGACGAGGGCATCCCGTTCGACAACGGGACCGACGGGCTCGTGAACCGGCTGAAGGACGCGCTCTGGAGCGAGCGCACGTGGCCCGACGCGGGCCCCGACCCGAGTGTGTACTACACGGACCTCGAGCTGCAGAACGAGGCGAACACCAGCCAGCAGTACGCGGACTTCTACCGCGCGGACTGGGATGTCGTTTTCGACGGCTACGAAGAACTGTAAGGAAACCATGAGTTACGCAACCACACCTACGAGTAGAGGTATCAACCGATGACCGGCGCCGGCGCAGCAAGCGTCGCGTGGGCGCCCGAAACCAGCTACCTCGGCGGCACCGCAACCGACCCAACCTACCGAGAACCCGGCAGCAACATCCAAGTCGAGGACGCCGAACTCTCCCGGAACCTCCTCGAAATCTACGCACCCAACGACCCAGAGACGCAGGCGCTCCTCGCGCAGAACCTCGAGGGGCAACTCTCGATCTCCTGGATCCTCACCAACGACGAGTTCCACCGCCTCATCTTCAACGACGGGAACACCGGCTTCACGAGTGGGCTCGCGAACTCTGCGGAGGTCTACCTCGGCGTCGACTACAGCAGCGCGACGACCGAACGCCAGCTGAAAGGCTGGGCGCCAGCCAGCGTCCAAATACAGTACAACGGCCCGACCGAGACGGTTCGCGTCACCGTGACCGGCGCGTACGGCGACGAGGTCAAGAACACGAGCCTGACCGCGGGCACGATCTCGAAGACGGGGGACGAAGTCCCCGGGCATGGCGCCAGCCTCACCATCAACGGCGTCGCGATGACGAAACTGCAGTCCGCGACCCTGAGCTTCGAGAACATCTCCCGACTGCAGCTCGGGCCGAGCCAGAAGCCCGTCGACGCGGTCACCGGGAACGTCTCCACCTCCGTGGACATCACAAGCATCTACGACGGCCCCGAACAGTACTCGCTCGCACTCGGCTCCAGTGGCGCAACCAGCGTCCAGCAGGACGTCGGCGAAGTATCGGCGTCACTCACGTTCGACGTCGCCGGCAGTGAGGTCGCGAGCTACGACATCGCTGGCGTCGCGCCGGACACGTACAACTGGCAGGACCTCGTGAACCCCGACAACGACCTCCAGGAGTCCGTGAACTTCCTCGGGCACTCGGTAACGGGGAGTGATCCGGCAGTATGACTGACTTCGACTACCCGCCCACGAGAACGTTCACGCTCGAAGAAGCCAAGGGTGACGTCGAGTCCGAGCTCGCCGACGCCGAGGCACGCGTTGACGAACTCGAGGATGACGAGGACGCGCAGGAGTCCGCGCTCCGGGATGCTCGGTCGGAGCGTGAGGATGCGGCGGGCAAACAGCGCGCGCTCAACTGGGCGATTGGAGAGTTCGGTGAGGACGCCACGATCACCATGGAGGCGTTCACGGCGACCACACGCGCCCGGGCGCTCGACGAGATGCAGTCCTCGACGATGGGCGACGTCGGCGGGATGGAGTCCCGCATCTGGCTGCTCGCCGCCGCCCTCCAGGCGGCGCCATGGCTCAACGGCAGCGAAGATCTTGAGGAGGCCGCGCGGGTGACGGGCGCACTCCCACCGGCGGTGCAGGACTTCCTCGACGACGAACTCACCGACCTGAATGACCTGAGTAGCGAAAATTTGTCGTAACGCGCCGGTTGGCTGCCGGGGAGGCGATGAACCCGAGCCACGAAGCCATCCTCCGGCACGGCATCATGGCAGCAATTCAGGCAGGCCATGACCCGCGGGAAGTCCGTGAGTGGAGTGAGAGCGACATCATGCACTTCAGCCAGCACATCCAGTTCAGCAACCCGCTACGGGACTATCAGTCATGACGGATTTCACTATTGAGTCCGGCATTCGCATTCCGGACCGCGAGAAACGAGAAGCGAAGCGAGACCTCGAGCAATCAATCGGGGACGTCACCATCGACGTCGACGCAGCCCAAGGCGGCCCCGGCAGTAGTGGGTCGACGGCGAGTCTTGCTGGCGGTGCCGGCGCCCTCGACGAGCTCGGCGACCAGACAGACATCCTCCACGACATCCACCAGGAACTTGAGAAGATCGGGACGTCGGGCGGCTTCGGCGGTGGTAGTGAGAGCAGCGGCGGGCTGCTCGACGGGACGAGCGGTGTCGCCATCGGGAGCGCGCTCACCGGTGGCGGTGGCGGGCTCGCCGCGTCGGTTTTGGGCGGCGCGAGTCTGGGTACGGCAGGCATCGCCGGGCTCGGCATCGGCGGCTCGGCGTTCCTAGCCGACCAGTACGTTGGCGAAGACGCGGAGGGAGTGAAGGAGAACGTCAGTAGTGGACTGCCGGGGATGGTCGAGCATACAGTTGGCAGTCGAATCGACTGGGAACCGCCCGAATGGCAGGGGTTGTCTGGGATGTGGGAGAATGTTGATTTGAGCCCGCCCGACGACCTCTGGGGGGTCGACCTCAGTCCACCGAATGATCTCTGGGGCGTCGATCTTAGCCCGCCACAGGACTTGTGGGGCGTCGACCTCAGTCCACCGGATGACCTCTGGGGGTTCGACCTGAGCCCACCGGATGGCTTCTGGTCTGGCATCCTCCCCGGGAGTGGCGGCGGTGGCGGAACCAACGACCCGTCATGGGGTGATGCACCAGGTGACTCGACGGATCAGCCGCAGTCCGCGAACACGCCCGGGTCCCAGCAGAAGTCGTCGAGGCTCGGCGCGACGTACGGCGACTACGATCCCAGTCAGGGCCCTAGCCAGACGTCCGGCGCCAGCGCCTACGACTCTGGGGATCGTGCGTGGCGGGCAAGCCAACGCAAGGATACGATCCGTGACCGCCAGCAGTCGGGGTCGACGTCGGGCTCGGAGACGCGCGTTGATGTGCAGGTCCAGGAGATCCGTGCACAGATCGAGAGTGGGCGAGCGCTTGAGGATGCGATCCGTGGGGAGATGGATAGTATTGCGCCGGATATCAAACACGAGGTGCTCACGCAGCTTCGCGAGGAGATGCCAAGCCGGCTCTAGTCCGAGTCCGGAACCTCCGCCGACACATGATAGCCATCGACGCGGTCTACCTCATTCTGGCTCGGATAGAACCAGATGATGAACTTCTCTTCATCTCGCGGAGCGATTTGGCGGACGATAGTGGACTTTGACATGATCTCGGACCCACTGGAGTCGAGGACGTCGGCGGTCACTTCGACTTCGTCCAGACTGCAGTTGTCTGACTGGCTTTCGATCCTCCCTGTGAGGATTATCGTTGGCTCGAAGCCGCGTCCGACGAAGCCCTCCGCTTGCCATTCGTAGTCGTACTCTGGTGTGCCTGAGCAGGAGTTCATTCCGGGGAGACTACTGCAGCCAGCGAGCCCGAGGAGGCCAGCAGTGCCGGTGGTCGCGAGGAAGCGGCGTCGGTTCATACGCGGTCGGTTCGAATCGCTTACAAATAATCATTCCCCCACCACCGGGGCCAACCCGTTTCCATACACGAGATGCCAGACGCCAAACAGACAGTTACAATCACAATCGACAGCAGCCTCGGCACCGGTATCTTCGAATTCTGGGCGACGTCAATCGCGCCCTCGCTCAGGACGGGGTACGTCGTCGGCGGCCGCGGCTCAACGGTCAACGCCGTCCTCGGCCAACTCGCCGGCGACGGCGAAGACTCCAAGCGAAAAGGCGTCTACCTGGATGCCGGTGGCGGGACGATGATGTACAACCTCGAACTCAAGAAATGGGAGGGCGCCAGCGACGAGGACGGCAACCTCCTGCAGTGGGGCGACACCCCCGACCCCAGCGTGCATACGAAAACCAGCGCCTCGGGCATGGACGCCTACTCCCAACTCGAGTGCCTCACGTATTGGCTCGAGCAATCCACCATCGACTCCGAGAACCCCGCACTACTTGAGTACGGCCAGCACTACGACGACGGCGTCTACGACCCCGTCGAGGTCGTGTTCGAGGAACCCCAAATCCGGCAGGTCGCCGAGGACGGCAGCCACATCACGGGCACCCTCACGCTCGCGTCGGCGGCGAACCTCCGCGACATCCAGGACGCCGCACTCCGCCTCATCACCTAACCACTATGAGTGACACCTACCTCTACCGGCAAGCCATCCCCGAGCAAGCACAGACCCGCACCAGCAGCCAGCAGCGCCGCCAACTCTCGAAACTCGCGAACCTCGACAGCGGCAGCAGCGTCGAAGACCTCGGCGGCGACCCCGGCGAATACACACTCGTCGGCCAGTACCGCGGCAAATACGCCGAACTGATGGCCGAGGAACTCGAGGAGTTGTTCGGCCCCGACAACTCGTTTGAGGCGGTCGCGTACTACGCTCAAGATGGCCGACTCCGGGAAACGGGGTACTACGCGCTGTCGAACATGGACGTCGGGCGGAACGACCCGCGGCGGGACTCTGTGCAGGACTTCGACGGTCGGCTGACGCGGGAGGGGACGCGCCAGAGTCATCGCCGCAGTTTGGAGGTCTCCCCGCAGCCAGTCCACCGCAACGACTACGGCAACGAGACGACCGCGTTGGTCGCGATCCCCAGCGTGGCGAGCAAGCGCACGTGGTTTAGTCGCGAGACGCAGGCGCGTGAGCCGGTGTCTGTGGTGGAGACGGTCGCGTGTGAGGGAAGTCAAGCCGATGTCGATCTTGTTGATGCTCGTGGGGTTGATCTCGCGAAGCCCGAGCTCGTCTATGATGTCTCGTATGAGGCCGGTGGGCAGTGTGATGTCGTCCTCTGGGACGACCACAACCGGGCGAAGATCGACAGTGAGGGCGTGAACTCCTGGCAATGGGTATTTGCCACGTCGCATGAGTTCTCGGGCGTCCCCGTGATTGATACGGGCCGACTCCGACTACGGCTCGACGAACAAGCCGGCATCACCGCCGAAACCTACAACCCCACCAACAAAACGTGGAACCCAGTCAGCCTCCCAGACTCAGAGTGGAGTCTACGCGACGTCGACATCACGCACGTCAGCCCAATTCGCATCGAGGCGCAGCTCGAATTCTCGCACCCATCGGAGGGCGTCTTCGCGCTGAATGCGCTGGGGCGGCGTGGCCGCAGTACGATCCAGTTCCTCGTCCCCGCGAGCATCGAGGCGGCGACCCCGCCGGGGTTGCGTGATCTCCTCGATGGGATTGCTGGTGGGTCAGTTCGGCGCCCCAATGCGTCGCTTGGGTTGATCGCTCGTGAGGAGGTGCGGCGGTAATGCCCACGGAGACCTTCTCATATACTGGCTCCGAACAAACATGGACAGTTCCCGATAATGTCTATAACGTAACCGCAGAACTGCGCGGTGGAGCGGGTAACGATGCCTTCTCCACGGGGGGGTGAGGGAGGCGTTGTTGTAGGCTCATTCTCGGTTACACCCGGCGAAACGCTCTACCTCTATGTGGGCGGTCAAGGCGGTCAGCCAAGTGGTGGTTGGCCTGACGGCGGTAATGGATGGAGTGGATACTTCAACAGCGGCGGTGGCGGCGGCAGTAGCGACATCCGCCAGAATGGGGCCGCTATCGAAGACCGTATTGCAGTTGCTGCTGGCGGCGGCGGTGGGTCTGGCGTCAGTCCTGCTGTCAATCGAGCCCGCGGAAATGGTGCAGCGGGCGGAGCCAATACTGGCGAGTCAACGACCGATATAGACAATAATACTGTTACCGCATCTGGCGCGGGAGGGGGGACACAAACGACTGGTGGCACGCTCCCGAACCATAGTTCCCACAACGGGTCACTGGCAGCAGGTGGCGATGCAAGAGTTGCTACGAGTGGTGGTGAAGCAGCCGCTGGTGGCGGTGGTGGTGGTGGGTACTACGGAGGTGCTGGTGGGGATGGGGCTATTGATAGTAATAACGGTGCTGCAACTGGGGGTGGCGGCGGGAGTAATTATACGGGGGGTCTGGAATCAGTCAGCACAAACCAACGTGGAGGCAATACTACCGCTGGTGAAATCGTATTATCGTGGACTGTCGCTCCGAATCCACCCGCTGTATCGGCAACGTATGTTGCTGACGATCAGCTTGATGTGGAGATTGACGCGGACACGTCTACTGTCTCGATTGACTATTTCGACGTGGAGATACGACGAGATGGAGGGGATTGGGTATCCCCATCTGGTGGACCGAGCAGTCCGGCATATACGAGTGACCCTCAAACCCACTCATACGGTCCGAGTAGCGATGCTCCGTATGCTTCTCAAGTTGGGATTGATTCGGCGTTCGAATTTAGGGTGCGGGCAGTTGGGTCTTCTTCGGAGTCACCGTGGACGTACAGTGATACGGTCTACACGACGCCCGTGCCGCCGCACAACCCGAGCGTGAGTCGGCCTGACGGAGGCTCTATCACAATACAGTGGACCGACAACTCCGATATAGCCGATAAGACTGCGCTGTTCTACCGAAAAGACACGGGCAGCGGATACGGCAGTTGGGGTTACGTAGACTCCATTTCAGTGTCGTCTGTATCAAAAGGCACCTCACAGTCAGTAACTGCAACCGTGAGCGATGATTCGTGGATGGAGCAAGACGCTCGGTATCAGTTCCGCTTCCGCCACGAACAGGTTGGCGTGGGGCGAGACTCTGAGTACGTCTACGCGGACTACGGCAACGAGGGCAACGTCTACTTCTCCGACGACTTCGAGAGCGGCGACCTGAGTGCGTGGGACGACTACACGGACAGTGGTTCAGAGACGTTCGTCGGGACCAATCTGGACGGCTACAACGGAAGTGGCCGAATCGCTGAATCTTCTCCCGAGGAAGGGTCGTATGCGTTACAAATGGCATACGGCGACTACGTTCAGAAAAACCTCGGCGACCTCTCATCGGAGAGCAACGTAATCGTCAAAGCCTACGTACAAAGTGGGTCCTTAGACACCGCCAACGAGATAAACTACATCCGATGGTACGACGGGTCGGCGTGGAACGACCTCGCTTCATTCGGATACGAACACAATAAGCAGGGATGGGTAGAGGTAACGGCGGCGGTCCCCGATTCGATGCTCTCCACCGACAATCGGGTTCGCTTCATCCAAGGTGGCGGAAGCGGTGGGTACGCCGACTTCTTCGCCGTAGACCGCGTGGTCGTCTCGGACATCCTCCACGAGTACACGACCCCGAGCGCGCCGAGCGACCTCCAGTTGGACGCGAGCACGACGCGCGAACTCACGGGCACGTGGACGAACGGCTCCGTAACCAACACCGCTCCCGGCGACGTGGAAACGTCCGTCGGCCCAGTTGGTGGGGCGTTGTCCGACGTGACCCATAGCCCGGGAACCACCTCGTACACGGCCACGGAGCTGTTAGACGGGGAGCGGTACACGCTGGAAGTCGCCACTACCATCCACCAGTACCGCCACGGGGCGAAATCATCGGAGTGGGGCCCCACCCGCACCACGCAAGCGGCGACGACAATCCTCCCCGCGCCGACCGACGGCCTACCATCAAACGTGGGTGAGACCACCGCGGACTACTCGTGGACACCGAACGCGAACCATGGCACGATAACAGTCCAACTCCGCCACGACAACGGCGACTGGGTGGACGCTGTCACCGGCCTCGACAACACCGCGGACGCCGCGTCGTTCGCTGGCCTCTTGCATGGCGAACGGTACGAGGCGCGCGCCGTCGCAGTCACAGAGCACACGCAGTCCCCGGAGGACCCATAGATGGCCTACGCATCCTTCACAACCCAACTCCCGGACGCCCAGCAACCAACCCTCGGCAACGGCGTCGAGGACGAGGTCGCAGTCAGCACCCCCGACGTTCTCAACAACGGCGACTACCGCATCCAAATCAGGGAGACTGGGCAGTCGTCGTGGGACTCGAACGCGGTCGGCTACGACGAACAGGTCATCTCCGCAGACGACGCCCCATCGGGCACCATCGAGACGATATTCACGGGCCGCGAGGACGGTGAGGAGTACGAGGTCCGCATCCGCTCGGAGACCGAGCATCGGACTGGCGCGTGGACCGAGCCAGTCAGCATCGTTACGCAGTTCCCGGGCGCCGCCAACCCCACCATTGGCTCGGTCGCCGCGACGAGCGTCCAGGTAGATGCCCAGGACAACGCTGACAACGAGACGGGGTTCCGCCTCGAGCGCGACGAACAACTCAACGGCGAGTGGCAGGACCGCCGTGTCGTTACCGAGCGTGGGCCACACGCCGGCGAGGGCGCGATCACAATCACGGACGACACCGCCTCCCCCGGCCGCACCTACCGCTACCGCGTCGAAGCCTATACGGAACACACGGCGGCAACCTCCAACTGGACGTCGTCTGTGTCGACGCCCGGACTTGATGACCCACACCCCGAGTCCACCCAGTCAGTCCCCCCGCGGGGCTGGCATATCGAGCTTGATCATCCGGAGACTGGTCGCACGCGCACGCTCCGACTCGCCGATACGCCGACGCCGAAACCGCGGTTGAATGCGCGGCCGGAACTCGACATCCCCGTTCCCGCGGACAACCACTGGGTTGAGTCTGAGGCGTGGGAGGACGCCACCGTCCGCGCCTACCATCATGGCGTCCGTGTCCCGATTGAGTCGGTCGCGAAGATCAGTCCGGAGCCGGATCACGTGACGCTCACCACGAGGGGTGGGAGTCGACTCCAAGAGCGCGCCAACCACGACTTCTCGGACGTCCGCGTCGAGACCGCCATCGAGACTATTCTCACCCAAGACACAGACTACACCGTCGAGGTTGACGCGGCGCCGGCCACCGCGAACCAACCGTGGCGCACCCTCGACACCGTCGAGGATTTTGACGTGGTGCCACGGAGCGGGGGGCCACATGAGGCGACCGGCAGTGGGAGTATCGTCCCGCGGCAGACGGCGTGGATCCTCCCCCCGCAAGCCTTCTCCACGTCGAAGTTGGTTGGGGAGACGACGCAGAATTGGACGAGCAGCGAAGCCATCGAACTCGCGCTGAACACGTCGACGGCCGCGTCAATCGAGTTGCCGTATCGGATTCCGGAGGGGGAGGTGGGGGTTGCGGTGCGCTTGGCGTTAGATGGCGTGGGGTTCGCGCAGTTGCATGTTGACGGTGGGATGTTTGGGGCGACGCCGACGATTGCGGGGAATACGGATGCTGGTGCTGCAACGCGGACTGTGTCCTGGGCGGTCGCCGGGGAGACCGACAACCTTGGCGGGCTCACAGCCGGCTCACATACCGTGTCGCTGTCGTACGTTGACGGCGGGTACAGGGACGCCGACGGCTCGGGGATTATCGACTGCGCGGTTGTCTACGACAAACGCTACTGGAACGCATCGGACTTCTCGAACACCCTCGATGCCAACAATAAACTGGATGGGCCACCGGGGTTGTACGCGCCCATCGGCGTCGACTTTGAGGTGGATCCACTCAGGCGGGCGACTGGCGGCCGCCTCGAGGCAGTGGTGTCCAGCACCAGCAATGGGCAGGGGCTGGGGTTGTCGATGAACGGCGACACCTGGACAACCCAGGCGGGAACGGCGACGCTGGAAGCGGACTTCGAATCCAGCACCGGCAGCTTCCTCGCAAGAGCGACACTCAGTGGCGTCGACGCCTCGTCGCCGGAGACGGACGTGGAGACGAGCGTCACCACCTACCGCACGCGGCCCCAGACGCTGGATGCGCTCACCGTCGAGTATGATGCGATCTCCAGTCCGGGGGTGAGCGAAACCGTCGACGCGACGGTCGCGGACGCGATCTCGAGTCTCTGTGATCGCGGGAACCTCATCTGGGAACTCCAATACGCTGAGAGCGAGGGGTTGAAGGTTGTGGTGACGCGGCCCGGCCAACGCCCCACCCACGACCTCAACGAGGACCTCGTCGATTGGAGTGTTGAGAAGGACGTCGAGGCGAGTCCGACCGCAGCAGTCGTCCATGGCCGCAACTACACCGTTGAGGGCGAGGAGTTCACGGCGGACATCAACAACGTCGAGTTGTTGCATGATCCGATTGTCGTCGGGTCAACCACCGTCACCGACAGCGAGGGGGTCGAGTACGAACGTGGCACGGACTACGTGGTGAATCACGTCTTGGGGGAGATCAAGATGCCGGACCTTGGCTCAGCGTTGACGCAGGGGGAGACGTACCAGATTAGTTATGAACGCCAAACCGTCGGGGAATACTACGCAGTCGGGGATGCGGGCCGGCCCGCAATCCGGGATCTCCCCCAGGTGATTAGTGAGAGTCAAGCCGAACAAGCCGCCCTCTACATTGTCGACGAATCCGAGGGCCCGGTTATCTCCGCGTCGGCCTCCCTCGCGGGATCCCGTATTGGCTACCAGCTCACGCGCGCCCTCGACCTCGACGGCCTCCCCGACGTCGGGAGTTTGCGGATCGAGTCGGTGACTGGGGAGGGCGGCCAGGTGCAGCTTGAGCTTGGGCTCGGGCGGACGGTGGCGGATGTTGTTGGGGAGTTGCAGGGGACGTTGACGGATACGGCTCGCCAGACGTGACTCGCTGGGACTGTGGCGCGGTGTCTTGTCACTGTCGTATACTTTTATACGGGCTGCATCGGTGCGTTTGGATATGCGATGGACACTCCTCGCAGTCTGTCTGTGCCTTGTGTTAGCCGGCTGCAGTGGCGGTAGCCCAGCCACCCAAACAACATCGACGACTGAGGCGCCAACACAGACACCAACAGCGACACCGACGCCGACGCCGACGCCGACGCCGACGCCGACGGCGACAACAACAGCAGCACCGACGACTGACGCACCAACACAGACACCAACAGCGACGACCACCCAACCAACACCGACGTCGACAACGGCAGCCCCAACAACCACGGCCGCGCCGGAGGATGTCTATGTTGGCCTTGAGGAGTACGGCGAGGTAACCGTGGATGGGACCGACCTCCGGGTCCGCGTTGATGCGTACCAGCTCCGTGACGAGATCCCGACCGAGGACGGATCACTTGCAGCGCCGGAGGGCGAACAGTGGGTGGTTGTCGAGTTCACAGCCGTCTCGAATCCGGGGGATTCGATCCGGTTGGGGTATTCGCAGTGGCAGATGCATGCGCTGGGGTCGCAGTCGCCGCGGCCAGATGATGAGGCGATGCGGAATGCCGCCTGGTCGGATATCCTTGGGGAGGATGAGGTGCTTCCGCCGAACACGCAGGAGTCGTATCGGATTGTGTTTGCGGCGGAGTATACGGCTGATATGGAGTTCGTGATGGAGTCGTACGGCACTCAGGAGCACGCCACGATTCACTTCGAGACCGAATAAGGGGGCGGGGGCGTTGACGGATACGGCTCGCCAGACCTAACCCCGGGGGGTTACCGGAGGGTTGCGAGGATGAGGAGTCCACAGCCGGCAGCCAGGAGGATTGCGAGCACGCCCACGGTAGCGTAGGCGAGCAGGCGGGTGCGGCGAGGACGATGGTCTTCCCGGCGCCGGGCGGCACGCTCACTCGCCATCGTCGAGCACCCTGCGTGTCGACGCCGGCACTTCGCCCGTCCGCGCGATCTCTACGAGGACGTCTTCGTCGAAGTACGGCCACGCGAACCGCTCCACCTCAAGCCTGCGTGGCGGGCTGGGCGGCGAATCACGCCACGGGACAAACTCGTCGATGGTTGCGTGCGTGGGGTGGCGGTAGCAGTCGACGCCGTCGTAGCCAGCGAGGATTGCGCCGCGGACGGCGTATTCGATGCGCTGGAGTTCGGCAGCGACAGCGTCATCGAACGTGGGGGCGAGTTCGGCGTCGCCGACGTCGAGGCTGAAGGAGAATGACCCTTCGTAGGTCCCGGCGGTAGGGGTGTGGAGGCCGGGGTCGATGGGGAGTTTTTCCTCACTCGCCATCGCTAACCCCGTCGAGTTCATCCAGCTCGTAGACCTTGACGTCGTGCTCCGAGGCGACTTCGCGGGCTGCGGCGCCACGCCGGTAGGGTACGGCCGTGCTCTCGGCGGCGTTGTGCGCGAGCACGTACCAGTCGTCGCCGGTTGTGACGACGGCATCTACCTCGGCGGGTTTGCCGAAGAGGAGGTACTGGTTCTCACTCGCCATTCTGGAGTACCTCGCGGGCGTCTTCGAGGGCGTCTTGGAGTGCTTGCGGATCACCACGCTCAGCAGCCGTCTCGATCTGGTCGAGGAGCGTCCGCAGCCGGTCGACGTCCACACTATCCTGTGCGTCCGTCTGGTGGAGTTCGCGTTCGAGGCGCTGCTTTTCCTCGCGGAGGGCTTCGAGGTCGTCGCGCGCCTGGTCGAGTTTATGCTCGAGCGCGTCGGCGTCGTCGGTGGTGCCGAGGTCGAGGCGGTCGCGTTGTTCGGTGGGGATGTTCTCGGGTTGGAGCTCGTAGACGCCGCGGCCGTCGTTGGTGACGTAGTCGGCACTCTCCATCTGTTGGAGGCGTTGGGTGATCCACTGGCGTGAGACGTCGAGTTGTTCGGCGAGGTTTGAGGGGACGTTGCGGCCGGTGGCGAGCGCTTCGAGGATGCGCTCGTCGATGTCTTTCAGCTCGTGTGCCATTTGGTGGTGCATGGGTTCATCGCCACTTGTCTATTGTCATCGACACCGTAAATAGTTACCCACTGTCCGGTACAACACACTTGACGATAGTAAACTATAAGGGCATACGGCGTGTACCCTGAAGTAGAGCCCGAGGGACGCCACACGACAGAAAGTGGCCCGGCGGTGCAACGCCGGACCTCGGGTTCGGAGAGAACCCATGTCGACTGAATCACCGCAAACCCAAGACCGTAACGCCTCCCCACTCCACCGGGAAACCAACCCCCAACAACTCCCCCAGGAGTGGCTGCAGAACGCACCCCGAGCCACCATCGACGACGGCGAAACCGAGTACTACGCCACCCTCTACACGGTCGAACGCACGCTCGCCCAGGACCCCGACGTCCTCGCCGGCAAGCGGGATGGCCGCGGCGAACAGTGGACCGTCCACGTCCTCTACGTTCGTGCGGATGGCGCGCGCCGCGTCTCCCGGACCTACGACGCCAGCGTCACCGAAACCAGCGATGGCCTCCAGGTGACGCCGAAGGGCCTGATGGCGAGCGTGGCCGTCGACGGCGAGCACGTCACGCCCCACAGTGCGCCGGTGACCGAGGAGATCGTCGACGCGCTCCGCGAGCTGCACGACATCGACGTGGAGGACGATAGTGATGACTAACGACGACCAGCTCCAGCTGCATGTTGGGGACCACGTCGTCGATAAGGAGGACGACGACGCCACCCTCCTGGTCGCCACGATCACTCCCAAGACCGCCAGCGAGTACGACGTCGGCGACCAAACAGTAGCAGCGTACAACGAGGACTACCCCCGCGATGATGACGTGATCGAGGTCCGGTACCCCCAGCGCACCACCCAGGACATCGACCGCCTCGACGACTACGCGTTCCCCCGGAGTCGCTTGGAGCTCGTAGAGCCACTGCACGACCGCGACGACGAGGAGGTCGATGCCAGTGAGTAACCACCACGAGACCGGCAGCCCCGAATCTCGCCTCCGTGGTGCGCGCAAGCAACTCCGGCTCGCCCTCCAACAAGTCGACGACCCCAGTGTTGCGGCGCGGATTCAGGATGCGCGCCGGAGCGCTCGCCAAGCTAGCGACATGCTGGTGTCGGCGCCGATCACGACCAACCCAATCCCCGAGGACACGACCGGGGAGCGGCTTGTCGAGTGCAGCGTGTGTGGCAAGACCGGCCTCCAGGAGCGCATCCACTCGACTGCGTGCCCGCACGACGGGAGTCCAGCAAGCAACGACGCCCCCGACAGTGAGGGCCCAGGGATCAGCACGACCATCGTCCAGGAGGACCAGTGATGGCGGCCGTCTCATCCACCAGCGACGTCCTCGACCGCCGAGACGCCGCCGCACTCACCGAGAAGATGACTGTCCTCGACGACGTCGGCTGGGCCAAGGGTGGCCCCGGCCTGTATCTCGTCGTCACCGAATCCGGCGCCTGCTATCGCGTCGACCACCAGGAGGAGCGCTGCAACTGCAGCGACCAGTTCTACCGCAACCCCAGCGGGGGCTGTAAGCACGTGCGGCGTGTCGCCTACGCACTCGGCGAGCGGGAGATCCCCGACTGGGTCAACGGGGATCGCGTCGATGAGCAGCTCGGCATGCACGTCCACGGGGCCAGTGATGAATAAGCGGACTCGCGACGAGTACGGCGGCCGCAAAGACCTCCAAGACGCCGGCTGGCGCGTCCAACAACAGGACGCAATCGCGTTCAACGAGGGGAGTGAATCCACTCAGCACCTCATCGCGAAAACCCTCGTCGCGAACGAACTCCGCGATAGGGGGTACCGGATTGATACGGAGGTCGAGAAGGAGGGTGTCGGGGAGATCGACGTCGTCGCGTACGGGAAGGGTGAGCCGCCGTTCGCGGTCGAAGTCGAAACCAACCCCACCGAGGACGTCGTCTCGGATAAACTCCACCGGTACTATGAGGGCGAACCCTACTGCGAGTGTTATGTATTGGACGTCGACGAGCTGCCGGACTCGATTACCGCGGCCCAGGAGTGGGTGGAGGCCCAACTATGAGGGACGTCTTCGACCCGAGTACGGAGTTCGAGATCCAGCGCAGCGAGACCCCAATCAGCGAGGATGGATACAAGCTGGGAGAGCCGAAGTACCTGACGTGCGCGCACTGTACTGCCCAGGTGTTGTTGACTGAGGAACCCTCGCCGGGCGTCGACGAACTCCCGCACGACCCGGGTTGTCCCCAACGGTGGGCGCGGACGCGTGGTGGCGGGATCACTTCCTCCACGACGGCGGCGAGTAGCCTCGAATCCTGTTTTTCTGCGGTCTTTAACCAACACTGGAGTGGGTAGCGGCAGCGCTGTTGGTTAAGACCCACCTTATTGGCACTATTTGAACCAAACCTTTATGGGGTTGGCACCGTTTGTATCAGGTAGGACGATGACCCAACCCACCATCGACGAACTCAACACCCGCGACGACCACGAACTCGAAACCGGCGACATCACCGTCGACAAACTCGCCGAATACTCGAAGGCCAACACCTGCAACGGCTTCGCCTTCGACTACCTCGAAACCCACGACGACCACAACGTCGTCGTCAAAGACGCCCTCATCGAAGGCAGCGACGTCGCGCACTGCTACGTCTACGACGCCACCCGTGACCTCACCATCGACGTTACCCTCGGCCAGTTCAACGCCGGCCCCAGCATCGGCGTCTGGGACGGCGACCACCACCCCTACCGCGTCGAAGGCGAAGAAGTCCGCGAGTGGACGTCCCGCGAGGCGTTCCAGGACCGCTACGCGAACAAAACGCACACCGACTTCATCTGCTAACCAAATGACCGACACCTTCACCGACACTACGATTCAGGACGCCATCGACAGTAACGCCGCCAACACCACCGTCGAGGAAGTCCGGGACGCGCTCGCGGATGTCCAGCAGTCCCACGAAGCCGTCTGGAGCGCGCACATGGACGCAGTCGAGGACAACGCGCTCGAAGTCGTCGCCATCGAACCCGACGTAATCATCCTCGCGGACCACACTGGCCAGCACTGGAACGCGGAATTTGACAACGGCCTCCTCGCGGAACGCGACTACCCGCCGCGGATGCAGAGCGTCCTCACCCAACTCCACCACGAGTGGGCGCGCCGCCACACGGACTACTCCTGGTCCGTCGACGAGCCGGTTGTCGTGGAGAAGCCCAGCTCGTTCGACGCCGGCCAACGGCTCGTCGAGGCCGTGATGCTGAACTTAACCAGTCGCGGTCTGACGCCACGCGAGGCGTGGAGTGTCTGGGGCGTCCTCGCCGGTAACTCCCGCAACAATTGGGCCGCACGCATGGGGTATGATAGTCACAGCGGCGTCAGTAATCCCGTTCGTGATGCAAAAGAGAAGATCCCGCTCCCGTACCTGTAACGCCACAGATGAGTACGACGCGCTCCGTCCGTAGCTCTGTAGCCTGCAGTCCTTAACCAACAACTGGCTGCCCGACCCCCGTTGTGTTGGTTAAGACTGTGTTCAGTTTCACTTTCACTCTCCGGCCCGCCAGCCATCAAGAGGCCAGCGGCACTCCTCGAGAGTATGCGGATTGACACACGCCACCCGGAGGAACGCTGGCGGCTGAAATGCCCGGAATGCAAGAGCACGAACTGGCGGTGCCATAATTCGACCTTCGGGTGTCGAAAATGTTTGTCGACTGTCACTGAACTCTACGACGCCCAAGAAGACCGACTCGTCAGCCGCGAGGACGTCGAGTTTGTCGGCCCCGAAAGCTCGCATAAAGCGGTTCGGTCGTATCCGCCGGGAAAGACTCGAGACTGATGGTGGGGTTAGTTAGCTGTCGCCGCCGGATTCAGATTTCCCTCACCATCCTCCTCGCGTTCGAGGCGCTGGCGGACAGCCTCGCGAATCCATTCGGAACGCTATCGCCGTACTCCAGGCGGTCGTCGATTTCATCGACCATCGCACCGGGCATCGGGACGGTGACGTCTTTCCGATTTTCCATATGCCCACGTCGGCGCCGTGGCTTTATAGTTATATACCCACGTGGCGACGTGGTAAGTCACCACAACAACTATTATCTATCCGTGGAAACGTGGTAACATGGTAAGATGAGTGCAGATCGTACTGCGCCGACCGTCCCCATGTCCGACGACCTCCTCGAGGCTATCGACGAGCAACTCGACTACGGGGATAGTCGCGCAGAATGGATTCGTGAGGCCTGCCGCGACCGGCTTGAACGCGACTCGCCGGACGCAACTCCCTCACAGTAGACCGCCTTTCGCACACCCGCGCTCAGTTCCTGGACAGATCGGAGCGCGGGTGTGCGGGGGTGGTCCCGGAATAGCCCACGTAATCAACCCGAGCAGATTCCGAGACCGATGACAACTACGGACCAGACGGGGCATAAATCCAGCCCCACCGACTCCGGAGAATCGACCACCAACAACGACGAGAGCGCGCCCTACGTCTGTAACCACGACGACTGTTTTGCCGCGTTCGGCAGTACTGAGGCTCGTGATGAGCACGAAGCCAGCGACCACAACGAGGGTGGTGCGTGATGCGGCGGCACTTCTACCTCATCGTCGACAGCCCCAACGAGGACCGCGTCGGCGGCTGCGACATCCGCGAGAACCGCTACCCGCAGTCGTCGAAGAACGAGCAGACCGTCCAACAGAAACGCAACCTCGAGTCGGGTGAGACCTACGAGGAGACCATCGTCAGCCTCGGCTACGAGGACTACGAGAACGAGGCCGAGTACGAGGACTCGGTCGTCGAGGACATGAACGAGAAGCTCGCGGAGATCGACGACCAGCATCTCCGTGATGCGGGCGTCGACCCGGAGGAGGTCGGTGCCTGATGTCTGAGAGTGAGGCGTTCCGCGACCAGCTCAACTCCAGCCTGGAGTCCGCCATCGCCGGCGACCACGACCTCGACGACATCGAAGCTGCCCTCCAGGACGGTGTCGACCGCGTGCAAGAGATCCGCGCCATCCGGAGTGAGAACTGATGCGGTCCGCAATCCTCTACCAACTCACCGGCAACCCCGATGGTGAGCTCCCCAACCAACTCGAAGGCGGGCTGCCCGCGGCGACTGCTGAGACCACGAAGTATCTCGACGGCCGCGAGATTACCGCCGGCACCCTCGCCGGCTACACCACTACCAAGCAGGACGTGCCGGTCGTCGGTGAGGACTTCATCGCGACCGAACGCGAGGAAACCAAGGACCCCGCAATCGGCGACTACCACGCCGACCTCGAGCTCGGGTGGGCCGGAATCACCACGCAGGACATCGAACCGCTCCTGGTGGATTACATCGCCAGCCACGCCAGCGTCGTCCCCGAAGACGCCGAACTGAACCTCGACGCCTTCGCCGAACGCCTCCCCGACGACGTCGACACGAACGGCGTCGTCTACAGCACGAGCGTCGACGATGGCCACGACCGGGACGCCGCCGGCAGCCACTGGCAGCGCGACGCCACCCCGTCGAAGATCCCCGTCGAGGGCACCAGTGTGTTGCACGTTCGGTACACGTGGGACGGCGTCCTCGTCGACGCGATGCTCGCCCAGTCCGGGTACGTTGCGGTGTACAAGGACTGGACTGCGGAGACGTTCGCGCGCTGGATCGCCGCCGAAGTCGAGCCCTACCTCTCGCTGGCTGCTCGCGACGAGCAGGCGACCCTCGACGACGCCGGCGATGAGCCCGAGGTCTGCGAGAACTGTGGGCGCGAGCCCGACCGCGGTCTCAAGGAGGCGTCGGATGGCCGTATGGTCTGTCTGGTGTGTAAGGACGACATCGACAACCGGGGTGAAGCCTGATGGCGGACGCTGCGGAAGAGAGTGCGAGCACTCCGCAGGACGACGGCATCGAGGAGTGCTACCACTGTGGCGACGACGTGGACGCGATGCAGGCGGACGTCTTCAAGACAGTCTCCGACCAGTTCGCCCACCCCGACTGCGTCGCAGACGCCTGCTACGAGAGCCGCGAGAAGGTCGCCACAACGGAGGGCGTCTTCCGCATCAAGCCCGTCAAAATCACGAAGAAGGTCGGTACGAAGACGGAAGTCGTCGACAGCTACTGGCAGGCCGACTGCCCGGTCTGCTACACGACGCACGAAACCGACAGCCGCAGCGAGGACGTCCGAACCGACCTTATCGACGAGGTCTGTGACTGCTGTAGCGCCGAGTGGCTGCCGCCGTCTGACTGGATCGAGGACTGCGAGGCGTGCGGGACCAGCCACCGCGAGAGTCACCGCTGCAAGCCAGTCTCGATGCGGGAGCCGTTCCCCGGCGTCGAAGAGGACTACGAGTGCCTCGACTGCGAATGGGACGGCCACGGGACCGAGCTGCAGGGACCGGATGGCCAGTGCCCTGAGTGTGACTCGTACTCAGTTCGGGTGGTCAACAGTGAGTAACGCAGATGCTGCTACCCAGCACGTCCTGGAGTGGGTTCGCGAGAACACCGAACCAGTCGCGGACGGCGAGCAGAGCAACCACGGAGCCGTCTGGGCGGGCGGCAGCAACCTGAAAGGCCAGGCGCGGAAGGACCGCATCCCCTTCGACGTCGACGAACTCGACGCCGCCCTCGACGAGCTCCAGGAGTCCGGCGACATCATCACGTGGTTCGGACTGGTCGCCCCCGCGACCGACGAGTACCTGGACGCCATCATCGAGAACGAGGTGCAGTCCGACATCACGCGGAACGTCCTCATCGGGAAGTGCAACCGGCTGAAGTCCGGCCAGGAGGTGACCGCGTAATGGCGGACCCCAGCGACGAGGACCTCATCGAGGCCTGCCCCGAATGCGACACGGCAGCGGTCCGCGCTCGCCACCCCGAGAAGCCGTCCTCGCGACGCAACGGCAGTGACGCCCGGTACCGCTGCAGTCACTGCCAAGCACGCTTCGACGAACCGAACTTTCGCCCGCGGAAGGGGAACACGGGGCCGGGCGCTGGGTCGGCGCTCACCGCGAAACTCGCGAAACTGGACCCCGAGGACGTCGGAGGTGCCGACTGATGCCAGACGTTGAGAACAGAACGCACCTCCACGAAGACCACGGCCTCTGGATTCCACCCCAGTTTCGGGAGTTCGACACCCAGCTCGTCATCCGCACCCCGCGGACGACAATCCAGCACTACAGCGACGGCCTCGACGCCTACTACGCCATGATCACCGCGGCGGACTTCGGCGACCCTAGCGAGATTCGGGACCCGAAGAACCCGGATCTCGCGCCGGACCACGTCCGCTTCAAACCCCAGGGCGAGGACGCGGTCGAGCTTGCTGTCGACCTCCCCGAGCGCACGGAGGTCGATGCGTGATGGCGGCTGCCCACCCCGAGGTCAGCCAACACCTCGCCCTCCAGCGGTGGCCCCAGCGCGGCGACCCAGCCCACTCCCCCGCCACCGCGTGGGCCCGCGGCCGCCCACTCGATGTCTCCCACGCATCCCACGGCCACGCCAGAGTCCCCAGCCACGACGAAGCGCGCGTCGACCCCCAGACGATGACCGTGCTCTTCCGGCGTGGCGCGACGCTGGTGACGTGCTACGACCTCGACGATGTGTCGAACGACCACGGCGCGGCCGTGGTCGAAGCAACCCGCATCCAGTACCCGGAGCTGATCACCGATGAGTAAACCCACCACCCACAGCAACGACAACACCGACCACGGGACGGACGCCAGCAGTCTCTCCGACGACGAACTCCTCGCACGCCTCGCCGACAACGACCCCGAAGACCTCCCGCTGGCACGCGACGCCGAACGCGCACTCACCTACGACTCCGAAGACGACGAAGACGACGAAGACGAGGCGGTGGTGTCGTCGTGATCGCCGAGCACCCGCTCCCGGAACCCCGGGTCAGACTGGAAGCGCTCCCGGAACTCCGCCACCAACTCCGCGTCCCCCGTGTCGGCGGCGGCCATCGACTCGAACGCGCGGTCCTCAACCCCCTCGACGGCGTCGGCCGCACCCGCCGACAACGGCGCCGCGCAACTCGGACAGAACCGCTCGGTCCCCATGAGTGCGGTCGAACACCGCGGGCACGCCTCGAGCTCGGGACGACTCGCCTCGCCATCCTCGCTGGTCGCGAGGTCGTAGTGGTCGAGAATCTGGTCGTTGAACTCCTCGTCACGGACGGCCGCGTACGTCTCGAGCATGTCGGAGTCGATCTCCCAGCTGGCGCGATGCTTGATCGCCTGCTCGCTCAACCCATCCCGAATCCAGTTCGAGATCGCCGTATGCCGGAAATTATGCAGGTTCGCCTTCTCCCGCGGGACGCCCGCCTGATCGGCGACCTCCTTGACACGCCGGGCGAGATACTGGTAGGCAAGCGCCCCATCATCCCCACCGTCGTAGTACCCGGCGTCCTTGTGGAAGACCGGGGCGTCCTCGACGTCGCGGCGGGGGTGGACGTGGAGGTAGCCGGTGAGGTGGCCTTCGCTCCACGTCAACGGGACGGTGCCGGAGGCGTCCTTGACGTTCGCGGCCTCGTTGATGGAGATGAGCGTCGTCTGCCCCGCAAGGTCGAGATCGCGGATACGGAGACTCGCAAGGGCGCCGATGCGGAGGCCGGTGTCGGCGAGCATCGCGATCAACGCCTGGTCGCGGGGCTTCCCCGCGGCGTCCAGGAGCGCCTGGATCTCGTCGTCGGTGAGGAGGTCGTTCGGGTCGACGCTCCGATCGGGGCTGGCGCCGATCGTGAAGTCCTCAACCCAGTCCTCACCGCGCCAGTCGTGGAACTGCTTGAGGGCCTTCCGATAGTTCCGGCGGGTGCCTTCGCCGAGGTCGTAGTCGTGTTTCAGGTCGAACAGCAGCGCGTCGACATCGCTGCGGTCCATGTCGACCAGGGGTGTGTCGCTGCGTTCGGCGCTGAGGCGGATGCGGTTGAGGAGGCTGGTGATGGTGCCCTGGTTGCGGTCGCCGGACGCGTCGAGGTGGCGGACCCAGTCGTGGATGGCCTCGCGGTCGCGGTCGTCGATGGGCGCCTCGTCGACCTTCGCGAGTTGATTCTGGAACTTCCTCGCGTAGTTTTGGACGTCGTTGAGGTCGGCCATACCACGCTTGTTGGGTGGGTGGACTATGAAGGTTCTAGCGAGCATCCAGGATGGACTACTCTAAAGTTCTTTACATAGTCCCAAAACGGGGCAGCAGCCCGTCTGGAACTCCGTTTTCGGCCTCTAAGCCCGGGGTTC
>NZ_WPCF01000174.1 GCF_009741975.1 Halobacterium sp. CBA1126 | reverse complement strand
GACGGCCGCCTCGATGGCGTCGACGGTCTCGGGGACGCCGTCGGGGACGTTCCCGCGGACGTGCAGGAGGTCGCCCGCGACAACGACGGTCGCCGGCTCGAACTCCGCGAGGAGGGCGTCGAGGCGCTCCACGAGGTCCGCGCGCTCGCCCAGCGGCAGGGCGACGTCGGAGGCGGCGTCCCGGCCGACGTGGACGTCCGCGAGCACGAGCGCGTCCGCTGCCGGCACGTACGCGGCGCGCTCGCCGAACGCCAGCCACGGCGGAGTGTCGCTCACGGCCCCCAGTCGGCGCTACGCGGGGTTAGGTCCGGCGGTTGCGAGAACAGTTACCCGATGTATCGGAGGTCTTCCTCGCCGCCCGGGCTCGGGCCATCCTCCATCTCGCGGAGGCGGCTGACGACCTCCTCCATCTCCTCGGCGCGGTCGTCGAGGGCCTCCTCGTCGAGGTCGAAGCCGAGCATCTCCTCGAGCACCGCGAGCACGGCCTTCGCGGCCTTCGGGTCCACGAGGTAGCCGGAGGTCTCGCCCATCAGGCAGGCGGCGTCGAAGCCGCGGCGGCCGCCCAGTCCGAGCAGGAGGCCGCTGGAGCCGACGATGCCGCCGGCGGGCTCCTCGCTGCGGAACTCCACGCCCGCGTCCTCGAGGCGCCCCTTGAGGGCCTCGGCGGAGACGGCGCCGATGACGTCGTGCTCCTCGACGAGCTCCCCCGTGGGAACGCCGCCGAGCGCGTACAGCTCCTCGGCGTCGAACTCTTCGGCGATGTCGAGGACCGCTTCGGTGACGCGGTAGTGGCCGACGTTGTCCTGCGCCTGGTGGTTGCCCGTGAGCACGAGGAGGTCCCGCCCCTCCGTGTCGACGGCGTGAATCTCGGCGTGCGCGAGCTCCGCGACGCTGTCGTCCCCGACGGTGACCTGCGGCGGGAAGTGCTCGCTGTGCACGCGAGCGACGAGTTCGCTGTCCGCCTCCTCGACGACGTGCTCGGCGACCAGCTTCCCGACGTGCCCGACCCCGGGCAGTCCTTCGACGAACACGGGGTCGTCCAGCGCCGGCTCTGACTCCCACGCGATGTCGATTTCGTCCATACCCTAAGGGCGGCTGCGTTCCTTAAGAGCGCGTCGGTAGCGCCCGTGGGGGTCCTCGGGGTCGAACGGCGCCGGCGCGCTGTTGACGGCGTCGGCGCCGCAGTCGGGACACTCCGCAGAAAGCGTGTACACCGGGCGGTCGTGGCGGTCGCGCCACGCCGAACACACCCGGATGTCGGACTTCATTCCTCTTCGAGCTGGCGCTCGCGGTGGAAGTTCCCCTCGCCGCCCTGCGCGCCGATCTCCTCGACGGCGCGGGCGCCGGCGGCCTCCAGCTCGTCCTCGGCGGTCTTGTAGTTCGGCGCCTGCACCCGAATCCGGTACTCGGGCGCGCCGACGTACGTCACCTCGAGGTCGGCCTCGTCGGGGACCTCGCCGTTCCCCTCGGCGGCCTGCAGGGCCTCCTTCACGTCGTCGACGCCGTCGGCGTCGGGCGACGTCAGCGTCACGTACCCCGTGACCGTGACGTACGGCACGGAGACGTTCTCGCGGGCGGTCTCGACGATTGCGTCCTGCTCGTCGTCGTCGAGGTCGGTCTTCTCGAGGGCCTCGTAGCCGTGAATCGCGGCCTGCTCGAACCCCTCGTAGAGGCTGCCGAACTCACCGAGGAGCTCGTTGGCGATGCGGCGGAACTGGTCGTCGTCCATGTCCTCGCCGAACGCCAGCGTCAGCCACTTGTCGGCCTTCTGCTCGTTCTTCCACTCCTGAATCTTGTCGGAGCGCTGGTGGTCGTTGACGTCCTTCAGCGAGAGGTCGATCTGCTGGGCGGACTCGTCGACGTCGAGGACCTTCGCGACGACCGTCTGGTCCTCGTTGACGTGGTCGCGGACGTTCTTGATCCAGCCGCTGGCCACTTCGCTGACGTGTACGAGGCCGCGCTTGTCCTCGTACTCCTCGAGGTCGACGAACACGCCGAAGTCCTCGATGTCGTCGACCTTGCCGACGACGAGTTCGCCCTCCTCGGGCCAGCCGACGTACTTCATCTCGCCTCGACGGTCTCGACGACCTCACCCGTGAAGTCGGCCTCGCCGCCGGTCGGACGCGCGAGCGTCGTTCCGCAGACGGCGCAGGCGACCTCCGAGGAGGCCTTCCCGAAGACGATCTGCTCGTTCTCGCAGTCCGGACACTCGACTTTGAAGAATCCTCCCGCCATCGTTAGTCCTGGAAGACGAGTCGGCCGGTGCGCCATCCCTCGCGGAGGTGGGCGTTACCGCACTCGTTGCAGCGGTACTTGAGGTCCGTCTTCTTCGTCGGCTTGTTGCCGACCGGCACCTTCGAGAAGCGGCCGTGGTTCCCGATGGAGGCGTTCGCGCGCTTGGTGCGGCGAGCGTCCCACTTCATGCCGGAGGAACGGCCGGTGCGGACCTTCTCGACCTCGATCTGGTTGTGTTCGTCACAGTGCGGGCAGTAGCTGTTGAATCGGCGTGGCATCTCCATAGGCTAAATCAGCTCTGTTGTCTCTCGGTTACACGCGGCCGCTTAAAATCCGTTTGGTTTCCGGGACGGGACCACCCGGCCCACGAACAAGTTTTTGCGCGCCGCCTCCCACGCCCCGACCATGGCCCCGCGCCACACGCTCGCCCTCCCCGCAGTCGCCGCCGCCGTCGTGCTCGCGCTCGTCGCCGG
>NZ_WPCF01000117.1 GCF_009741975.1 Halobacterium sp. CBA1126 | reverse complement strand
GCGCCCCGCAGCGCAAAAGGTCGTTCAGCAGACCGGTTTGGGGTTGACGCCCATGGCTTCGAGCTGTTCGGTGTACTCGTCGTAGGCGGCCTGGATGGCTTCGTCGGCGGCGTCCTTGGCGGTCTGCCAGTCGTCGTCGGTCTCGCAGACGGTTTCGAGGAGGGCGAGCGCGCGGTCGCGCTGGTCGTCGAGGTCGTCGTTGAGGTCGCGGAACAGGCTCGCGGTCTGGGGGTCGGCCTGGCCGACGAAGAAGCCGGTGAGCTGTTCCTTGGACTTCTCGGTGGCGAGGACGCGGCCGACGAGCGCGCCGACGCGTTCGACCGTGTCGTCGAGGCCGCGGAGGGACGCCTGCATGCCGGTGGCGTCGTCGGCGGGCTGGTAGTCGTCGAGCTCGGCGAGGACGGCGTCGGTGTGGTCGTCCTCCTCGCTGGCGGTGGTGTCGAAGACGTCGGCGGCTTCCTCGTGGGGTTCGTCGTCGGCCCACGCGCGGAACGTCTGCGCGGCGACGTGTTCGGCGTCGGCGGCGGCTTCGAGGACGGGGCCGGCGTCCATCTCGCCGCCGGTGGCGGCGTACAGGGACTTCGAGGAGCCGAGGCGGGAGAGCGCGGTCTCGTTGTCGTCGCGGACCGCGTCGAGGAACTCGTCGGGTGTCATGTCCCGTGGTAGTGGCTGCTGGGGCTTGTATGCTGTCGTCGCGGCGAACGCGTGACGGACGCGTCGCTACCGGAGCGTGGCGCGCGAAAGAAGGGTGGTGCGTCTCGTTACTCGCCGGCGGTTCCGCGGGTCGCGCTGCGTTCGCGGTCGCCACCGCTCACGCGGACCGTGCCCTCGCGTCGCTCGGGCACGCGCTCCCCGCTTCACTTCGAGGCCTCGCTCGTGACCTTACTCGGCCTCGCCCGTCTCGATGGGGGCGTCGACGAGGTTGCCCCACTCGGTCCACGAGCCGTCGTAGTTGACGGTGTCCTCGTAGCCGAGGAGTTCGTGGAGCGCGAACCACGCGACCGACGAGCGCTCGCCGATGCGGCAGTACGCGACGGTGGTGCCCTCGCCGTCGATGCCTTCCTCGGCGTAGAGCTCCTCGAGTTCGTCGCGGGTCTTGAACGTGCCGTCGTCGTTGGTCACTGCGGCCCACGAGATGTTCTTCGCGCCGGGGATGTGGCCGCCGCGCTGGGCGGTCTCCTGGAGTCCCGGCGGGGCGAGGACTTCGCCGCTGTACTCTTCGGGCGAGCGAACGTCGACGAGCGGAACGCCGCGGTCGATGGCGTTCTCGACGTCCTCGCGGTACGCGCGGATGGACTCGCGCGGGCCGCCGGCGTCGTAGTCCTGCGAGGGGAACTCCGGCACCTCGTCGGTGGTCGGGTAGTCGTTCTCGAGCCAGTAGTCGCGGCCGCCGTCGAGCAGGCGCACGTCGTCGTGGCCGTAGTACTTGAACTGCCAGTAGGCGTAGGCGGCGAACCAGTTGGAGTTGTCGCCGTAGAGGACGACCGTGGAGTCCTCGGTGATGCCGTGGCTGCCGAGCAGGTCCTCGAAGTCGTCCTTCTCGAGGATGTCCCGCTGGGTCTGGTCCTGGAGCTGGGTCTCCCAGTTGAAGCCGATTGCGCCGGGCGCGTGTTCGTCCTCGTACGCTTCGGTGTCGACGTCGACTTCGACGAGTCGGTACTCGGGGTCGTCACTCTGGAACTGGTCGAGGTGGTCCTCGACCCAGTCCGCAGTGACGAGTACGTCGTTGGCGTATTCTGCCATACTCGTCCGTTCACGGCCCATCCTCATAACTGTCGGCTACGCCGGCAGGTTCCCCCGGGCATCGAGTGTACCGGCGAAGTTCGCCGGCATAGTCGGCGGTCCCCGGCCGCCGTACCGGGTGTAATCCACTTTACAGGCAAGTAGCTCCGCTATCTCGGAGTGACGGCGACGGCCGGGAGGCTAAGGCCGGCGAGTGCGTCCCCTCGTCCATGAGCGAGGAATGGGTCGCGTCCGCGGACTGGCTCGCCGAACACCTCGACGACGTCGCCGTCGTGGACGTCCGCGACGCGTGGGAGTACGACGGCATCGGCCACGTCCCGGGCGCGGTCAGCGTGCCGTTCGACGAGTTCCGCGCGACGGGCGGGCCGGAGGGGATGATGCCCGAGCGCGACCACTGGGCGGAGCTGCTGAGCGAGGCGGGCATCGAGCGCGGGGACACTATCGTCGCGTACGACGACACGCACGGCGTGTTCGCGGCGCGTTTCCTCGTCACCGCGCTGTACTACGGCCACGACGACCTCCGGCTGCTGGACGGCGACTACAGCGCGTGGCTGCGCGAGCACGAGACCACCGACGAGGCGACCGAGGTGACGCCGACGGACTACGAGCCCGGAGCGCCGCGCGAGGACGTGTTCGTGGACGCCGAGGACGTGCTCGCGGCGACCGACGACCCGGACGCGGTGGTCGTGGACACCCGGGAACCCGAGGAGTACGACGAGGGCCACATCCCGGGCGCGGTGAACCTCGACTGGAAGGAGGTCGTCGACGACGAGACGCGCGGGCTGAAGCCCCGCGAGGACATCGAGGCGCTGCTCGCCGAACGCGGCGTCACGCCCGACGAGTGCGTGGTGCTGTACTGCAACACCGCGCGCCGCATCAGCCACACGTTCGTCGTGTTGCGCTGGCTCGGCTTCCCCGAGGTCGCGTTCTACGAGGGGAGTCTCACGGACTGGACCGAGCGCGGCCACCCCCTCGAGTAGTCACGGCCACTCGTCGGGCAGCAGTGACACCTGCGTCCCGCGGTGTTCGTCCGCGAGCAGGCCCGCGGCTTCGACGACGAGCGCGACGATGAGCGGCCCCGCGATGATGCCGATGGGGCCGACCGTGAGCAGGCCGCCGGTGAACCCGACGAAGTAGAGGCTCCCCGGGAGGTCGGCGGTCCGCCGGGACAGCCGCGGGCGCACGAGGACGTCGGGCAGCCACGCGACCAGCACGCCCGCGACGACGACGACGAGGACGGCGCCGGCGACGTTCCCGATGCTCGCCCAGTAGAGCGCGACCGCGCCGACGACCAGCGACGGCCCGACGATGGGGATGAACTGGAGGAGGCCGGACAGCGCAGCGAGCGTGACCGGGTACGGGACGTCGAGCACGAGAAAGACGGGGAGCGCGATGGCCGTCGTCGCGAGCGCGGTGACCGCCTGCAGGACGTAGATGGCGTACAGCGTCGCGCTGGCGCGCTGGGACAGCGAGCGCGCGACGTCGTGGTACGCGCCGGGAATCGTCGCGAGGAGCGCGCGCTCGGCGTCCTCGTGGGCGAGCAACAGCCCGAAGACGACCATGCCGAACAGGGTGAACTTCAGCGCGAGTTCGGGGAGCGCGACCGCGGCGTCGACCGCAGCGTCGGCGAGGTACGAGAGCACCACGTCCGTGACGGTGCCGACCTCGACGGTGTACGAGTACTCGTAGACCGCCAGCGTCAGGCTCTCCGGGAGCGCTTCGAGCGCGTCGAGGAGGTCGTCGGCGCGCTCGGTGAGCACGTAGAGGCCGGTCGCGATCGGCACGGAGACGGCCAGCGACGCGAGCGCGGCCGTGGTCGCGCTCGACCACCACGGCGGCAGGCCGAGGCGCTGGACGCGGCGGTGGATCGGCACGAGGAGGTACGCGGCGGTGACGGCGAAGAAGACCGTCCCGAACACGGCGCCGAGCAGCAGCGCGGCGGCGACGAGGAGCACGGCGAGCACGGCGGCCAGCGTGGTGGTTCGGGACGAGGGCACACCGAGGGCTACCGCGGGCACTGTGAAAAGCGTTCGGCGCTGGCGGCGGGGCTCGCGGTCCGGGAGTGAGCGCCGGAAGCGACGGCCTTTTCTACCACACGGAGAAACAACCGGGTAATGAGACGGCGCAACTACCTGAAGACCGCGGGCGTCGGCGTCGCCGGCGTGCTGACCGCCGGCTGCCTGCAGGTCGAGCAGGGCGACAGCGAGGGGACGAACACCACCTCGGGCGCGACCACCGAGGGGACGACGACGGGCACGACCAGCGAGCCGGACGGCCCGCTGCGCATCGCGACCTACGACTCCTTCTTCGGCGACGAGGGGACCGCCGGCCGGTGGCTGAAAGAGCAGTGGGAGGCCGACCACGACACCGACATCGAGTACACCGCGCCGAGCAACGGCATCAACGAGTTCATCCAGCGCAAACAGCAGGACGTCGGCATCGACGCCGACCTCTTCGTCGGGCTGAACACGCCGGACCTCGTGCGCGTCGACGAGTCCCTGCCGGACAAGGACCTCTTCGACGACCTGCGCGCTGACCTCACCAACGACGACGACGTCAAGGAGAGCCTGGAGGTCGACCCGGAGAACCGCGTCGTCGCCTACGACACGGGGTACATCACGCCCGTCTACGACAGCACCGACGTCGACAACCCGGAGACGTTCGACGCGCTCCTCGAACCCGAGTACGAGGGGACGCTGCTCGCGCAGAACGCCCAGTCCAGCGACCCCGGGCTCGCCTTCCTCCTCTGGACCATCCACGAGAAGGGGACTGACGGCTACCTCGACTACTGGGAGGGCCTCCTCGAGAACGACGTGCGCGTGCTCGACGACTGGCAGCCCGCCTACGACGCGTTCCTCGCGGGCGAACGCCCCATCGTCGTCTCCTACTCCACCGACCAGGTGTACTACAACAGCGAGGAGGAGCTCCCCCACCACCAGATCAGCTTCCTGAACGACCAGGGGTACGCGAACCCCGAGACGGTCGGCCGGTTCGCCGACAGCGACCGCGCCGAGACGGCCGCCGAGTTCGTCGACTTCGTGCTCACCGACGAGGCGCAGGCGAACGTCGCGCGGCTGAACGTCCAGATCCCCGCGACCACCACCGCGTCGCTGCCCGAGGGGTACGCGGAGTACGCGAAGGAGCCGCCCGAGCCGGTCACGTTTACCTACGAGGAGCTCGCAGGGAACCTCGACGAATGGACCGAGTCGTGGGCCCAGCTGGTCGCGAGCAACTGACGCGCGTGACCGACTGGCTGTCCCGCGCGGGCGGCCGGCTCGCCGACGACGCGGACCGACTGGTCCTCCCGGCCGTGGGCGCCGTGACGGCGCTCGTGCTCGCGGTCGTCTTCTACTACCCAGTCTGGACGGTGTTCGTGGAGGCGTTCGGGAACGCCGCCGCACCCGTCCGCGACGTCCTCGCCAGCGAGTTCTACATGGGCGCCGCGCACGGCCTGTTCGCGCACCCCGCGCGAGTCCCCGGCGACGTGCTCGCGTGGCTGGCGAGCGTGCGCGTCCACGCCGGCTGGTCGGGCGTGCTGCCCGAGGTGTGGCTCTCGTACCCCGCCGTCCGGAAGGGGCTGTTCGGGTTCACGGCGTGGCAGGCCGCGCTGTCGACGCTCGCGAGCGTCGCGCTCGGGCTGCCGGGCGCGTACGTGCTCGCGCGCTTCGAGTTCCCCGGCCGGCGCACGCTCCAGTCGCTGACCATCCTGCCGTTCGTGCTCCCCTCCATCATGGTGGTCGCGGGGTTCGTCGCGACGTTCGGGACGAACGGCACGCTCAACGGCGTGCTGACGGCGCTCGGCCTCGGGAAGGTCGAACTGCTGTACACGCTCGAAGTGGTGGTGCTCGCGCACGCGTTCTACAACGCGCCGCTGGTCACGCGGATGGTCGCGTCCGCGTGGGAGAACGTCGACGCCAGCGCCGTCGAGACCGCGCGCTCGCTGGGCGCCAGCCCGCTGCGGGCGTTCCGGGACGTGGTGGCGCCCCAGCTGTTGCCGGCGCTCGCGGCGAGCGCGGTGCTGACGTTCGTGTTCACGTTCATGACGTTCCCCATCGTGCTGGGACTGGGCGGCCTCCAGTTGGCGACCGTGGAGGTGTGGCTGTACGCGCGCGTCCAGCAGCTCGACTACGAGACCGCGGCCGCGCTCGCCACGCTCGAGACCGCCGTCTCGCTCGGCCTGACGTACGTCTACCTCCGCTACGAGGCGCGGCGCGCGGGCGGCGGCGCGGCGAACCCGCTGCCCCGCGACCGGCTGTTCGCGCTCGACCTCGGCGACGTCAAGGGCGTGCTCGTGCGCGCCGGCGTCGGCGCCTACGGCGTCGCGGTCGCGGTCGTCTTCCTCGCGCCGCTGGCGTCGATGGTGCTGGCGAGCGTCGGCGGGCTCTCGGACCCGACGCTGGAGTGGTGGCGCTTCCTCCTCGAACAGCAGGCCGGCAGCCGCACGCAGCCCTCCGTCGCGGTGCGGAACTCCCTGCTGTTCGGGGTGGGCGCGCTCGCGCTCGCGCTCCCGATGGGCGTCGTCATCGCGGCGTTCTCCGCGCGCGGCGGGCGCGGCCGGAAGGTCGTCGACGCCGTGCTGATGGCGCCCATCGCGGTGTCGGGCATCGTCGTCGGCTTCGGGATGCTGCAGTCGCTGGTGTTCGGCGTGGAGCTGTTCGGCTACCGCGTCAGCGTCGTCGGCGCCGCGGTCGTCGTCGCCGCCCACGCCATCGCGGGCTACCCGTTCGTCGTGCGGAACGTCGCGCCGATGCTCGCGGCCGTCGACGACCGGCTCGTGGAGTCCGCGCGAGCGCTCGGCGCGAGCCGCGTGCGGGCGCTGTACGACGTCGAACTGCCGCTCGTGTGGCCGGGCGTGCTCGCGGGCGCGGCGTTCGCGTTCGCGCTCAGCATCGGCGAGTTCGACGCCACCGTGCTGCTCGCCGGGGAGAACGCGTACACGATGCCCGTCGCGCTGAAGCGCTACCTCGTCGACCGCGCCGCGGGCCCGAGCGTCGGCCCGGCGGCGGCGATGGGGACGATTCTGCTCGCGGTGACAGCCGCCAGTTTCGTGGTCATCGACCGCGTCGGGGGGAGGTACCGACCGTGACGAGCCTCCAGTTGGACGGCGCGACCCGCGAGTTCGGCGCGACCACCGCCGTCGAGGACGTGACGCTGGACGTCCGGGACGGCGAGTTCTTCACGCTGGTCGGCCCCTCGGGCTGCGGGAAGACGACGACGCTGCGCCTGATTGCCGGGTTCGAGCAGCCCGACAGCGGCGACGTGCGCTTCGGAGGCGACTCCGTCTCCGGGGTGCCGCCCGAGGACCGCGACGTGGGCATCGTCTTCCAGAGCTACGCGCTGTTCCCGCACATGAGCGTCGGCGAGAACGTCGCGTACGGACTGCGCTTCCGCGACCCGCCCGCGGGCCGGACGGCCGACGAGCGCGTCGCGGAGCTACTGGAGCTCGTCGACCTGGCGGGGTTCGAGGACCGCGACCCGGACGAGCTCTCGGGCGGCCAGCAGCAGCGCGTCGCGCTCGCC
>NZ_WPCF01000160.1 GCF_009741975.1 Halobacterium sp. CBA1126 | reverse complement strand
GCGTCGTCGAGCGCGTCCGCGAGGACGGCTTCGAAGTGGATGAGGACGGCCGCGTCGCCGAGTCGGGCGTGGTCGCGCCGCCGTTCGAGGACGTCCGCGACTACGTCGACGCCGCCATCCGCGACGGGCTGGACTCCTCGGCCGTCCGCGCGTACCTCGACCGCATGGGGTTCGACGTCGACGCCTACGAACCGCTCACGAGCGAGCTCGACGGGCACGGCGCGGTCTCCCGGGAGCGGGCGCGGGACCTCCGGCTGGAACACGCAGACCGCCTCGAGCGCGACGTCCAGCGGGCGCAGTCGGTCCGCAGCGACTGACTACATGAAGCTCCCGAGGCCGGTCTGGGTCTGCCCGCTCTTCACTTCGTCCCACGAGACGTCCAGCGCCTCGAGGATGCGCTCGATGGGGCCCTTCAGGGTCTTCTCCAGCATCACGTCGTAGTCGATCTCGAACTCCTCGGGGATCTGGTCGGCGTACTCGTAGCAGATGACGTCGTGGTCGGTCTTGAACTCCACGTACAGCGGGTCGTCCCGGAGGTCGGGGTTCTCGGCCTCCAGCTCCCGGAAGAAGTCCGGGTGGACCTTCCGGAGGTAGACGCGCTTGGGCTTCGAGCCGCGCTGGAAGTTCGTGTCCAGCAGGAGGTTCGCGTACTTCGCGCCCCGCACCTGGGCGGTGTCCGTGTCGTAGTTGTCCAGCCGCTTCCCGATGCCGCCCGGGATGCCGATGTCGTCGACGTCGACGTCGCCCTCCTGGAACTCCTCGATGACGTCGTGGACGTACTCCTCGACGGCGTCGACGTCGCCCTCCTTCACGACGAGCTCGATGACGCGGCGCTGGACGCGCTTCGTGATGGGCGCGATGTCCGAGCGCTGGTACTCGAAGCCCGTGATGTCGATGTCGTCGACGTCCTTGCCCTCCTTCCAGACGATGTGGCCGGCGTAGCGCTTCTTCTTCCCGGCCTGGAAGAACCGCCGGTAGAGCTTCTCGAACTCGATCTCGAAGCGGTGCTCGTCGGCGTTGAGCTCCTCGCTGGCGAACTCGTCGTAGGCGCCGTTGATGTGCTCCTCGATGTCGAACGACGCCTCGATGGCCGCCTCCTTCGAGAGGTCCGGCCCGAGCTCCAGCATCACGGAGTCCGTGTCCCCGTACGCGACCTCGTGCCCGATCTCGTTGGCGGCCTCCTCCGTGAACGAGATGACCTCGCGGCCCGTCGCGGTGACGGCGGCGCCCATCTCCTTGTCGTAGAGGCGGAACCGCTCCCACCCCAGCACGCCGTAGAGGCTGTTCATGATGACCTTCACCGCGGCCTGCTGGCGGTCGTAGCGGTCGTAGGCCTCGCTGTCGGGGTCGTGTTCGTTCCGCGCGGCCTTCTTCTGCTCGCGCTCCGCGAGCGTCTCGTCGATGATCTCGCGGATGATGCCGTCCGGCTCCTTCCGGAAGTGCGTGCCGTTGGGCGCGCGGTACGTCTCCCCGTCGTACGCCTCGGGGTCGACCTTGGTCTCGGGCGACGCGTTCGTCGTCACCATGCACATCGGGTAGAGGCTCTTCAGGTCCAGCACGGTGACGTTCTCGCGGACGCCCGTGATGGGGTCGAAGACCGCCCCGCCCTCGTAGTCCTCGCTCTCCTGCTGGCCCTTCGACGGCAGCACGAACCGGCCGTGGGCCTTGTGCAGGATGTAGAGGTCCACCGCGTCCCCGGGCGTGGTGGCGTCCTCGAGCTTGCAGCCGACGAACTCCGCGACCTCCTTCCAGAACGGGACGATGTTCTGCTTCCGGTCGATCTCCACGCAGAGCTCCACGTCCCTGACGTTGTACTCCAGCAGGCGCTCGGGGTCGTCCTCCCAGAGGTCGCCGATGTCGCCCGTGTACCGCTCCTTCCCGGCGTCGAGCTCCTTCTCGCCGACCGCGTCCAGCCGGTAGGAGTCCAGCTCCGAGCGCTGCATCCGCTGGTAGCCGTACAGCAGGTCGAAGACCACCCGGCCCTTCACGTTCGGGCCGCCCCAGCCCGACGTCCACACCTCCTCCACGCGGGAGAGCCGGTCGGAGTCGAGGTCGCGGTCCGTGTACGGGTCGAGCTCGTCCAGCCGGTCGATGTAGTAGGGGGCGTCGAAGTCGTCGAAGTTCCACCCCGTCAGCACGTCCGGGTCGGTCTCCGCGAGGTAGTCGAGGAACGCCTCGTGCATCGCCTCCTCGCTGTCGAACGCCCGGACTTCGAGGTCGGCGCCCTCGTCCATCAGGTCGTGGTCGACCAGCGCCTCCGGCGACGGCGCGGTCGCGTCGGGCGCCTCGTAGAGCCACGCCACGTACTCGTCGCGGTAGGAGTCGTGGCTCGTCAGGCAGACGATGGGCTCCTCGCCGTCCTCCGGGAACCCGGAGCGGTCGTCGACCTCGATGTCGAAGGTGTTGACGCGGACGTCGGCGGCCACCTCGCAGGTCTCGATCTCGTCGTGGTGGACGTAGACGGCGCCGTCGTCGGCGCGGCGATCGGGCACGCGGAGCGCGCTGGTGATGTCCTTGTCGATGAGCAGGCGGTTCGGGAACAGGATGTCCGCCTCGTAGTGGTCGAAGCGGTCGCGGACGTTCCCGACGTCCCGCGGCGTGCGGCCGAAGATCTTCGTGAGCTTCTCGCCGCGGATGGACTCGTAGGGCTCGCCGTTTTCGTCGGTCTCCTCGCTGCCCGTGATGACGTCCTGCGCGAGGTCGTCCTCGTCGACGCTCTCGGTGGGCGCGTAGAAGTACGGCCGGAACCCGTGGACGCGGACGTGCTCGGCGGTGTTGTCCTCGGTGCGGCCGAACACGTGGACGACGGGGCGCTCGCGGTCGCCGTCGCCCTCCACCGTGTAGTCGACCTGCGTCACCATCAGCTCGACGTCGCCGTCGGCGTCCGGCAGCGCCTCGGCCTCCGCGGAGACGATCTCGTCCACGACGGGGTCGCCGTCCCCCGCGACGACTTCCGCTTCCGCGCGGACCGCGTCCTCGGGCGCGTCCGCCGAGTCGCCGGCGGCGTCGCTCCCCTCGTGCATGAACTCGGAGAGGTCCGTGTCTTCCATTACCTCAACGTTCGCCCCTGTCGCCTAAAAACTCGCCCTTCCGGGCGGCGAAATCGGCCATCGGGAGAAGGCTTATGGTATGCTACTTCTTACCACAGTCCGAGGTGACCGACGTGACTGACCACGCAGCGGGCGACGCGCATCGCCACAACGACGTCCCGCAGCTGCCCGAGAGTGACGAGGCCCGAGACACCGTCGAGTCCTACGACACAGAGGACGGGGTCGTGTTCTACGACGCCGACAATCCGCTCGCGTGGCTCAAAGCGACCAACGCCGTGTCGCTGGGCGACGTGCTCTGATAGGCAACGCTTTTCCACCGACGCCGCCCTTCTCCGAGCGTGTTCGACGAAGAGGACGCGGACGGCGACCACGACTTCCTGGACGACGAACCCAGCGAAGCCGAACAGGAGCTCGCGCCCAAGGTCGACGTCCCGTCCGTCAGCCAGCCCGAGATTCCCGACGGCTCGGACGCCCCCGCGGGCCTCCGCCGCCGCTTCTGGACGCTCGTCGTGACGTTCAACGTCGCGCTGCTGGCCGTCAGCATCGGCGCGATGTTCGTCGGCTTCCGCGGCCGCTGGCGGTACGGCGGCCTCGCGGTCGTCCTCGGCCTCGCGCTGTTCGCGTTCGGCTACTGGCGCTACCAGCGCTACACCGACGGGGACGCCGACTTCGACGACTGACGCCGGAAGGCCTAACGCGCCCCGGCCGCTGCACTCACGCATGCGCACGGTCCGCGACGACGACGGCCGCCGCTACCTCCTCCTCAAGCAGAGCAGCGACAGCAGCCTCGTCCGCGACCCCGAGACCGGCGACGAACGCCACCTCCCCAACGACGCCCTCGAACCCGCCGAGGGCGACGCGCCACTCGACGCGCTCGCGGCGGCGGTCCCCGAGCCCGCGCGCCGCGTCGTCACCGCGTGCCACGACGACTGGCACCTCGGCCTGCTCGTCGACCTCGCCGACCGGGGGCCGCTGGCCGCCCGCGAGATGCTCGGCG
>NZ_WPCF01000204.1 GCF_009741975.1 Halobacterium sp. CBA1126 | reverse complement strand
CGGCCTCGACGACGCCGCGCTCCTGGAGCTTGGAGACGACGACGGCGTCGTGCCCGGTGGCGTCGATGACGACCTCGGACTCGACGGCGATGGGGTCGACGCACGTGAGTTCGCGGGGGAGCGCGTGGACGGGCGTCCAGTTCATCACGATGCCCGCGACCTCGTGGTCGTCCCGCACCACGACGTCCGTGAACTCGGTCATGTTCTGGACGCGCGCGCCGGCGTCGCAGGCGGCCTTGATGAGCGCCGAGCAGGCGTGCGGGCCGTCCGCGACCGCGAGGCCCTCGGTCTCGTCGTCGTACTCGTAGGGGACGCCGAGGTCGTCGAGGACGTCGTCGGCGGGCGAGCGGACGGTGAGCTTGTTCATCAGGAAGCCGCCGAGCCAGAACCCGCCGCCGAGGTAGTTGTTCTTCTCGACGACGGTGACGTCGACGTCGCGCTCGGCGAGTTCCTTGGCGGCCATCAGTCCGGAGGGGCCGCCGCCGACGACGATGACGTCGGTCTCGGTGTCGTCGATGAACTCCTCGGTCCACTGGCGGGCGATTGCGCGCGTGACCTGTGCTTCGTCTGCGTCGGCGAACGAGTCGAACGGCATATTCCCTAGTGATACCACCGGCTACTTACCTGTTGGGGTCCGGCGTCCCGAGGGGGCTCGTCCCTCTCCCATCGGAATCCCTTTCTCCGTGCGAGCCCTCTGTTCGGGTATCACATTTCTCGTCCAGCGTAGCCCGCTAGCGCCGGGCTACACACGGCCGCGCGCATCACAGACGACAGCCACGGCGAGCGCGGACGCCGCCGCACGCCCGGGGGTGGTGACGTGAACCCGAACCGCGTCGACAGCCTCACGGACCTCGCGTACGGCGTGCTCATCTTCGTCTCCGTCGTGCTGTTCTCGGTCGTCGGCACCCGGACGGGGCTGGCGTTCGGGTTCGGGGTGCTGGCGTCGTTCGTCATCCACATCGCGTGGAAGATGGCGCGCTTCGACCCCGACTGGATGACCCAGGCCGTCAGCGACACCGTCGAGGAGACGGTCGACGAGAAGGTCGGGGAGACGGTCGAACAGACCGTGGAGGCCAGCGTCGAGAAGTCCGTGGGCGAGACGGTCGAGCAGAAGGTCGGCGAAGACCGTCGACGAGACCGGTCGAAGCCAGCGTGGAGGAGACGTCGGCGAAACCGTCGAGGAGGAAGGTCGCGAGACCGTCGACGAGACGGTCGAA